>NZ_CP064795.1:87500-430000 GCF_015644725.1 Salinimonas marina
TTAGTGCAATGGCATAAGCTAGCTTAACTGCGAGACAGACACGTCGAGCAGGTACGAAAGTAGGTCATAGTGATCCGGTGGTTCTGTATGGAAGGGCCATCGCTCAACGGATAAAAGGTACTCCGGGGATAACAGGCTGATACCGCCCAAGAGTTCATATCGACGGCGGTGTTTGGCACCTCGATGTCGGCTCATCACATCCTGGGGCTGAAGTCGGTCCCAAGGGTATGGCTGTTCGCCATTTAAAGTGGTACGCGAGCTGGGTTTAGAACGTCGTGAGACAGTTCGGTCCCTATCTGGTGTGGGCGTTGGATGATTGAGGGGAGCTGCTCCTAGTACGAGAGGACCGGAGTGGACGAACCGCTGGTGTTCGGGTTGTTATGCCAATAGCATTGCCCGGTAGCTACGTTCGGAACGGATAACCGCTGAAAGCATCTAAGCGGGAAGCCGAACCCAAGATGAGTCATCCCTGACCTTTAAGGTCTGGAAGGGTTGTTGAAGACGACAACGTTGATAGGCAGGGTGTGGAAGCGTTGTAAGGCGTTAAGCTAACCTGTACTAATTGCCCGAAAGGCTTAACCATACAACCCGAAGCGGCTTTAGCGCGAACGGTTGTAGAAAGACAAGCTAAATATTGAAAGTATAAGTCAGAGTAGCATGTTACTCAGTGATTGATTGAATATCAGATTTCCCAAATTGTTATGTTATCGGCGCAGCCGGTAACAACCTTTTTTGCTTGGCGGCCATAGCGACGTGGCACCACCTGATCCCATTCCGAACTCAGAAGTGAAACACGTTAGCGGCGATGGTAGTGTGGGGATTCCCCATGTGAGAGTAGCACACCGCCAAGCTCCTCATTCGAAAACAAAAAACCCCGCGCATGCGGGGTTTTTTGTTTTAAGAAGCAGCATCCTGCGATGCTACTTCAACGGTAACCCAACCCATCGTGGGGAACGAAGCGGCAAGCACTGCATTGGCGCAGGGGTAACAACCCATCCCTGGTGCTGCCACCATTCTCGCCCTCCCTGGCGAGCCGTAAATCACTGACGAGGATACTTAATCCTCGCCCTGGCGTGATTTACCCCCATGTGAGAGTAGCACACTGTCCCTTGCCGGCTACGGAGCTCCTCATTACACGAAGAAGCCCACTCATTTGAGTGGGCTTTTTTCGTATATGTGTCTCATTCTCAATAGTGTTGACTCTTTGTTCCCGTTTGGGCTGATGCAAACCCACACTTCCATGTGGCGTAGTGCCAGCTCGCACTTCCTATGCTCGCGTTCGTTCCTTTTAAGGTGACGTTAAGTCACCTTAAATTTGCGTTGCAAACCGGAGCCTCACCCATCCCTGGTGCTGCCACCAGTCTCGCCCTCCCTGGCGAGCCGTAAATCACTGACGAGGATACTTAATCCTCGCCCTGGCGTGATTTACCCCCATGTGAGAGTAGCACACTGTCCCTTGCCGGCTACGGAGCTCCTCATTACACGAAAAAAGCCCACTCATTGAGTGGGCTTTTTTCGTATATGCTCAGCATAGCTGCGCGTACGCACATGATAAAATGTAGTGGCAGACTAAACCCAACACATCGTGTAGTTGAGTCATTGCATTCGGAAACATCCATGTTGGTTAGTGCCAGGGCGTACGTCCTGTACGCCCGTTCGTTCCTTTTAAGGTGACGTTAAGTCACCTTAAATTTGCGTTGCAAACCGGAGCCTCACCCATCCGTGGCGCGCCGCTACGGTCGCTGCGAATGTCCACCGGACATTCGGTCAACCTACGCCCCCATGTAACAACGTGGTTGCCAAAGGTAGAACTCGTCACGAAGTGAACGGTCCATTGCCGGCGAGAGAGCTGCCATTACGAAGAAGCCCTTTCCGACTCTCTAATTGACCAGCCACGCTCTGATTATGTGGAATTTATCCGAAACGTCTGACACTAAGCAGCAGTTAAGTCATCTTTTATTATGATAAATCTTTTTTACAGCATAGTATTAAAAATAGGCGATCTGCCGATTGGTAAGGTAGGATGGCACAAAGGACCTTGATCAATATTTAAAATTGGATTTTAAAGTTACCATGGGGAAATTTAATAATGTATCTGCCCGCGAGCTTCCTCTTTATATTATAGAAGAGAACGCCCAGGCGTTATCGTGTGAGGGTTGTCGTAACGGTGAGGCTCTACCCTTTGATTTTACTATGGCTTTTCAGCCCCTTGTGGATCTTGAGAGGCGCATTGTCTTTGCTTATGAAGGGTTAGTTCGCGGATTGAGTAATGAGCCAGCTTATACGGTTATCGAAAAAGTAAAAGCTGAGCACATTTACCGCTTTGATCAGGCCTGCAGGGTTAAAGCGGTTGCCCTGGCAGCTGCCGCGGGCATCAGTGAAAGGCTTAATATCAACTTTATACCGGGTGCAATCTATCGGCCGGAGATTTGTATACAAACGACTTTAAATGCTGCCCGGCGCTATGGCTTCCCTTTATCCAACATTACCTTTGAAGTGGTTGAAAGTACGCCCATCAATGATAGGCGTCACCTGCAACGAATTATCGATCACCATAAAAAGCTGGGGTTCGCGACCGCTTTAGATGATTTTGGATCAGGGTACGCTAACCTCGACTGGTTGGCTGACCTATCCCCCGACAGCATAAAAATTGATATGCACCTGATTAGAGATATAGATACCAACCGCCGAAAGAAAGCCATTGTTCACAGCCTGACTTCTTTGTGCCGGCAGCTGGAGATAGAGGTACTGGCAGAGGGAGTGGAAACAAAAGCAGAGCGGGATACCCTGGCTGCAATGGGGGTGGTTAAACAGCAGGGATATTTCTTTGGTAAACCCCAGTTTGAATCTTTTGCAACCATTGCCAGTGAGGTGTTCTGTTAACCCAATGAATAGTCCCTGTGCTTTAATAAGATTTGTTTGTCCTTAATGGGAGGGCGGGAGTTAACTACCCTGATTGCTATCCCGGCATAAACCAACCCGGTTTAATAGCCGGGCTGTTTTGTTAGTTTTAAGCATCACTCAATTCGCCAACGATGCGCTTTAATTCTCAGCCGAGGCGATTAAGCACTTCTTGTCTGACGCGTTTTCCGTAATCTGCATGAGCGTGGGCATATTGTTCGAACATGGCCTGTTGCACAGCTTGCGTACATTGGCTTAATCCGTCAGCAATATTATCTACCAACTGTCTTTTATGATCCTCATTCATCAGGCAGAACAACTCCCCGGCCTGGTTAAAGTTATCCTCGTGCTGATTATCATATATATCTAACCAGGCATCGTGCTCCAGCGCCAGGGGTGGTTCCTGCACGTCGGGCACTTCAGCGGGCGCGCCATGATCCACCCGATTATTCGGATAGAAGTTAGCCCCGTTCCCCGCGATACTTGGGGTAATGCCGGCGAAGGCCCCGTCACGCTGATAATTGTGAACCGGGCAACGCGGCGCGTTAACCGGAATCTGATTGTAGTTTGCGCCAATCCGGTAGCGGTGAGCGTCCTGATATGCCAGTAGCCGAGCCTGTAACATCCTATCAGGAGATACTCCCACCCCTGGCACCAGATTACTGGGCGCAAAAGCTGCCTGTTCATTTTCAGCAAAGAAATTATCGACATTGCGATTAAGCTCGAGCTGACCAATTTCAATTAATGGATAGTCGCGGTGTGGCCATACTTTTGTCACATCAAACGGATTAATACGATAATTTTTTGCTTCTTCTTCCGTCATAATTTGCACTTTCACGGTCCATGATGGAAATTCGCCTTTATCGATACTGTCGACCAAGTCCTGCTGGGCCCCAAATGCCGGGCGTGTCGCTGCCTCTGCATTCGTCAGGGTTTTGATACCCTGATTGGTTTTAAAGTGCCACTTTACCCAAAACCGCTCGCCGTGTTCGTTCCATAAACTAAGGGTGTGCGAGCTATAACCATTGATGTGTCGATACGACAGGGGGATACCACGATCAGACATCAAAATGGTCGACTGGTGCAGCGACTGCGGGTTATTGGCCCAAAATTCATAGATTGCCTGCGGATCCGGCAGATTGGTTCTGGGATGCTTTTTCTGGCTATGGATAAAGTCGGGGAACTTGATTCCATCGCGCAAGAAAAATACCGGGGTGTTATTGCCGACAATATCCCAGTTACCTCGGCCGGTATAAAACTTAAGGGCAAAACCCCGGGGATCCCGAGCGTAATCACTGGAATCCTGACCACCCCCCACGGTAGAAAAGCGCAAGAAGATATCCGTTTGCTGACCAGGTTCCTGTAAAAAGTCGGCCACGGTATAGTCTCGCAAGCTTCTGGTCAGCGTAAACGTTCCGTAAGCTGCACTACCGCGGGCGTGCACAACCCGCTCGGGGATACGTTCACGGTTAAAGTGAGCCAGCTTTTCAAACAGATAATGGTTATCAAAAGATAGCGGGCCGCGAGGACCGGCCGTACGGCTTTGGTTATCATTAGCAACCGGTGCACCTGCACTGGTGGTCATGGGACAGCGTTTATTCGACATAAATTCCTCCATTATCTGTCGTAGCCCCAAAAGGCACTGGCCTTTTGAATGTGGAAGGATAATAGAAGATAGTATTGGTAAATCAAAAACCATTAATTCAATTGATATAATCTATTAAAACTATCCTGATTCATATTAAGAATTGATATTAAAAAAGTAATTATTATTTTTGATTGTCGATGAAAGGGTGAGCCTTCGCCAGGGCGGTAAAAGAAAGCTGACTCATCAGAACCTGAGACTGTGATCCCGAGACTTATATCAGAGGCGAACAATGGTGGGTGCTTATCAGCGCGGTCTGCTTGCTATAAACAGTTCAGCGAAATAAAAACCAGGAAGGGGCAGATAAGTGAAGGTGTACCGACGCACAAGTCAGTACACCAACGCCGGACATTTACAAACGTAGCTCCGAACGATGTTATTAAGGCGAAGCCTGCCGCGCTTTACCAAGCCAGCAAATCTCTGCGTAAAAACCTACCTCGGAGATCAGGGTGTTAGTTAGCAGGAGAATTAGTACGTTCACGTAATGTCTTAAAAAATAACTGTATCCGCTCGGCATTTTTGCCTAAATCGCTTTTTCCTACACGTGATTTGCTACGAATATCTACCAAGGTGTCCTCACCTTGTGCAGTTAAGCGAATAATTACGTCATCTTTAAAGCCAAACCACAAAGTTGTGTCAGTGGCTTCGATGGTGTAATTGGTTGTATTTTTAGCGGCGATTTCCCAGCCCAGCGCCTCGACACTGTTTACCGCTACAGGAAAGAGCTCTTCTATCGATAACGCAAAGACCTGGGTTTTAATATCCGGGTAGGCGCGTAATTGTTGTTCAGTGATTTCGCCGCCGGCATATGTGGCAGGATTCGGAGCATCTTTACGCAAGGGCAATATCGCATCAAATTGCGGCGGGTTTTGAGTATCGGTGGTAATGTCATGAATCGGCGGCACGGATTTTCCCTTGTTCATCATGCTTAATGGCAAGCCCACCGCGACTAATGCCAGCAGAGCATAGATGAATGTGGCGCCTAAACGCATACTCTTGCGGGCAAACAGTACCTGTAACAGGATCAGGACCAGTGCTGCGCCGCCCACATAAACACCGTATCGAAACACCGTAAACGCAGTACCTAAATCCAGCCCGAAAAACTGATAAAGCAGGCCGGGTAACACGACCATTAGAAAACCAACAAAACTGGTTATTGCGACTAAAAATTTCAAAAGATGTTCCTTCTTGTGGTTATATGAATAGTTAAACCAGATTAACCCGGTCACATTCTAATCTGGTATAAAATTAATCTTTATTGATGGCTACGTAAACAGGATATTTTGTGAGCAAGACTGATCACCCACTACTGCTAACGCTGCGCCAGGCCCTTGAGGCAGAGCGAGCCTGTCTGCGTAACGGCATCAGCGAATATCAGCTGATTCAAAAGCTAACCGGGGCGCCTTATTGTATTTTCGATGCGGATGCCTTAGGCGATAACTTAACGTTATTTCAGACCCATTTTTTATTGTTTCATTGCTTATACCAGATTCAGCAGGATTGGATACACAATGCTGAAAAATTACAGATAAGCGCCTTGTCTATAAAACTGGTATCAGTGGCAGGCGAGACACTGTCGTGTCTACCAGTAGCGGAATAACCGCTGCAAAATTACTATCTGAACTGGGATAACTTCACCCGGACCCAAAGCGAAGATATCGAGGCCATGTTGGATGATTTCTGGCAAAAAATGGCAGGAACGCGGGACGGGATAAATGAACAGGATATTCGGGCTGCCTGCCAAACCTTAGCGATAGACGATACACAGTGGCAAGACCCCGGCAAACTTAAACATCAATATCGCAAACTTCAGCACCTGCATCATCCGGATAAGGGTGGAGACACCCAATTTACCCAACAACTCAATCAGGCCTATAAGCTGTTACTACAGGCAAACACCACTGGTCAGGGATAAATAAGCGGGGCCGGCAGGTTATCTGCCTGCAGGCGGTAAAATACCATTGAAGAACAATTGCATCATTTGAGGCACATCATGCCCTGGTTGAAACTCCTGAGGGGAGTCAAGATACTCACTGACTACACCACGAAAGAAGCAGTTGACTGATAACGCCAGCAAACGCGGGTCCGCAGACAACGGCAGTGTCTGCTGGTGCAGCGCTTTTTCAAAATAAGCTTCAAAGGCCCGCAGTTTATCCCGTTTTTTGGCATTAAAGCGTACTTTGCACGCAGCCAGCTCACCTGAATAGTCACATTTAAACATAAACAGCTGAATGGCTTTTCGCAACTGCGGGTCCTGCTCCAATCTCAATATCAACTGAGTACAGATGCGTTGTAGCTGTTCGACCGGATTGGGATGTTCTACTTCCAGTCCTTCCAGAATTTGTTCAATAAAAGGCGTATGCAGGTTTTCATGCAGCGCTTCAAAAATTTCTATTTTATTTTTGAAATGCCAGTACACCGCTCCACGCGTGACACTGGCGGCTCTGGCGACTTCTTCCAGAGAGGCTTTGGCCACCCCGCGCTCATAAAATACATCCAGGGCCGCTTCAAGGATGGCTAGTTTGGTTTGTTCCGCATCTTCTTTGGTTCGGCGCATAACTGGCTGCTTCCACTTGAGTTTGACAACATACATACAAGAACGTATCTTTAAAACGGTAAAGGTTCAGCATCATTTTGTCCAGTGTATATTCGGGAAATCACATACTATGAAGCACATTTTTTTGGCGGTGACGGCAAGTTTAGCGGTCATACTATTGGCGGGCTGCTCACCAGATTCTAAATCAGGCTCAGCGAACCAGGGACCACAACAACCTGCTGCGACGGCGGTATCAGTCGTCACGATAGAGCGGACCACGGTGCCGGATATTTTGTCGCTGCCAGGCCGAATTACTCCTTTTCAGCAGTCTCAGGTACGCCCGCAGGTGGCCGGGGTGATCACTGACCGTTTATTTGAAGAGGGGGCGGTGGTTGAAAAAGGGCAGCAGTTGTATCAAATTGACGATGCCCGCTACAAAGCCGAATTAGCCAGTACCAAAGCCGATCTTAAAAGTGCTCAGGCAAACCTTAAAACACTGAAAGCAAAAGAAAAACGTTATAAAGACTTGCTGGCTAAAAACTCCGTGAGCGAGCAGGAATACGATGATGTGGCGGCCCAGACCGACCAGGCTGAGGCGCAGATTGCTGTGGCGCAGGCGGCGATAGAGCTGGCCAGGGTGAATGTCGACTATACCAAGGTGTATGCGCCTATCAGTGGCCAGATAAGCCGCTCTTATGTGACCGAAGGTACGCTGGTTACCGCCAATCAGGCTCAGGAGCTGGCCACCATTACCCAGCTGGATCCGGTCTTCGTGGATATGCAGAATTCTGGCAAAGCCATCGTAGAATTACGTCGCTCTATGCAAAACCGAGACGAAATGCCGGTAGAAATTGTGCTGGATGAAGCCAGTAACAGCCGGTACGAACGGCAGGGCAAACTGAAGTTCTCCGAAGTAACCGTGGATGAAAGCACCGGCAGTGTGACCCTGCGGGCGGTGGTGCCCAACCCTGACAGTGTATTGATGCCAGGATTGTTTGTGAAAACCAATATTATTAAGTCGCAGGAACAGGGGTTACTGGTACCCCAGCGCGCCACTATGCGTCAGCCGGACGGCGCGTTAACCGTGTATGTGGTAGGCAGTAATAATACGGTAGAAGCGCGCGTTCTTGAGGTGGTACGTAGCTACCAGAGCCAGTATCTGGTGACCTCGGGTGTAAGCGAGGGCGATAAAGTCATCATCGCAGGTTATCAAAAAGTGAAACCAGGCGCGCAGGTGACCCCGCAACCCTGGCAGCAAGACCCGAAAAAGCGCTAATCCCACAACCGGCAGGAATTCAGATCTATGGCACGTTTTTTTATCGATCGACCCGTCTTTGCCTGGGTTTTGGCAATCATCACTATGCTTACCGGTATTCTGGCGATTAATAATCTGCCAATCGAGCAGTATCCTAAAGTAGCCCCGCCATCGGTGTCGATTAATGCGAATTACCCAGGTGCGTCAGCCAAAAGCGTCGAAAACTCGGTCACCCAGGTCATCGAGCAAAACCTTAATGGCATTGATAATCTGCGTTACTTCTCATCCAGTTCACAGCGCGGCAGTATGTCTATAACGCTGACCTTTGAACCTGGTACCGATCCTGATACCGCTCAGGTCCAAACCCAAAACAAGGTGCAAAGTGCAGTATCACTGTTACCTGCGTCGGTGCAGCAGCAGGGGGTTACCGTCACCAAGTCAAACGATGCGTTTGCGCTGGTGATCGGCTTTTACTCCACGGATGAGCAGCAATCGCAGTTTGATTTAAGTGATTTGCTGGTATCCGAATTCCGCGATCCGATTTCGCGGGTCAATGGGGTGGGTAGCGTACGGGTATTTGGCGCGCAGCGCTCTATGCGGGTGTGGCTGAATCCGGATAAACTGTACAGCTTCAACCTGACGCCGGTGGATGTGCAGCAGGCTTTGAAAACCCAGAATACCGATGTGTCGGCCGGGCAGCTGGGCGGTATGCCGGCGGTAGATAACCAGCAAATCAATGCCACCATTCAGGCGCAATCGTTACTGCAAAATGTGGAAGATTTTGAAAATATCATCTTGCGGGTTAACACCGATGGTTCGCAGGTCCGGCTCAAAGATGTAGCCCGGGTAGAGCTGGGCTCTCAGACCTATGGGTACATTACCCGCTACAAAGGCAAACCTGCTTCTGGGATGGCGGTGAGTCTGGCCTCGGGGGCTAACGCGCTTGATACCATCGAACGGGTTAAGCAACGTATTGCTGAACTGGAAGGACAAATACCTGACGGCGTGGAGGTGGTCTATCCGGTAGACTCGTCACCGTTTATCGAGTTGTCGATTGAGTCGGTGGTAAAAACCTTAATTGAAGCCGTGGTTCTGGTATTTCTGGTGATGCTGCTTTTTTTGCAAAACTGGCGCGCCACCCTGATCCCCACTATTGCGGTTCCGGTGGTATTACTGGGTACCTTTGCGGTGCTCTATGCCTTTGGCTTTAGTATTAATGTGCTAACGATGTTTGCCATGGTGCTGGCCATCGGCTTGCTGGTCGATGATGCCATCGTGGTGGTGGAAAATGTCGAACGGATTATGGAAGAAGAGGGGTTATCGCCTAAAGACGCCACCAAAAAATCCATGGGCCAAATCACCAGTGCCCTGGTAGGTATTGCCGCGGTACTTTCTACCGTCTTTATCCCTATGGCCTTTTTCAGTGGTTCTGCAGGCTCCATTTACCGTCAGTTCTCAATTACGATTGTGTCGGCCATGGCGTTTTCGGTACTGGTGGCGATTATTTTGTCACCCTCCCTGTGTGCCACATTGCTTAAAAAACATGATCCGGAAAAAGATCGCAACAAGGGCTTCGCCGGCTGGTTTAACCGCAACTTCAATAAGGGCCGCGATCGTTATCAACAAGCCACCACCCATATGGCGCACCGATTTAAGCGATACCTTGCGGTTTATGGCGTGTTGGTAGCCGGGATGGTGTTGATCTTTATGCGATTGCCGGGGGCTTTTCTGCCCAATGAAGATCAGGGCAGTCTGATGGTGCTGCTAAGTACGCCGCCGGGTTCGACAGCCGAGCGCACGCTGGAATCGGTCAAAGAGGTTGAACAATTCTTCTTGGAAGAAAAAGGGGATGTCACCCATGACTTATTTACCGTGGTGGGCTTTAGTTTTGCCGGTGCTGCACAAAATGCGGCCATGGGGTTTGTACATCTTAATGACTGGAGTGAACGTGACGAGTCACAAAGTGCCTTTGCCATTTTGCAGGATGCGTTTAAAGAATTCAGTCAGATAAAAGATGCCCAGGCCTTTCCTATTATGCCGCCCCCTATTCGTGAATTGGGCAATGCCACCGGCTTTAATATGCAGTTGGTTGACCGGGCCAGCCGCGGCCACGAGGCCCTGATGAATGCCCGAAACCAGCTGCTGGGCATGGCGGCGCAGTCTGAGGTTCTTAATGGTGTGCGACCCAACGGTTTAAGTGATGTGCCGCAGTTCAAGATAGATATTGACAGTGAAAAGGCGGCCGCACTGGGGGTCTCCCTGGGTGATATTAATAATTCACTGCAACTGGCCTGGGGGTCGGCGTACGTCAATGACTTTATTGACGATGGCCGGATAAAGCGGGTGTATTTGCAGGCGGATGCGCCGTATCGGATGAATCCAGAAGATCTCGATAGCTGGTATGTGCGCAACAATGCTGGCGAGATGGTGGCGTTTAGTTCATTTTCCACCACCAGCTGGGAAAATGGCTCGCCCAAACTGGAACGGTTTAATGGTATTTCATCGGTCAATATTCAGGGTAGCCCGGCGCCGGGTGTGTCTACCGGTGAAGCCATGGACGAAATGCAACGGTTAGTACAACAGTTGCCTCAGGGCTTTGATTTGGCCTGGTCCGGACTGTCGTTTGAAGAAAAAGAAGCGGGCTCGCAGGCGCCTATGCTTTACGCCATCTCGATTCTGGTGGTGTTCTTGTGTCTGGCAGCCCTGTACGAAAGCTGGTCGGTGCCCTTTGCGGTTATGCTGGTGGTGCCGCTGGGCATACTGGGCTCTGTAGTTGCGGCTTTCTTGTTTGGCTTACCCAATGATGTGTATCTGCAAGTCGCCTTTTTGACCACGGTGGGGCTGGCAGCAAAAAATGCGATATTGATTGTCGAGTTTGCCAAAGAAGAGCTCGAGCACGGCACCGATTTGATGAGTGCGGTGGCTATCGCAGCCAAACAACGTTTTCGTCCGATTCTGATGACCTCCATGGCGTTTATTCTGGGGGTTACGCCCCTAGCCCTGGCCAGCGGCGCTGGAGCCACCAGTCAGAACGCTATCGGTATCGCCGTAATGGGCGGCATGCTGGCGGCTACTTTCCTGGCAATATTCTTTGTGCCAATGTTCTATGTGGCCGTCGAACGTCTGTTTCACAAACAAAACAGGTAAGAAAAACAGCATCACGGTTTGAGTGCAGTGCATAAAACGGTCCTTTTCAGGGCCGTTTTTTATAGCCTGAGAAACGGTGAAAGCACCTTCTACGACTAAACGGCTAGACCCAGGGCTGAATAACAATCAGTTTGTGTGGCATGATGAGCGTTCACTCAGTAAGCAGGGGAAGTTTACATGACGATTTCATTACCGCCTGCGCCCCACTGGCAAAAATTGCTCAAATCCGGGTGCAGAGTATTTGTCGGGGGCCATGCCAGTGTGCCGCATGCATTGATGCAAAATCTCATCGACAACAGTCAGGGTTTTAGCGACATTGAACTGGTTCATGGACTTGCGTTAGGTGCTACGCCGTGGGCCAGAGAAGAATACCGGCGCTTATTTAAAGTGAATACATTTTTTATCGGCGGCGCAGAAGTGCGGCGGGCGGTAGATGAAGGGCGGGCCGACTACACGCCCTGTTTTTTATCTGAAATTTCCAGCTTATTCACCGAAGGCGCTTTAGCGCTGGACGCGGTCTTAATCAATGTCAGTCCGCCGGATGAGTTTGGTTATTGCTCGCTGGGCGCATCAGTGGATATCTGTATGTCAGCGGTGCGGCATACCAAGCTCATCATTGCGCAAATTAATGCTGAGGTCCCTCGCACCACCGGGCATTCTTATGTACATATTAGCGAAATCAGCGCCTGTATCGAGGCCGATGAACCTTTGGTGGCCGTGGAGCCGCCGCCGGTGGATACGCAGGCAGAGCGTATCGGGCAATATGTGTCGATGCTGGTGGATGATGGAGCTACCTTGCAATTCGGGATAGGCAAAATTCCCAGCGCTACCCTGAAGTATCTTTGCCATCATAAGGATTTAGGCATTCACAGCGAAATGCTCACCGACAGTATCATCGAGCTGATCGAATCCGGGGCCGTCACCAATCGCAAAAAAACCTTTCATCCGGGCAAAGTCGTGACCAGCTTTGCCATTGGCAGTCAGCGTCTGTATGACTTTATCAATAACAATCCCCACGTGGAATTTTATGCCAGCAGTTATGTGAACAAACCCACCAATATTGCCAAAAACGACAATATGGTGGCCATCAACAGCGCGCTGGAAGTGGACTTGACCGGTCAGGTAGTGGCGGACTCCATTGGCCATGACTTTTATTCAGGCATTGGCGGACAGGTGGATTTTGTCACCGGGGCGTCTATCAGCAAAGGCGGTAAACCCATTATTGCGCTGCCTTCAACCGCCAAAAACGAAACCATTTCCCGGATTGTACCCAGTATCTCTGAAGGAGCCGGCGTGGTTACCTCCCGAGGGAACGTACATTATGTGGTGACCGAATACGGGGTGGCTTCGCTTAAAGGCAAGAGTATTCGGGAGCGGGCTTTGGAGCTGATTCGGGTGGCACACCCTAAGTTTCGGGCCAGGCTGCTCGAAGAAGTACGTACGCACTACTGGGTTCCGCATTATCAGGAAAAGTATCCGACTGACATTCCTGAACTGGGAGGCATTCAGCTGCAAAAATTGCAGATGCAAAATGAAACCTATTATTTGCGGCCCCTGAACCCAGCAGATGAGCGACGTTTGCAGGAGTTTTTTTATTCCCATACCAAAGAAACGCTACGCCTGCGCTACAACTACGACCCCAAACAAATGTCCCGCGAAAAGTCTTGTGACCTGGTCAGTGTTGACCAAAGCACAGATGCCGCGCTGTGTATCGTGCGTCAGGATGGTTCGCGGATTACGATTCATGCCGTGGGCCGGTTTTATTACTACCCTGAAGACAACAGTTGTGAGGCAGCCTTTGTGACCCGGGAAACGCATCAGGGCAAGGGGATGGCCAAACGCCTGCTGGTACAGCTGATTGACATTGCCTGCCAGCGAAAAATTGACAAAATGGTGGCCTATGTCAGGGCGGGTAATAAGCCAATGATCAGTATTTTTGAGCAACATAATTTTAAACGGGTATTCAGTGATGATCCCAGCGATGTCGAGCTGGTGCTCAAACTTGAGGAAGCAGCACTATGACAGTGAGAATTTATCGCGGACGCGACTGTACCTTGCATGATATGGGCAATGACCATCCCGAATCACCCGAGCGACTGTATGCGATAAATGATCAGCTTATCGTCTCGGGGCTGGAGATGAGCTGTGAGCATGCAGATGCTCAGCCCGCCAGTCAGCAACTTTTGCACCTGGCGCATGACCCCGATTATGTGGACCGCTTGTTTGCCAGCGCCCCTGACAATGAGCCGGTTTGGTTTGATGAGGAAACCGGCATGATGAACAAGACGCTGAGCGCCATGCGCTACGCCGCCGGAGCCGCTTGCGAGGCGGTAGACTGGGTCATGCAGGGCCACGACCGCCAGGCGTTTTGTATGGTGCGTCCCCCCGGTCATCATGCAGAGAAAAACAAGGCCATGGGCTTTTGTTTAATCAATAATGTGGCGTTAGCGGCAAAATATGCTTTGCAGCGCGACGATATTGAACGGGTGGCGATAGTGGATTTTGATGTGCATCATGGCAATGGCACCGAACATATTGTTAAGGATGATGCGCGTATATTGCTGTGCTCTTCGTTTGAACATCCGTTGTACCCGTTCAGCGATCCTGACACCACCAGTTCCAACACCGTGGCCGTGGGGTTACCGCCGGGGGCCGAAGGCGAGCAATACCGCCAGGCTATTGCAGGGTGGTTTGATACGTTAGATGGTTTTGCGCCGCAGCTTATTATTATTTCAGCCGGCTTTGACGGCCATGCCGAAGATCCCATGGCGCACTTGCGCCTGGGTGAGGATGACTACAAATGGATAAGCTATCAAATTCGCCAGCTAGCGGATAGGCATTGCGAGGGGCGCATTGTCAGTAGCCTTGAAGGCGGTTATGACTTAAGTGCACTGGGGCGCAGTGTGGTGGCGCACTTAAAAGGCCTGGGCGGTGATGGAACAGAAACCGGCGGCGCCTAACTCCTTAGCAGGCGCCCCCGCACGGTTGCGACTGGCCGCGGCACAATTGAGCTGTAGAAGTATTATTGTACAGCCTCTGCCGCAGCCTTTAAGCAAGGCTCCACCACCGGTTTCATGACGGTAGCTACACCGGGCAAAGCGTATTCAGGCCCGTATTCAGACCAGGGCCATACCGACCCTTTCTTACCATCCACACCAGACAGCGCCGTCTCCGGTCGATAGCTATAAACCAGGTCATCTTGTTTCTCACAGCCTTTTTCACTCAACCATTTTTTTTTTAATTTGCTTGCGCGCAACGTCTGGCCGCGCCACGTCGGGAGCAATGCTCACCAGCCACGGCTAGCTATTGGTGGTGCCGGATTGCATATTGTCGAACTGAGCCCGGGTAAGCTGTAACGTACCATCCACGTGAATATCCCGCTGAGGAAAGGCAATGACAATGCCCGCTTCACGAAAACTTTTCTCGATGGCAAACCGTAATTCACTGCGAATCTGCCGCAGGTCGCGCTCTACCGATGCATTGACCCAGAAAAAGACTTCAAATATGAGCGCGTTATCACCAAAATCGTCAAAAATTACCACAGGTTTTGACTCTTTTAAGATGTGTTCATGGGCGTCGGCAGCGGCAAAGATCAATGAGGAAACTTTCGTACAATCCGAGCCATAGGCCACGCCGACCCGTACCGAGGTACGGGTAAGATAATCAATCAGGGTCCAGTTTATGACCGTATTTTCCAGTAACTTGCTGTTGGGGATGAGCATATGCACCCCGTCGACCCGGCGGATGCGGGTGGAGCGGGTATTGATGGCTTCTACCGAGCCTCTGGCGCCATCGACTTCCAGAAAGTCACCAATGCGGATAGGCCGTTCCCACATCAAAATCCAGCCACTGATAAAATTATTGATAATATTCTGGGCACCAAAGCCAAACCCGATGGCCACCGCGCCAGACAAAAAGGCAAACGCGGTCAGCGGCACATTCAGTACATCTAAGGTGGTGATCAGCAAGACCGCCATGGCGATGATATAAAATATCCGCTTAAACAAATGTACCGAGTCGGCACTGGCACCGCTTTTACGTAACCGGTACGTCGCCAGGTGCGCCATTTTATCAATCAGCCACCAGCCGATAACCAGTAAGAGTGGCAGCAACAGAATTTCACCCACGGTAAATGTGCGCTCATAGAGGGTAAATAACGTAGTGGAGAGAATCGCTTGAAGATTTTCTGGCATTGTTGGTTTACATTGTGCTGTGAAAAAGGCTAAGAGGTTCATCATAGCGATGGGCGCAGACCATTACCATAGCATTGCGGCAGATATGGTAGGGTGAATTGATGGGTTTAACAAAAAGGTACTCCACTGCATGAAACAACTATTTATCGGGATATGGGCCAGTGCAATACTGCTCGTCAGTACAGCGGCGATGGGGCTGGATTTGCGGTTGTCACAAAACGATCTCAATCAAATGGTGCAAATGGCCTTTCCCCAGAGCCGGCAATATCAGGGGGTTGATATGCGCTTTTCTGAACCGGTGGTGACCTTGAAGGCGCACAATGCGGTGAATGTGACAGTGACTATCCATGGGCAAAATAAGCAACACAGTGCCATTGTCCGCGCCGGATTGCAGGGTGAGCTTGATTACCAGCCGCAGTCGGGAACCTTAAACATTTTACGGCCACAGCTTACTGATCTTGAAGTGTTAAAGCAGCCCGAGGGGGATCATTCACAACTTATTGAAACCCTGCAGAGCATGAAGAACCAGCCGGCACCGCTTATCCTGCTGATAAATTTTGCCCAACTCAATTTGCCGATGCTGGGCGATCGTCCGCCAAAAGATGTTCAGATTAAAAATCAGCAGCTGATGGTTACCTTTTAAAGGAGTCCACGATGCCACGTGTCGCATTATTGTCTACCGACAACCTGGAAGAATTTTTTGTATATGATGAGTTGTTAACGGCACCGTTGGCCAAGCATGGCTGGCAGACCGATACGGTGTCGTGGCGCAATGACAGGATTGACTGGACCTATTACGACCTGGTGATTGTGCGCAGCACCTGGGATTATCAGCAAGATCCTGATGCCTTTATTTCCCGGCTCAAACATATCGCTGCGCACACCCGGCTGGAAAATCCACTGGCATTAATGTTGTGGAATATTGATAAAAGCTATCTCACGGAATTGGCCGCCCGGGGAGTACCAGTGATACCCACTCACTGGGCAAGTTGCTTCGACTATGACGCCCTGCTGCGTTGTTTTGAGACTTTTTCCAGCCAGGGTCTGGTGATTAAGCCTACGGTAAGTGCCAATGCCGATGATACATTCTGGCTGACGCCTGACAATTGTGCAGATCATCAGCAGCAGTTGCAAAACACCTTTGGTCAGCGGCCCCACATGATCCAGCCCTTCGTTAATGCTATTACTGAAGAGGGTGAATACTCACTTTTTTATTTTGGTGGCGCCCTGAGCCACACGATCATCAAAACCCCGAAACAACATGATTTCAGGGTACAGGAAGAACATGGCGGACAACTGGAGCTGGTATCAGCGTCAGTCCGCATGCAGGCAGTAGGCGAGCAAACGCTGGCGGCATTGCCTGCATCGGCGCTCTATGCACGCATAGATATGGTGCGTTTTAACGATGACTGGGCGGTGATGGAGGTAGAGCTGATTGAGCCGTCGTTATACTTTAATTTGGATCCCGCATCGCCTGCCCGGTTTGTGGAGGCGATGCTTGGTTACCTTGAACCACCCCAGCCAGCCTAACGCTCAGTATGGCGTTTGATGGTTCGCCCGTCCCGATGACGATTGGCAGAGCGCTGGTGGCGAACCTTTTGGGTTGAGCGGGTCACCTGCTGCTGCGATCGCACATGAGGTTTGCGCACCGTGGGCGTCGATTGGTTATTCACCTGCTTATTTACCGGCTTATGCACCTGCTTGTTAGCCGAATGATAATCCGACTTGGCGACGCGCTTCACCGCCGCGGGACGTTGGGCGCTGGGGTAGGTGTCTGCGGTGGTAACACGTTTAGACTGGGTCACACGTGGTGACTTATGAAATCGGCTGACATCAGCCTGTCTGACCACCCTGGTTGAGTGTTTCCGGATGGTTCGATGCTGTGGTTGCCAGCGCTGATAGTCTTTAACTTTGACCCGCTTTACCGGGGAATGATACCGGTAATGTCGGGGACCCTGACGATTGACCACCACATACCGTTTAGCCCAATGAATGGCGCCAAAATCAAAGATGGCTGAAAAATGTATGCCCGGGCTCCAGTAAAATCCCGCCCGGCGATGGTAATGGGCCGGACGATGCCAGTAAGTCGGCGGATGATGGCGCCAGTGCGCCCCATAAATTACCCGGGTATCGTAGTAGGGCAGGTACACCGTGTGGCGGCTGACCGGATGAATCACAATAGCACTGTGGGTATGCGTTACCTGCTGATAACGGTTGCTCTGCAAATTGCCTGCGGCCAGGGCTTGCTGACGTAGCACCTGCACCCGGCTTAGTACCTCAGACTGACTGGCCAGTACCTGCTGTCCCAGCGCATCCAGCCAGCTCAGGTCTTCGGCCATGGTATGCAGCACATCAGTAAACAACACTAATGCTTTTACACTCGGATCCCAGTTATATTTTTCAATACTGCGGGCCACCGCATCATCGGATAAATGCAGATTATCCTGTCGCCAGCGATCGGCGGCCACCACTTCCAGCGGGTAGGTGGAGGCAATCAGGATGTGAGTCAGTATCGTATCAGGGTATAACGCGATAGGGGCCAGCAAGGCGTCCAGCGTGGGCGCCTGAGTCTCGGTATGGTAACTACCGGAGATCTGGCTTTGAGCATGGACCGGGAGGCTAAACCCGGAAGCGGCAACAGCAATGCCAGTAAGTAGCGCAACGGTTGAGAGTTTCATACATACTCCTTGAACCTGTCCGGCCGACAGATTTTGCGGTTAATCACGCTCCATTACCGAAGCGTTTAGTATGTAGACTGTTATAACCGCTCAGGCATTAACCGAACCTGAATCAACATGAAGCGCAGGTGCGATTACTTGAATAAGTGGGGGTCAAAGGCATGCCCCAGCTTTTCGGTTTTGGTTTTCAGATAATGCTTATTGTCTTTGGTAAGCCCGTGGTCAATCGGTTTGCGAGCGGTGACATTGATGCCTAACTGTTCCAGCGCCTGCATTTTGCGCGGATTATTGGTCATAAGCTCTACCTGGTTTACGTTCAGGGTGTCCAGCATCAATTTACAAATATCGTAACTGCGCAAATCGGCATCAAAGCCAAGATGTTCATTCGCTTCGACCGTATCCATGCCGGTGTCCTGCAGGTTGTAAGCCCGAATTTTATTAAGCAAGCCGATGCCGCGTCCTTCCTGACGCAGATACAATAATACCCCACAGCCTTTGTCCACGATATTCTGCAGCGCTTTTTCCAGCTGAAAGCCACAATCACAGCGGGTGCTGAACAAGGCATCACCGGTCAGACATTCAGAATGGATACGAATTGGCACCACATCTTCGGGTTGCCACTGTCCATAAGACAGGGCCACATGTTCCTGGCCACTGGCCTCCACAAACCCATGAATGGTGAAATCACCAAAGCGGGTGGGTAATCGGGCGGAGCTAACGTATTCGTATTTGGGTTGCTTAGTGGTCATGGCACATCTTAACCGTGGTCTAGGTAGCTCCAGTGTATGGGGCCACCTGTTGAAAATCCAAGTAATTGTTACATTATAACACTCAAATAATGCATCTCATAGCGCTTTAAATTCGCTTAACGGGGCAGGGCTGGCAATGACATTGCCCTGAGCATAATCGATACCCAACCGGCCCAACTGAGTCAGTGTTGACTCATCTTCTACACACAGGGCCACGGTGGTGATGTCCCGGGCCTGCGCAATATTCTTAAACGAACTGATAATGGCCGAATCAAGGGGATCGGACAACAAGCCTTTGACAAAGCTACCATCTATTTTCAAACATTGTACTGACAACTCTTTAATGCAGGCGTAGGAAGAAAAGCCACTGCCAAAGTTATCCAGCGCAAAATGGCATCCCAGTGCCCCAAAGGTCTCAATAAATTCCTGAATCGGCATTTTATGCGCCGAGGCAGTGGTTTCGCTGATATCAAAACAAATTTTGTCGCCAGGTACCGGGCTACGTTCAAACAAGGTGAGTAAAAAGCGGCGTAAGTCTTTATCCGCCAGCGATTGACCATTAATATTGATATTGCAGTATTGCAGCTGCTCCAGATACGCGGGGTTTGCTTCAAGCCAGCTAAAGGTTTGCTGTATCACATAACGGTCCAGGCGCGCGGTCACATTGTAGCGCTCAGCGGTGGGTAAAAAACTCGCCGGGGCGGCCAGAGTGCCATCACTTAAACGCAAACGCAGAAGGATTTCGTAACAATCCCCACGAGGGACGGAATTCAGCGGACGGTAGTGCTGGTAAAACAATTCGAAGCCTTCTCCCTGAATGGCTTTATTAAGCACATGAACCCAGTCAAGCTCCTGCTCATACTTTTGTAGCCGTTCATCATGACGCTGATAACAATACACCTGATTTCGTCCCTGCTGCTTTGCCAGGTAGCAAGCCGCATCGGCCATAAACAGCGCCTGATCAGGATCGCATTCATATTTGGAAGCATTGAGCAGCCCAATACTTAACCCGACGGTAAATACATGGTTTTCCCAGGAAAACCGATACTCACGTACACTCTCAACCATACGGTTAGCCAATTTATAGGCCGCAGTCTGAGATAGGGTGGTGATGAGAATTCCAAACTCGTCGCCGCCTAACCGGGCCAGCGTGCCGCGATTTTCCAGCAGCGTGTTAAGCTGCCCTGCCAGCTCTTTAATCAGGCTATCGCCTGCTTTGTGGCCACAGGTGTCGTTAACAGCTTTAAACCGATCCAAGTCCAGATACAGCAGAATAATCGGCTGCACGGGGTCGGGTTGCGCAAACGCCGCTTTCAGGGCTGCTTCAAATTCGCGGCGGTTATAAATACCGGTAAGCGGATCATGGGTGGCCATGTAGTTAAGATTGATATCAGACAGCTTTTTGTCGGTGACATCAATAATTGAGCCTGACAGGTAGGTTTCACCTTTGTCTTTATGCAGCTGGCATGAAATAGAAAACCAAAACTGAGTACCATCTGCCTTACGACCCATAATTTCGCGGCCCGTAACGGTTTTATTCTCCAGTAATTCGCCTACCAGAACATCACGCTGACCGGGATCAGCATAAAAATCGCTGGTGTCGGTAACGCTGCGCAACATTTGTGGTTCATCGTCATACCCAAACAGAGTACACATAGCCGGGTTAATAGTTTTTAACGTACCATCTAAAGCGGAGGTATACAGACCTTCTGCAGAATTCTGAAACAGATGATAAAACACATTCAAATCATCGATGGTCCGCGCCTGAGTATTAATTTGCTGACGAGACAGGTTGCGTTCGGCCAGCAGCACACAGATAGCCAGAATACACATGCCACTAAGTAGCGCTGCAGCTGCGCTAACCGGAGCCGCAACTAAGGGCAAGGCAACGGCACTGAATTGCACCAGGAACAATGCCCAGGACAGGCTCAGTAACAGCCAGGCTACCCCCAGCAGGCGACTCAATGAGAGAATACGGCGGTCCTGAAACAGTACGCACAACAGGATTTGCAGCGCGCCATAAACCGGAATGCACAAAAACTCAATATAGGCGGGCAGCGGCCACAGTGGCAAAACCGAGACCAGCAAAATCACCAGTGGCAAGCTTAGATTAATGATCCGCAACCAAAGCGGGATACGACCAAACAGCGCATGAGTAAATTTGCCCAGCGCAAATAAAAAGGCAATCCCCAGCCCGCTCAGAATATATTCGCCATACTGCATAAAGCTTAGCCAGCGGGCGACCGGCTCCTGCAAACTGGCCAGTAATGCCAGCAATACCAAACAGGTGCCCGCCAGCCAGAATCGTGCCCCGGTTTGCTGATACAAATGACTCAGGGCAAAATACACCAACAGCACAATCAATCCGCCGGCCATAACGCCATGCAATAACAACCGTTCGTGGACATGGTGTGAGAATGCTGCTTCTGATCGCAATACCAGCGGGAAGTGGGGCAGCGTGTCCGTCTCCACGCTAAACATCACCGTGTTTTTTGTTGCTGGTGCTAAAGAGACCGGTAAGGTCAGCCCCGGGGTAAAAGTGTGGGGCAGCTCATAATCATCCACATCATAATTAATCACGTTGATGATACGATCTTTTTCATCAAGCAGGTAAATGGTGGTGGGTACCGGTATCAGACGCGGGTTACTGATAAAGGTGGTGTGTTCGCGCCCGGAGGTGTTTTGCAGCGGTAATATATACCAGTAACGGGTCGCCTGAGAAAGATTGAAGTTCGGGCCACCGGGTTGCTGTAAGGCTTGCAGAATATCCTGATAGCCAAGATACGCTGGTGCGCTTACCGGGGCAATATCCACGTTTTGGGTGGCGGACACATCGCTTAGTTCTATGGCAGCCCGGGTTGGTTGCAGACTCATTATGGCCCATAACAGCCACATACCTGCAAACAGGTATGCAGATATGGGCACAGCAGCACGTCGTCTTTTCATCATTATTGTTCTCACGGCACAAGCATGGTGAGCTGATGCATAACCGTCCCTGGGCGTGGCAGCTGTCTGCGGTGAATTAACGAAGACCGAAGGCGTGCCATATCTGCACCAGATCCGTGGTGCCGGTGGGTTCTATCCAAATTGCCTCACATAACCATTCTATACACAAAACCGCACTTATGTCTTGTTTGGTTAAAATTGCCTGGCATCGATCCGCCCCCCAGTCGATATTAGAGGCCCTGAAACCGCCTGCCTGAGCCAGCTCATGGATAAACTGTTCGGTTTTGAGCGGCGTGGCCGGCAGCGCCATCTGCACCTGGATAATGTCTGACTGGCTGCTCAGGGCCTGGCGTATCGTCTCTGAATTTAACTGCTGCATGATAAGCTTACCGAAGTGGCATCAAGGGGCGGCTGGGCCCAGCGGCTGTCGTCCCAGCGGGTATCAAACGGGCTTTGCAGCGCCGCCAATAATTGTCTGGCCGGGTCAAAGTCATCCTGATTCGCGCGATCGATGACATATTGTAAATGATGGGTGCGGGCGATGACCGCCGGGTTATGAGTTTGCATCATCAGTTGCTGAGCCGCCGGGTCGCCGGTGCTGGTACGAAGCTGCTGATAATCCTGCCACCACTGGTCAAACGCCACACGGTCAATAAACTGGTCGCGCAAAGCCGGGGTGGGCTCGGTAATATCGGTCAGGCTTAACCGCCGGAAAAGCCGGGTATAATCACGCTGCTGATCAGACAGCATGGTTAACCAGCGATTCAGTATCCCCATCCCGGCTTCGTCTGGCTCGCCCAGGCCTAGCCGCTGGAGCATGGTCTGCTGATATTGTTGCATAAAGGTGGGCTCGTACAACCCCAGGGTGTGGGTCAGCTCTTTTTGAGTGCAATAGGGCGAAAATGCCTGCGCCAGCGCATGCAGATTCCATAAGCCCACGCCGGGTTGCTGGTCAAAGGCATAACGGCCTTGCTGATCGGTATGATTAAACACCGCATCAGACTCAAAATTGTCTAAAAAGGCATAGGGTCCGTAATCAAAGGTGATGCCATGAATGGACATATTGTCGGTATTCATCACCCCATGTACGAAGCCATAGGCCTGCCATAATGCAATCATGCGTGCGGTGCGCAGCACAATAGTGCGTAACAGCGCCAGGTGCGGGTTCGCGGTATTTAATACCTCAGGAAAATGATGAATAAAGGTATGCTCAAACAGTTGTTTAAGGGCATCGTCCTGCTGGTGATGGTAGTAATATTCAAAATGCCCGAAACGCAGGTGACTGGGGGCGCTTCGAATCATCATTGCGGCGGTCTCGGGCTGCTCCCGATATACAGTTTCAGCGCTGCTGAACAAACACACACTTCGGGAGGAAGGAATACCCAGATGATGCAATGCTTCAGAGCCGATATATTCACGCAGAGTCGAGCGCAGCACCGCACGGCCATCAGCGTGTCTGGAGTAAGGCGTGGGTCCGGCCCCTTTGAGGTGTAAATCTACATGCTGCCCGGCGCGGTCTTCGACCTCACCAAGCAACAACCCCCGACCATCACCCAGCATCGGATTCCAGTGACCAAACTGGTGCCCCCCGTATTTTTGCGCCACCGCCTGGCGACACAGTAAAAACGCCGGGTCGTCCAGCGCCTCACCCAGCATATTGTCTTGCCACCACCGCTGTGGCAATTGCAGCTCACTGGCCAGCTCAGTATTGACCAGTTGCAAGCGGGTGCTGACGGGAGGCTTGGGCGTCACCGGTGTAACCAGCTGGCCCAGCTCGGTGGCATATAGATGGGTTAGTTTCAACGTGACTCCGGTTCAAACTATAAAATGTGATTAAGCTTAGGCTACCAAAAAACAATATCCGGGACAAAAGCCCGGCAGCCGGGTAATCTACCTCTGGGTCTTGCAGGTATGCATTATTAACCGCCTGTTTGCACAGCACTATTTTGTCTGAGACCAGACACCACCATTAGGGGATAAAAAGGACTCATGCTAACTGTACATCATTTGAATAATTCACGCTCGCAACGAATTCTGTGGCTATTGGAAGAGCTGGAGGTGGCCTATCAGCTGGAAAAGTATCAGCGCGATCCCAACACCAGTCTGGCACCGAAGGCCCTGCAAGCGGTTCACCCGTTAGGTCGCTCGCCACTGCTGACCACCGAACACGGGACGCTGGCCGAATCCGGCGCCATTGTGGAGTATCTTATTCAAACTCAGGGCAAAGACAGCTTTGTCACGCCCAGTGAGCCGGCACAATACCAGCAATATCTGTTTTGGCTGCACTTTGCCGAAGGTTCGCTGATGCCGCCGTTGGTCGCCACCCTGGTCATGAATAAAGCAAAAGAGAAGTCGCCGAAGCTGTTATTCCCGCTGGTGCGAAAAATCACTGATGGCATCATGGATGGCTATTACCGGCCAAATCTGGAACAAAGTGTGCGCTATGTAGAGTCCTATCTGGCCACCCACGACTGGTTTTCCGGCGAGGGCCCGGGCGGCGCGGATGTACAGATGATTTTTCCGTTAGAAGCCTTGCTGGCCCGGGGCGGTGGCAACAAATGGGCGGCGATCAGTGCCTATGTAAAACGGGTGCAGCAACGTCCAGCCTATCAGCGGCCCTGGAGAAGGGCGGGCCTTACGATTTCGCCTGAATTCCGGCGGCTAATAATCGTTATTGACGGTGCTTTCCAGATAACCCCGAATCATCTGTAAAAAGGCCTCGCCATAGCGTTCCATCTTGGTTCGGCCGACCCCACTGACATCCAACATATCATTGCGGGTGGTGGGGGTGCGGGCGGCCATATCGGCCAGCGTAGCATCAGAAAACACCACGTAGGGCGGCACATTGTGTTCCTGCGCCAGCGTCTTGCGTAAATGCTTCAAGCGTTTGAACAAGGCCTTATCATAAATGGCCGGGGCCTGACGGGGCTTTTTCTCGGCTTTAAATGACAGTCGCGGCACCGCCACATTGACGGCGACCTCACCTTTTAATACGGGCCGTGCGGCTTCGGTGAGCCGCAGTGCGGCCCCGGCCGTCAAATCCACCCGTAGCAGGCCTTTGTGGATCAGCTGATTAATGATGTTATGCCAGTAGCTATCTGACTCATCTTTACCGATACCATAGGTACTCAGGTGTTGATGCTCAGCCTCAAAAATACGTTTTAGCTGTTTGCCCCGCAACACATCTATCACATACTGAGTGCCCGCCTGTTGCTCCAGGCGCAGCACACATGACAACACTTTCTGGCCGATAATCAGCCCATCAATTAGTTTGGGAGGATCCAGGCAGATATCACAGTTGCCACACGGCTTGTCGCTGAATTCAGAAAAGTAATTCAGTAAAACCTGACGTCGGCAGGTCTGGGCTTCGGCAAAGGCTTCCATGGCCGCGAATTTTTGCAGTTCTACCTGGTTGCGCTCAGGCTTATCGCCCTGGTCAATCCACTGTTTGACCCGCGCCACATCTTTTTCGTCAAATAACAGCAAGGCTTCGGCTTCCAGGCCATCACGGCCAGCGCGCCCGGTTTCCTGATAATAGCTTTCCACCGAGCGGGGCACATCATGGTGCACCACAAACCGTACATTGGATTTATTGATGCCCATGCCAAAGGCCACTGTCGCCACCACAATGTCGGTCTGATCATTCAAAAACCGTCGCTGAACATGTTCCCGTTCATCGGCATCCAGCCCCGCGTGGTAGGCGGCGCAGCTTACCCCGGTGCGATGCAGCTTAGCGTACAAATCATCGACCTTGGCGCGACTGTTACAGTAAATAATGCCACTGTTGCCGTCTTGTTGTTTTACATAATCCGCGACCTGTTCAAAGCCTTTATACTTGGACATGACCCGGTAACGAATGTTGGGGCGATCAAAGCTGCCCTTAAACACAAACGGTTCTTGCAGGTTCAGCTGTAATAAAATGTCGGCCTGGGTGGCGGCATCGGCGGTCGCGGTAAGGCCTACCACCGGGATGTGGGGGAAGCGCGACTTAAGCTGACCCAGCATGCGGTAATCAAGCCGGAAATCGTGGCCCCAGTGACTGACACAGTGGGCCTCATCAATGGCAAACAGAGCAATGTCCATACGCTGTAACAGGCCCTGAAAATACGGCTGCAATAAGCGTTCGGGTGAGACATACACCAGGTCGTATTCACCTTGCAGCATGGACTGCTGAATCTGTTGCTGAGCTTCGCCTGACAGGGAAGAATTCAGATACGCGGCGCTCACCCCCAGTTCATGTAATTGTTCTACCTGATCCTGCATCAGGGATATCAAGGGTGACACCACGATACCGGTGCCATTTCGAACCATAGCCGGTATCTGGTAACACAAGGATTTGCCGCCGCCAGTGGGGAGCAGCACCAGCGTGTCGCGCCCCTCAATAATGTGATCAATCACATCTTGCTGACCGGTGCGAAAGGTGGCGTAGCCAAAGACCCGCTCCAGCACTTGCTGAGCGGTTTTGGGGTCGGCATTGGTGGCGGCCGTAGCGGCCGAAGAAGAAGCATCTGTTGTCATCGGCACGGATTTTACGCATTTTCGTGGCTCGCTTCACGATAAAATCGTATTTTTCTTTTTCAGTAAATCCCAAGCTGCTGTTATTGTGCAAACTTATGCAGGTTATTGGCCTGATGTGACCGGCGGTAACGTATTATTACGCTGCAGCCTAAAAGGATTCGTGTGAACAGGAGACAAGACATGGCCGAACCGTTGCCCGAGCTGATTCATGAAATTGTGTCAGACACCCACCCTGATGATTCTGCCACCGTAATGTCAGCCGTGGCCAGTCAGGATGATGTGGCCGTTGCGACCTTGCTGGAATCGTTGCCGGTCGAACATCGTATTAATCTGTGGCAGGAGCTTCCCCGGGAACGCAAACTCGATGTGCTGGTGGAAATGCGCAGCGACCCCCGTGAAATTCTTATCGATGCCACTGCCGAAGATGCCTGGGTCGCCTTGTTTGGCGACATAGAAGCAGAAGATTTGCTGGAGTTGATGGACTCGCTGCCCAATCGCATTGTGCATCTGGCGTATGCCGAACTGGATGCCCAACAGCAACGCTTTTTTCGGGAAGCCACCCAGTTCAATGATGATCTGGTCGGACACTGGCTCACCCACGATTTGCTGGTGTTGCCGCTAAATGCCAAAGTTCGGGACGGACTACGGCTGATTCGCCGGAATGTGCCGCGCCATTGTGACAGTATATTTTTAGTGAACCGCTCAGGACAGTTTTCAGCAGCGGTGAAAGTTACCCAGTTATTCGGGGCGCCGGAGCATGTGCCACTGGTAGAGCTGATTGAAGAAAACATGAGTATTCTTAAAGGCAATGATGACGCAGTCAGTGCTTCGTTACAGGTGCAGCGCTCCGGTTTTGCAGCATTGCCGGTGGTGGACGACAACAACAAGTTACTGGGACGACTGGATATTACCTCGGCCAGTGAACTAACAAATGAATTTTACGAGCGTCAGGTAATGGCCACAGCAGGTATGGATGAAGACGAGGATTTGTTTTCACCGGTGGCCAAAAGCGCCCGAAACCGTGCGCTCTGGCTGGGCATCAATTTACTGACGGCGTTTTTGGCGTCCTGGTTTATCGGGCTGTTTGAAGCCACCCTGCAACAGGTGGTGGCGCTGGCCGTATTGATGCCAGTCGTCGCCAGCATGGGGGGAATTGCCGGCAGCCAGACACTCACCCTGATTGTGCGGGGACTGGCGCTAGGGCAGGTCAGTCCCGCCAACCGCAAGGCTCTGATGATAAAAGAGCTCAAAGTGGGCGGTGTGAATGGGGTGATTTGGGCCTTGGTTATTGGCATTGTGGCCTATTTCTGGTTTACCGATGTGCTACTGGGGTGGTGATTTGCCTGGCGATATTATTCAATATTGTGGCGGCGGCACTGGCCGGGGTGCTGGTACCGGTGCTGCTGGATAAACTCAAAATAGATCCGGCTTTGTCTGGCTCGGTAATTCTTACCACTGTTACGGACATTGTCGGCTTTGTGGCATTTTTAGGTTTGGGAACGGTGTTTCTGCTGTAGCCCGGCCAGCCGCCTGCTATCGCCGGCACGGTCACCTTCAGGTGCACCGGGCGGCAGTAACCCGCCGGCCAGCGTATTGCGCTTGTACATACCTTCATTGCGCCGCACAATAGCGGCGCTTTTTATTTTCCCCCAATCAACAGAAACCAGATTTCATGCAAACAGACGAACAGGCTCGCAATACTCAAATCGGCGTATTTTGCGCTATCGCTGCCTACACCATGTGGGGCGTGGCGCCCATCTATTTTAAACAGCTGCAGAACATTGCGGCGATGGAGGTACTGATGCACCGGGTGGTGTGGTCAGTGGTGGTGCTGGTGGTGTTGATTGGCGCATTAAAACAATGGCCCAAAGTCATGCAGGCGGTGCGTTCAAAACGGGTAATGCAAACCTTGCTGGTGGCCGGATTGCTGCTGGGGGCAATTGGCTGTTATTTATCTGGGCGATTAACAACAATCATATTCTGGATGCCAGCCTGGGCTATTACATCAACCCCTTATTCAATGTTTTTCTGGGGCGATTGTTTCTTGGAGAGCGATTACGGCCGATGCAACAGTTTGCTGTGGTGTTGGCGGTTATCGGGGTGGCCATTCTGGTGTTTTCCTATGGGCATTTACCCTGGATTGCCCTGGTGCTGGCGTTTACCTTCGGGGTGTATGGGTTATTGCGTAAGCGGGTGGCGGTAGATACCTTGCCGGGCTTGTTTATCGAAACACTGATGCTGTTGCCCCTGGCGTTGATGTACTGGGTATTTATGGCGTCAGAGCAGGCCAATCTGATGCAAAATAGTGCCAGTCTCAATACATTGCTGATTGCCGCCGGTATTGTTACGACCGCCCCGTTACTGTGCTTTACCGCCGCCGCACGGCGCATTATGTATTCAACGCTGGGCTTTTTTCAGTATATCGGGCCGTCGCTAATGTTTGTACTGGCGGTGTTTTTGTACGATGAACCCCTGGATCCGTCGCGTCTGACTACCTTCGGATTTGTCTGGCTGGCGTTGCTGGTATTTAGTCTGGATTCGTTAAAAGTCTATCATGGTCAGCGCCAGGCCCGTCGCCAGGCCCGGCATCACACGGCCGACTGAATGCGCTGCCGGGCGGCGGCAATATCGCTGACAATACGGTTACGGCCGGCTTTTTTGGCCTGGTACAATAATTCATCGGCCTGACTGACCGCCACATTGAGTGCTTCAGGTAACACCGTAAGCAGGCCCACGCTGGTACTGACCTGATACGTTTGTCCGGCGTGGGTGAAATTGAGCGCTTCGACATCGCGGCGGAAGGTTTCTAAACGCTTAAACGCCAGCTTGGGCGGCGTAGAGGGTAAAAATACCACAAACTCCTCACCACCGAAGCGGGCTACCACACCGTCGTCAAATTGCTGTTTGAGTATGCCTGCAACCCGTATAAGTACCTCATCACCGGCATCATGGCCGTAGGTATCATTAATGGCTTTAAAAAAATCCAAATCCAGCATCGCCAGCGCATGGGCCCGGTCAGAGTCCGGCACCATAGCACTTAGCTTGTCGAAAAAATAACGCCGATTCACCAGGCCGGTGAGAAAATCAGTATGGGCCATACTGGTTAACGCCTCGACATGCTCAATCAGTTCAATATTCTGACTGATTCGACACAAAAACTCTTCATGACAATACGGTTTTAACAGAAAATCATTGGCCCCGGATTTGATGTAGCGCGCCGAATGCATGTCGTTGCCCCGCTCGCACACACTAATGATGGCCAGTTGCTCTTTGGTATAGTCGGCGCGCAGGTTGGCAATGAGCGCGGTACTGTTTTGATCTTCAAGCTCGGCCCCGGTGATAACGACTTTTATATTGTGATTTTCTCTGAGCAATTGCTGAGTTTGCGCCGCGGTGCTGGCTTCGTAGGTATTGAAGTTATGGCGCTTAAGTAGCGACACCATATGCCGGGCCGAGCGCCGATCCTGTCCGGTCACCACAATCCCGATATGTTTATTGCGTTCCAGCCGGCCGAGCAGCCGACTCAGATAATCGTAGGTTTGCGCATTTTCTTTGGGGATATAATCCACCACCTCCCGGCTAAGAACACTGTTGCGGGTGGTGGCGTCCATGCGGCCGGTAACCACTATGGTAGGCAGGATACTCTCAAGACAAAAGTCGATGGCCTGACCATTGACGGCATCAGGCAAATTATAATCGACAATAGCGCACAAAAAGCTTTCCGGCATGGCCTGGGAAAAAACATACCTGGCTTCGGTCAAAGACTGGGCGGTGACCGCTTCTAAGCCGGCTTTTTCCACCAGTTTAATGACAATATTCATTGCCATTTTGCTGTCTTCAATCACCAGCACTTTTGATTGCATCTGAAATCCCGCCCAATTTACTCAATAGCACAATTGTGCGACAACCACAGGTTTCTTCAATTAGCCTTTAGTTTAGCGTAGGCCAGAACCAGCCATTTCGAGCCAAAATCATCAAAGTTTACCTGGACCCGGGCGTGGTCCCCGGAGCCTTCATAATTGAGCACCACCCCGGCCCCGAACTTGGGATGCTCTACTCGTTGCCCCAGCGCAAAGCCACTATCTTCAAAAGCTTCATGGGAAGCCATGCGGCTAAAGCGGTTGTGCACCGGTCGCGAAATCTGGCTTTTCAGACGTACTTCTTCGACAAATTCAGCCGGAATCTCACGAATGAACCGCGACGCCGTATGAAATTTATCCTGACCGTATACCCGCCGGCTTTCGGCATAGGTGATAAATAGTTTTTGCATGGCCCGGGTCATGCCCACATAACATAGCCGCCGCTCTTCTTCCATGCGTCCGGGTTCGTCATTGGTCATCTGTGACGGAAACATGCCTTCTTCAACGCCAGCCAAAAACACCAGCCCGAATTCCAGTCCTTTGGCGCTGTGAATCGTCATCATCTGCACCGCGTCCTGCTCTGAGTCAGCCTGATTGTCACCCGCCTCCAAAGAAGCATGGGCCAGGAAAGCCGCCATCGGAGTCATTTCCTCGGCTTCTTCCGGCACAATATATTGCTTGCAGGCGGTGACCAGTTCTTCAAGGTTTTCAATACGGGCCTGGGCTTTTTCGCCACGCTCAGCCTGGTACATGGCGTACAGGCCGGAATGTTTGATGGCTTTGTCCGCTTGCTCTTCGAGTGGCAATTCCTTAACCGCTTGCTCTAAGTCGGTAACCAGGGTGGTAAATGCCTGCAGCGCCTTGGACGCGCGCCCGGTTAAACTGCCTTCCTGAATGAGCATGTTACTGGCCTGCCACAACGAGCAGTTATGCTCACGGGCGGTTTGACGCACCTGGGTAATGGTTTTTTCCCCAATGCCGCGGCTGGGGGTATTCACCACACGCTCAAACGCTGCATCATCGTGAGGATGGTTGAGCATGCGCAAATAGCCCAGCGCATCACGGATTTCCTGGCGTTCGAAAAAGCGCAGCCCGCCATAAATACGATAGGCAATGGATTCATGCAGCAAGGCTTCTTCCAACACCCGGGACTGGGCGTTGTTACGATACAAAATGGCGCTATCTTTAAGGCTGTTGCCGTCATCCAGCCATTTTTTAATTTGCGAAACAATAAAGCGGGCTTCGTCGAGTTCGTTAAAGCCTGCATACACTGAGATAAGCTCGCCTTCGGCACCATCTGTCCACAGTTCTTTGCCTAACCGCCCGGAGTTGTTGTCGATGACCGCATTCGCAGCATTAAGGATATTGGCGGTGGACCGGTAGTTTTGTTCCAGCCGGATGGTAGAGGTATCTTTGAAGTCTTTTAGAAAATTATGGATGTTGTCGACATTGGCCCCACGCCACCCATAAATTGACTGATCATCATCACCCACAATCATAATATTGTTGGTGTCGGCGCTGCACAGCATCCGTAGCCAGGCGTACTGAATATTATTGGTATCCTGAAACTCATCCACCAGCACCGCTTTAAACCGGCGTTGATAATGGGCCAGCACTTCGGGATTTTTGGCCCACAGTTCATGGGCGCGCAGCAGCAATTCGGCAAAGTCGACTAAGCCTGAACGATCGCAGGCTTCCTGATAAGCAGCATAAATTTCCTGCATCTTTTGCGCGGTGGCATCGCCATGAGTTTCGATATGCTGAGGTCGTAAGCCTTCGTCTTTATTGCCATTGATGTACCACTGAATCTGACGCGGCGCCCAGTGCTTTTCATCCAGGTTCATGGCCTTAAGAATGCGCTTTACCAGTCGGTACTGATCATCAGAGTCCAGGATTTGAAAGTTTTCCGGTAACCCGGCCTCTGCATGGTGCGCGCGCAGTAAGCGATGCGCCAAGCCATGAAAGGTACCTATCCAGGTGCTGTTAAGTCCCCGACCCATCAGGTGCTCAATACGCCCGCGCATTTCCCGCGCCGCCTTATTGGTAAAGGTTACGGCTAAAATCGAGAAGGGGGTGATATTTTCCACTTCCATCAGCCAGGCAATGCGGTGCACCAGCACCCGGGTTTTACCACTACCGGCACCCGCCAGCACTAACATGTTAGACAGCGGCGCCGCCACGGCCTCACGTTGTTTGTCGTTTAAGCTGTCGAGCAGTAATGATACATCCATAAATTGCGGCTACCTGTATTCCTGATAAACAAGGAGATGAAAGTGTGCCTCAATTATGCCAGTGAACTGGGTGTTTATACAGGCCAGTTTGTGGGTTTTTAGCGGGGAGGGGGGCTACAAAATGCGGAAAACGCCGGCAACAGAGCACCGGCATTCTAAATCTTACTTCGATGAAAACTCATCTACTTCACGCTCAGCTTCGTCACGGGTTTTGCCGTAATGTTGCTGAACCTTGCCGATCAGTTCTTCACGACGACCATCTACCTGGTCCAGTTCGTCATCTGTCAGCTTCCCCCATTTTTGTTGGGCTTTGCCTTTCATCTCTTTCCAGTTGCCTTCGATACGATCGTTGTTCATAGGTTCCTCCATAAATGAGAATGGCAATAGCTGGCGATTGCCAGCCAATGTCATTATTTATAAAGCATAGGTTATTCCTTTCATCCTATGTAAAAATTAACATTATGAAATTAATAAGTTTTTAGTGAAAATGACGCGGGGTAAAGGCGGATTTTTGGGCTTATTCAGAGCGTAAAAATTGCAGTTTTTACACGGCAACCGGATAAAATCGAAATTACATCAACTTCATGTTTAAAAACTGATCAAAGCCAGGGGTGCGCCGGTAATGACCATTCACTCGCATCATTTAAACTATTGGTAGCCTTCGCCTTGAAATTGACGCGGCTGCTATCACACAATGACCATTTTTACGTCTACACCATCGGGAACCACGCTATGCAGGTAAAACCGGCGACTGCTGACTTCTGGCAAGCCCTTAAGCGGGAGGCAAGAACCATTGCACATAATGAACCGCTGCTGGCCAGCTATATTCACGCGTGCATTTTGACCCATCATAACTTTGAATCGTCATTGAGTTTTATCTTGTCGAATAAAGTTGCCGATGATGTTATGCCCGCGCTGGCCATCCGTGAGGTGTTTGACGAAGCGTATTTGCTTGACCCGCAGATCACCGAGTCGGCCATTGAAGATATCCAGGCCGTGCATCGCCGGGATGCCGCCGTCGATGATTTTCTTACTCCGCTGCTATATTTTAAAGGTTTTCAGGCGGTACAGGTGCATCGTATGGCGCATTATCTGTGGAACAAAGGCCGGCACCAGCTTGCGCTGTTTTTACAAAGCCGCAACTCGGTTACCTACGGGGTGGACATCCATCCGGCGGCGCGAATCGGTAAAGGGGTGATGTTTGATCATGCCACCGGGATTGTGGTGGGCGAAACCGCCGTAATTGAAGATCATGTGTCATTGCTGCAAAGCGTCACGCTGGGTGGCACCGGTCATGAGTCCGGTGATCGCCACCCGAAAGTCCGTCAGGGGGTGCTGGTGGGTGCCGGTGCTAAGATTTTAGGCAACATTGAAGTGGGTGAGGGCTCCAAAGTCGGCGCGGGCAGCGTGGTATTAAGCGATGTGCCGCCCATACCACGGTGGTCGGCGTACCCGCCAAAGTGGTGGGACGACCCACCTGCCCACGGCCCTGCGACTCTATGCGTCAGAATGTGCTGGAGGATAACGGCCAGCTACAGCAAAGTAACTAGCTCGTCGAGGTCACGCAATTCGATATGCGGCAGAACCTTCACCTGTTCCTGCCGCATGACCATTCCCCGATTATGGGCATACCACGCACTTTGCAGCCCCGCCGCAATGGCGCCATACACATCTTTTTCCAGATTATCGCCCACATGCAACACTTCATGAGCAGGAATATTTAACAGCGCGACGGCTTCGTCGAACATCGCCCGGGCCGGCTTCATCGGCCGCTCGATACTGGCATGCAGAACCTTTGAAAAGTAACGGTCCAGGCCGGTACTCTGGGTATCTACATTGCCATTGGTAATACCAATAAGCGGAACCCGGCGTGCCAGTCTGGCCAGGGTTTGATGCATTTCTTCGGTCAGCGCAAAATTACTGCGGGCAGTATAAAAATACTCAAAACAGGCTTTGGCGGCTTGCTTTAAGCTGGTTTCGTCATCGATATCACTGGCCAGCGCCTGTTGCAGGGTTTGCAGACGCCAGCGCCCCATGTCACTGGATAAGCGGGGATCCGCCTGCAATAACCGCTGCCGGATATCCTGCCACTGGACGGGGGTTAACTGGGCGGTGCGCGGATAATGTTTACCAATGTAGTCACGTAAGGAGACTTCAGCGGCGCGGATCACCGGTCCGTTGTCATACAGGGTATCGTCCAGATCAAAGGTCATTGCTTTTACCGGGCCCAGGGGGCGATAAAAACGCATGGCAGTCTCCTTATTTGAGGTTACTTTTTACGCGCCTTGGGGTGCGCTGAATCATACACCTTGGCCAAATGCTGAAAATCCAGATGGGTGTAGACCTGGGTAGTCGACAAGTTGGCGTGGCCCAGTAATTCCTGTACCGACCGGAGATCACCACTGGACTCCAGTACGTGGGTAGCAAAAGAATGGCGCAGTTTGTGAGGACTGATTTTGCGTCCCAGTCCCTGCTCAATCGCCATGGTTTCAAGCCGGTTGGCCACCTGCCGATTGGAAATCCGGGTTTTGCGTAAGCTTAAAAAGACGGCGGGTTCATCGTCGGTGCACAATTGCGGACGCACCTGTAGCCAGGCGGTGAGGGCCTGCCTTGCCATTTTCCCCATCGGTAAGATACGTTCTTTGCTGCCTTTACCGCGCACCCGTAAGGTGCCATCGGCCTGGCAATCATGAACATTCAATCCGGTCAGCTCGCTCAGGCGCAGGCCACAGCCGTACAGCAATTCAAACATAGCCTTATCCCGCAGTGCCAACAGGGCATTGTCCTGCTGACTGAGCAGATGCTGCATATCATCTACCGATAGCTGTTTAGGCAGAGGCCGCCCCTGTTTAGGCGCCGAAATACCCTCCACCGGGTTGCTGAATAACTGATGTTGATCGATAAGATAGCGACAAAAGGTACGCAAAGCAGACAAGCGCAGGGCAATACTGCGAGCATGCTGACCCTGCTGTTTGGAAAGGCTTAAAATGCGTTTCACATCAGTGGGGGTTAACGCCGACCAGTCGGGTAAATCCAGGGCCGTGGCCACGGTGCTTAGCTGTCGCCGGTAATTGGCCAGGGTATGGGCAGATAGCCCGCGCTCCACCTGCAGATGACAAATAAATTTATCCAGCCAGTGAGCGCACGATTCAGACAGCAGTGGTTGCGGGGTATTCATATACCACTAATAATTCAGCAAGTCTGGCAGTACAATATTCAGCACTTGTTGCAACTGTTTTAGCAGCAGGGTGTCCATATCGGGGGTAAAATGACTGGGGTCGCGGCTGCCCACGGCGACCATCCCCAACGGCCGGCTATCGCCCAGTAAAATCAGTGCCGCTGACTCGGCAATATTGTCGCCGAATAACAGCTGTCTTTCGTGCTGACTTAAACGGCCAAAAAAGAAATTACTGTGTTTAAAACGCTTTTCTACAAACAAGCGGCGCTGCAGTTCCTGCAAAGCATGAGGGCCACTGAATAGCCGTAAGCTTACCGACGCCAAATCCAGCTCTTCCTGCAACACTTCTTCCAGTTTTAACTGGATTTCAGCCACACTTTTGCAGGTGAGCAACTGAACATTAAGATCGGTGTATACCCGATAAATTTTTTCATTCTGCCGGGCCACACCAATCAGCTGGTTCAGCTTATAATTTTGCTGACGCACTTTTTTACGTAGCTGTTCGCTCTGAATTTCAACCAGCGACACACTGCCACGGGTTTCGTGAGGAATATGCAACCGTTCCAGAAGATGGGGCTGCTGGGCAAAAAAATCCGGGTTTTTGAGCAAATAATCACTGACCTCTTCCGCCTTTAACGGGCTTTTTTCGGCATACGAAGAAGAAAGCTTGATTGTGGGTTTTGCCTTCCCTGAAACATCGTTCATAACATCAGTTGTCCGTCATAAATATGTTGTGCGGGACCGGTCATTTTCAGCACCGACCCTGGCCCCTGCCAGCGCACCCGCAAACTGCCACCGGGTAAGTCTACCCGAACATCCTTACCCAGTTTTTCCTGAAGCTGGCCAATCGCAGCCGCGGCACAGGCACCACTGCCACAGGCCATGGTTTCGCCTACGGCGCGCTCAAACACCCGTAACTTGATATGTCCGGGATGCAAAATTTGCATAAAACCCACATTGGCGCCCTCAGGAAAGCGCTCGTGGCGTTCCAGTAGGGGGCCGATAGTGGCAACCGGCGCGGTGTCCACATCGTCCACTTCCAGGACACAATGGGGATTACCCAGTGAGGCAGCGCCATAAAACAAAGTATGGTCGTTTTCACGAATCAGGTAAGTTTTTTCCTGCTTATTGGCTTTATGGGGGATCTTCGCCGGTTCAAATTCCGGCTTGCCCATATTCACTGTCACCTGGCCGTCTTTTTCCAGGTACAGCACCATTTTACCGGCTTTGGTGCTGACCAGAATCTTATTGCGGTTAATCAGCCCTTTTTGCTTCACAAACCGGGCAAAACAGCGCGCACCATTACCGCATTGATTCACTTCACTGCCATCGGCATTAAAAATCCGATAGTGAAAGTCCTGCTCAGGATCATAAGGTGGCTCCACCATAAGTAATTGGTCAAACCCAATACCAAAGTGCCGGTCAGCCAACTGCTGAATTTTGTCCTGCGAAAAATAGACATTCTGGGTCACATTATCGACGACCATAAAGTCGTTACCCAGGCCGTGCATTTTGGAAAATTGAATCTGCATGAACCGCTTACTGTCTGTCTGTGTTATTGCCTAGTTTACGGAAGTTTGTACTCGCCTTTCCAGAGATCTTTTTGATTTTCTCGTTCGCGTACTACCCGCATCTGCGCTTTGTCCACCAGAATTTCGGCCGGGCGACAACGACTGTTGTAGTTAGACGCCATCACAAAGCCGTAGGCTCCGGCGCTGCGCACCGCCAATAAATCGCCCGGTGCTACCGCCAATTCCCGGTCCCGGCCTAAGAAATCCCCGGTTTCGCAGATAGGGCCGACCACATCGTAAACCCGCAATGGCGCCTGGGTGTGGGTATCTACCCGGATGATGTTTTGCCATGCCGAATACAGGGCCGGACGAATCAAATCGTTCATCGCCGCATCCACAATGGCAAAGTGCTTGTCTTCGCCTTCTTTGATGAACTCCACCTGGGTGACCATGATGCCGGCATTGGCCGCGATAGCCCGACCTGGTTCCAGGATCAGTGTCAGGGCTTCACGCCCGGCCATGCGCTCGGCCAGGGCCGCGGCGTATGCTTTGGGGTGTGGGGGTGTTTCATCCTGATAGGGCACACCCAGACCGCCCCCCACATCTAAATGCTGAAGGTGAATGCCTTTGTCAGCCAGTTCGTCCACCAACGTCAGTAACCGGTCCAGGGCATCAACAAAGGGGGCCAGTTCGGTGAGTTGTGAACCAATGTGGCAGTCCATGCCGACAATATTCAGATGCTCTAAGGTGGCCGCCAACTCATAGGTTTGTAGCGCCTGTTCACGGGCAATACCAAACTTATTGGCCTTCAGACCGGTGGAGATATAAGGATGGGTCTTGGCATCCACATCAGGGTTGATGCGCAGCGATATCGGCGCTTTCACATTTAAATCGGCTGCCACCGCATTAATACGATGCAGCTCGGCAGGCGATTCAACATTAAAACACAGAATGCCCTGTTCCAGCGCGTAACGTATTTCTGCAGACGTTTTCCCCACGCCTGAAAATACCACCCGGGCTGGGTCGCCGCCCGCTTCAATAACCCGTGCCAGCTCACCCCCGGAGACAATATCAAACCCTGACCCCAGTTTTGCCAGCACACTCAACACTCCCAGATTAGAATTGGCTTTGACGGCGTAGCAGATCAGATGCGGATGCGTGCCTACTGCATCATCAAAGGCATGCCAGTGGCGCTCAAGGGTAGCGCGCGAGTAAACATACACCGGGGTTTGGTGAGCGGCGGCAATATCGGCTACGGCCACATCTTCGGCATACAAATGGCCGTCACGGTATTCAAAATGATCCATTAATTAGGCTCCGCGGGAGTCTCAGATGATGCCTGGTCAGCAGGCTTGGGGGCGGTTTGCTGTGGCTCTTCTGGCAGATATAAAGCGCCACGGTAACCACAGGCACTGATAAAGACTACACTAAGTATCAGGCTCAGACGTATACAGGGATTTTTAAACACGGGGATCCTGTCGAAAAAAATGTCTCAAGATGGCGTTATCATCGCATTGCCGAATGAAAATGCAAGGGACAATAATGCCCCGGTCCGGGTGAGTAGCGGGCGTGCCGGCGTGCGCCAACGCCGCGACGCTCTGGGTACGCAGGTTGAATGGATTAATTATTAAGGTAAGCAGCCAGAATTAACTGCGTTATCAAGGTCTCAATACGATGAATGGCTTGAAATGCAGCGTTTGTCCTGCAATAAATAGTGTTATGCTAGTGACAGCAAATACCCGGTGCGGTGGTGTCTTTTGATACCGCGGGGCCCGGCACATTTTTCAGTCAACCATGAAAAGGCACTACGATGGACTATAACACCTCTGAACTCTGCGATTTATTTGCCGACAGTGTCGACGTCGTCGATCCTATTTTTGCCAGCTATGGGGGCCGTTATTCCTTTGGTGGCGAAATAACCACGATTAAATGCTATGAGGACCGGGGACTGATAGACCGGGTGCTGGCACAGCCTGGCAGTGGCAAAGTGCTGCTGATTGATGGCGGCGGCTCTACCCGGCGGGCGTTAATTGATGCCACTTCGGCGCAACTGGCCATCGACAACGACTGGGAAGGGATTGTGTGTTATGGCAGCGTCCGCGATGTGGATACGCTCACCGATTTTGATATCGGCATTATGGCGGTGGCCACGATTCCGGTGAATGCGGAAAGCGAAAGCATTGGTGATGCTGATGTGCCGGTGAATTTTGGTGGGGTGACCTTCCTGCCTGAAGATCACCTGTATGCCGACAGCACCGGGGTTATTTTATCCCCGGAGCCGCTGGATATCGATTAAGCCTCAGGCTTTTCAGACTGAGCAAGCGCAAAGACTTTATTAAGATATTGCGCCATCCGAATGCCCGCTTGTTGTAAGCGGGTTTTCGCTGTCGGCAGGTGCTCATAAAGATAATCATATGACATCTTATTGGCATCTTCGGGATAGATGGTATCGCGAATGGCCACACTTTCGGCTATCCAGTCATGGGGATCCGTGGTGCTCCACTGCATGATGTCGCCGGGGGCTATTTTGGCGTCCAGCCAGCGGGTCCATTCCGTAAACGATAAATCGCGCTGAGCCAGCATTTGGGTGTCCCATACCCGATGTAAGTTGGAATCTTCCCAGAAAAACCGAACTTTGACATCGTTACCCCCCCGATCGGTACCATTGCCAGCATGCAGCGGCTGATGTAAATCGCCAATAATGTGGACAATAAACCGTAGCGCCAGTTGTTTATCTTCCTGGCTGGCCGCTGGGTCCTGCAAGGTGGCGGTGAAACGCGACAACGCCGAGGCGGCGTCACCTTGCTGTGGTGCGCCTACCTCATGATAATGCTTATTTTTAGGCACTGTCACATAATGAAACGGCGGCGTGGTTTCTTGCCAGAACGGCGACGGATTAGAACGTTGCTCATCGGCGTAGGTTGAAGCTTCGGCCAGAGATTCATTGGGCAGAAGTTGCTGCACCGCGGCACTGGCCGTGGGGCTAAGATAACGCTCGGCGATGGCGCCGGTCACCCGGTGACCGGTCTGACCCCAGCCCAGCGCCGGCAAACTGGTTAGTAATCCAGACACCAGGCAGGCGGTCAGTGTAAGGGTAGATTTTGCAGACACAGGCATGTGTATTATTCCTTTGTTGTATGAGCCTGATAGCCCCACCGGGCCATCAATTGTTGATCAACACCAAGATGATCCAGAATTCGCGCCACCACAAAATCGATTAAATCAGCGATGGACTGTGGCTGATGGTAAAAGCCCGGTGCGGCCGGCATCATCACCACCCCCATTTGCGATAATTTAAGCATATTCTCCAGGTGCAGCGACGATAAGGGCATTTCGCGGGGCACCATGATCAGCTGGCCGCGTTCTTTGAGCACCACATCCGCTGCCCGCTCTATCAAATTGTCACTGGCACCACAGGCAATGGCCGATAAGGTGCCGGTCGAGCAGGGGCAGACCACCATTTGTTTTGGCGCGGCCGAGCCAGAAGCCACCGGCGAAAACCATTCTTCTTTGCCACATACCGTAATCTGATCGGGACGGGCATTAAAGCGTTCAGTGAAAAAAGCCGCCGCCGCTTCGGGCTTGCCCGGAATTTTCAAATCTTCTTCGGTGGCAAAAACCACCTTGGCAGCCGACGACATCAGTACGTATACCTGATAGTCAGCGTACACTAACATTTCTAACAGACGCAGGGCATAAGGAGCGCCAGAGGCGCCGGTAATAGCCAGAGTTATGCGTTTATCGGTCATCGGACTCTCCTGAGTGGGATGCTTGCAAGGCGGTTAACAGGCGCTGATGAATATTTTCAAACCCGCCGTTACTCATCACCAGAATATGATCGCCAGGGCGCGCCAGTTGCAAGGTTTCATCAATGATATGCTGAACCTGGTTGCAGCAGCGTGCCGGTGTCTGACTGCGCGCGGCAGCCTGGGTCAGCGACCAGGTCATGCCCGCTGGCTCATAAATCAGCACATTATCGGCCTGCTGCCAGGAGGCGGCCAGGGTGTCTTTGTGTACACCCATTTTCATGGTATTGGAGCGCGGCTCTAAAATGGCCAGAATACGGGCAGAGCCGACTTTGTTACGCAATCCGGCCAGGGTCGTCGCAATAGCGGTAGGGTGGTGGGCAAAGTCATCATAGACAGTGATACCGCCCACCTGACCTTTGGTTTCCATGCGCCGTTTTACATTTTTAAACCGCTGCAGGGCGGCAATGGCATCTTCTAATTGCACCCCGGCATGATGCGCCGCGGCAATGGCCATAATGCCATTATCTACATTATGCTGGCCTACCAGCGACCAATGAACTTCGCCTATAACCTGCTGGTGTTTCAGCACTTTAAAAGCACTGCCATCAGGATGCAGCAGCTGCGCCTGCCAGTCCTCGCCCAGCCGTTGTTGGTCACTCCAGCAACCTTGTTCCAGGGTGTGCGTGATGGCCGGGGTCTGGGTGGGAGACAGGATCAGGCCGTTTTGCGGTACCATTCGCACCAGATGGTGAAACTGGGTTTGAATGGCAGCCAAATCGGCAAAGATATCCGCATGGTCGAATTCAAGATTATTGATGATGAGCGTTTTTGGCCGGTAGTGCACAAATTTAGAACGTTTATCGAAAAAGGCGCTGTCGTATTCGTCTGCTTCAATTACAAAAAACGGACTGTCACCGGTTCGGGCTGAAATACCAAAGTTTTCCGGAACGCCGCCAATCAAAAACCCCGGGTTTAACCCGGCATCTTCTAAAATCCAGGCTATCATGCTGCTGGTGGTGGTTTTACCGTGGGTGCCGGACACGCCGATAACCCAGCGCTCGTGTAACAGATTTTCAAGCAACCATTGCGGTCCGCTGGTGTAATCCAGGTTGCGGTTTAACACATATTCCACCGCCGGGTTACCCCGTGACAAGGCGTTGCCGATGATAACCTTGTCGGGAACCGGCTCAAACTGGGCCGGATCGTACCCTTCGGTCAGGGTGATACCCAGCGCTTCGAGCTGGGTGCTCATCGGCGGATAAACATTGATGTCAGAGCCGGTTACGGTATGGCCCAGCGATTTGGCAATAGCGGCGATGCCGCCCATAAAGCTGCCACAGATACCCAGAATATGTACGTGCATAAGAAGTCTGTTTTTCTCGTCAGGCTGGCTACTCTACCAGAACCTACAGGGGCTGCGAATATCTCATTTCCCCTAAGTAACGTTCGCAGGTACAATTACCCGCAGCCGGTTAAAAAAGAAACGATAGCCGAGGGCTCTGTCAGCAGCAGGTGGTTAACAACTTGCATTAATCTTGCAGCCCCCCGGGTTTGGATGGCCGCAGCAATTGCGCTTTACGCTGTCCTGAACAGGCAAAAAATCGTACACTCAGCCCCCGGCCATGCTCCATGATACGCTGAGTAACATTATTAAAAATCCCTACAAAACAAGGCAAACGCACACATGAAACGATTAAATTCACAACTGCAGCACGATGGTGCGCCGCTTGAACTTATTTTGCTTATCAGAACCTTACTGGCAGGTTGTAAGGAAATTTCGTTTCGGGTGAGTCAGGGCGCGCTGGCGGGCGTACTGGGCTCGACGTTAAGTGAAAATGTTCAGGGCGAAACCCAGAAAAAACTGGATGTGATTTCCAATCAGATTCTAAAAGACACACTACGGGACTCAGGCTATGTGAAAGCCATATCGTCGGAAGAAGAAGACACCGTGGTGCCGTGTAATCCTGAAGGCAACTTTCTGGTGAGTTTTGATCCGCTGGATGGCTCATCGAACACCGAAATCAATAGTCTGATTGGCACCATTTTTTCGATTACTCATGCGCCGCAGTGGATGGAGGCCGATGATCCGGCTGCCTTTTTACAGCCAGGTTCGCAAATGGTGGCTGCCGGATATGTACTTTATGGTCCCTCGACCATGCTGGCGATGACCACCGGTCGGGGCACCCACATTTATACCCTGGATAAAACCCATGGCGGCTTTCTGCTGACCCATCCAAATGTTCAGGTGCCGCAGCAAACCAGTGAGTTTGCGATTAATGCCTCTAATGAGCGGCACTGGGAACAGCCGGTGAAAGATTATATCAATGATCTGCTGGCGGGCACCGAAGGCCCCCGGGAAAAAGATTTTAATATGCGCTGGGTGGCGGCCATGGTGGGGGATATCCATCGGGTCTTATGCCGTGGTGGTATTTTTATGTACCCGTTTGATAAACGTAATCCATCTAAACCTGGCAAACTGCGGTTGTTGTATGAAGCCAACCCCATGGCCTTTTTGATGGAGCAGGCGGGGGCCTGGCCAATACCGGACATGGACGCATTATGGAAGTTATGCCCACCGAAATTCATCAGCGGGTGCCAGTATTGCTAGGCTCTAAAGACGAGGTGGAAACCTGTCTGAGTTATTATCAACAAACCGCGGAGTAACCCAAATTGCGCGACAAATAAGCAGCCGGCGCTCAGCGGAATCATTGGTTGTTTTTATTTTGTCGCGCTAACCGTATACTTGAGCCGTTTGCTCAGGCAAGGCAGGGCGCAGCAGTGTTTTGCCTGAGCAAATATCCCTTAGTCTGATTAACACAAAGGAAAGATTTATGAGTCTGAACTCTGTACCAGCAGGTAAAAATGTACCTGACGAAATTAATGTCATTATCGAAATTCCGGCCCACGCCAACCCGGTAAAATATGAAGTGGATAAAGACAGCGGCGCGATGTTTGTAGACCGTTTCATGGCCACCTGCATGCACTATCCGGTGAACTATGGTTATGTGAACAACACCTTGTCTGAAGATGGTGACCCGGTGGATGTGCTGGTAATGACTCCCTTTCCTATTCACAGCGGCTCAGTGATCAAATGTCGTCCGGTGGGTGTGTTGAACATGACCGATGAGTCTGGTAAAGATGCTAAAGTCCTGGCAGTGCCGGTTGACAAGCTGTCGACCATCTATCGTGATGTGAATGAGATCACTGATGTACCAGAACTGACCAAACAGCAAATCGAGCATTTCTTTACGCACTATAAAGATCTGGAACCCGGCAAGTGGGTTAAAATCGATGGCTGGGCTGATGCGGCTGCCGCTAAAGAAGAGATTGTGGGCAGCGTGAAACGCTTCGAGCAATCGGCGTAATAGCCTGCGCTAATGTGATTAATGAAAAAGAGCCGAACCCGGCTCTTTTTTTGTGTCTGCGATTTACGCCCTAAACAAAGCGCCTGTTAGCAGGTTATTCGCCAGCACTTTTGTGAAATAATAGTGATGTTGAAAAAGCGCACACAAAGAGGCCTTATGTTGCGAATAAAATTATTAATACTGTTGTTGGTGGTGGGCGTCAGTGCCCCGGCGCAGGCCGGTGAGCCAGCAGAAGTGTACTGGGAAGATCTGGTCCCTGAAGGGTTCAGTGAACTTAGCACCCGTTCAATCAATCATGATGGCAGCATGACTCAGCTGCAGCCCAATGCGCCGGTGGTGCAAAAATACGATGGACAACGGGTGAAAGTCCCGGGGTTTGTAGTGCCGTTAGAAGGGACGTCGGAGCTGACCACCGAATTTTTACTGGTGCCTTATTTTGGGGCATGTATTCATGTACCGCCGCCGCCTTCCAATCAGATAGTGCATGTCACCTTTGAAGAAGGGGTGGCCATAGATGATCTGTATGATGCTATCTGGGTCACCGGGACCTTATCAACAGATGGATGGAAAGGCGATATCGCTACGGTAGGCTACCGACTGACCGGAGAGTCTGTGTCCGCCTTTTAACGTGTTTTTCCCCCTGCCTTCAATATACGGTTAATCTCTGATAAGCCGGGCTGGCAAGCATTTTGAATAATGTTTAAACAGACCAGCCCGTGCCTTGTGATTGTGTGATTCTTTCCTGTTCGCTCGGGTTTTGCTAACCCGGATGTGTAAATCCTTCACATCGGCGCGACGAGGAATGAGAACATGAAATCAGCACTGGTTGTAGAAGGCGGCGCCATGCGCGGTATTTTTGCCGCGGGTGTTCTGGATGTGTTTTTAGCCAAAGATTGTGCATTTGACTTTGCTATTGGGGTCTCCGCCGGGGCCACCAATCTGTCGACCTTTGCGGCCGGGATCCCCGGTTTAAGCCGCACCCTGATCACCGAATACGCCACTCGCCGGGAATTTTTCAGTCCCTTGCGTTTTATCCGTGGTGGCCACATGACCGATGTGCACTGGTTGTGGCATCAGGCCCGGGCCCAGCTGGACAAGCAGGGCACCCATGAGGAAGCGACATTACCAGTGTATGTGGGGGTGACCAATGTGGATACCGGGACGTGCGATTATCTGCGGGCCACTACGGATAATATTAATGATTTGATGGTCGCCTCCTGCTCCATTCCGGTGGCGTACCGGGATCAGCCACAGATTGGCCAGCACCGGTATGTGGACGGCGGGGTAGGTGATTCAATCCCGGTGCGCAAAGCCTATGAGATGGGTGCCCGCGACATTACCGTGGTGTTGTCACAACCGCTGGGTTTTTCGAAGCCTTCAGTACACTCAGGCTGGTTGCTGGAAAAACTGTACGGTCATCAACCGGCTTTGTTGCAAACCTTGCTGCAACGCCCGCAATTTTACAATGACACGCTGGCCTTTTTACAAAACCCGCCGGCGGATCTGAACCTGAACATCGTGGCGCCACCCGCGGGCTTTAATGTGAAACGGCTGACGATGGATCGCCGCAAACTGAACCGGGGTTACAAGCATGGCAAAATTGCGGCGCTGCGTATGCTAAGACAGTTGCGGCGCGCTGCCTGAGCTTTTTACGCGCCCGCGGTATAGATATGTTCGGCCCGGCTGAACAGTAACCACGAGGTGAGAATATATTTGTCGTTACTTATGGGGATCTGGCCGCGATGGGTATGGGTGAAAAAGGCTGGTGCAATCACCATGGTCCCGGCTTTAGGTTTGATTGACCGGTTCTGGTAAAAAAAGTCAGTTTCTCCGCCTTCTTCCACATCGTTGAGGTAATACATAAACAACAATGTGCGATGCAGAGCTTCGTTATGTGGCAGCTGAGGAAACACTTCAGAGTGCCAGTAAGGATAACCGCCTTCACCGGCTGTATAGCGCTGCGCATTTATCTCGCCCACCCGAAACAGGTAATTCAGCAGGTTAGGCAAATTGGGTTTTCCTACTTCCTCGAAATTCTCGCCCGTGAGCTTTACCGGCTCGCCGGTTTCAGGATGGCGTACGGTCAGACCAATGGGCCCGACTAACGCAAAAAAATATTTTTCGATGTAACTGAGTAAGGCCTTGCCGGTTTTTTCCATTACCGGCTGAAACAGAGGCGCAAACTCATTGTTATCGCTGAAAGAGACATCCACACTGCGCTTTTTATCCAAATCGACACCGCCCCCGGTCTTGCCGGCGGTCAGGTTCGGGCTCTGATCAAACTGGGTGATGATGTCCTGACACAGGGACTGGGGCAACACATCATCAATCACTTCAATAAAGTCGGTTTGTTCACCGTACATACTTACTGTTCCCTAAAATGTGCCATCAGTTGGGTTTTGACGTCATCAGAAATTGGCGCCGAGCGCTGGGTTTTAAAATCGAAATGCACCAGAGTGGTGGTGCCGGTGGCGCATTTAACCCCGTTTTGCCAGGCTTCCTGCAGGGTTTCAAACGAGCTTTTCCCCACCCGGCTGATATAGGTTTTAATGGTTACTGCTTTGCCATAAAACAACTGCGCGTGAAAATCGACATGATAGCTGGCCAGGATCAGCGGCCAGTTGGTCAGGTCCAGCTCAGGAGTGAAAAAACGAAAAATCGGATCGCGCCCTGCTTCAAACCACTCTACCAACGTGGTATTGCCCACGTGCCCCAGGGCATCAGTTTCACAAAAACGAACATCAAAAGTAGTTTCTAAAGGCGTGTTATCAGTCATGGTACAACTTGTTAATATTGAGTGTCAGATAGCGCCCACCATAGCACGGCGGGCGTCGGGGTCAATATTAACGGGACTGAGTCAACAAGGGTTTCAGGAAACGGCCCGTATGTGAGGCGGGCTCTTCAGCCACCTCTTCAGGCGTCCCTTCGGCAATGATAAGTCCACCCCCTGAGCCGCCTTCAGGCCCCAGGTCCACAATCCAGTCCGCTGTTTTAATCACATCCAGATTATGCTCGATGACCACCACGGTATTGCCATGATCCCGTAGCCGGTGCAGTACCGCCAGCAATTGCTTGATATCGGCAAAATGCAGGCCGGTAGTGGGCTCATCCAGAATGTACAAGGTCTGACCGGTATCACGCTTAGACAGCTCCCGGGCCAGCTTGACCCGTTGAGCTTCACCGCCCGACAGCGTGGTGGCGGCCTGGCCCAGCTTAATATACGCCAGCCCCACATCCGTTAAGGTCTGCAGTTTGCGGGCAATCGCCGGGATGGGATCAAAGAACTCCCGGGCTTCTTCTACCGTCATACTCAGCACTTCATTAATGTTTTTACCTTTGTACTGAATCTCCAGCGTCTCGCGATTGTAACGCTTGCCTTTACACACATCACAGGGCACATACACATCAGGTAAAAAGTGCATCTCGACCTTAATGACGCCATCGCCCTGACACGCTTCGCATCGTCCGCCTTTTACATTAAAGCTGAAGCGACCTGGCTTGTAGCCGCGCGAACGGGCTTCCTGGGTGCCGGCGAACAACTCACGGATGGGGGTGAAAATTCCGGCATAGGTCGCCGGGTTAGAGCGCGGCGTCCGGCCGATGGGGCTTTGGTCGATGTCCACCACTTTATCCAGCAACTCGAGGCCACTCATACTGCGATGGGCGGCCGGCTCATTGGCCGTAGCATTATTCAGCTCGCGTTGGGCAATGCGGTAAAAGGTATCGTTGATAAGGGTCGATTTACCTGAGCCGGAGACTCCGGTGACACAGGTCATCAAGCCTGCCGGAATATTCAGGGTAACATCCTGCAGGTTATTGCCGGTGGCCCCTTCAAGGGTCACCCACTTGTCTTTTTGGGCCGGCGTACGGGGCGAGGGAATTTCGATGCGCTCTTTGCCAGAAAGGTACTTCCCGGTAAGTGAGTCTTCACAGTTAAGGATGTCGTCTAATGAGCCTGCGGCAATGACCTCGCCGCCGTGCATGCCCGCACCCGGACCAATATCAATCACAAAATCGGCTTCGCGAATAGCATCTTCATCGTGTTCTACCACCAACACGGTATTGCCCAAGTCCCGCAGGCGGGTCAGGGTTTTAAGCAGACGCTCGTTGTCTCGCTGATGCAGACCAATGGAAGGTTCATCCAACACATACATCACCCCGACCAGGCCGGCGCCAATCTGGCTGGCCAGTCGGATACGCTGGGCTTCACCGCCCGATAAGGTATCGGCACTACGGGATAAGCTCAGGTAATTCAGACCGACGTTGATCAAAAAGGTCAGGCGGTCCTGAATCTCTTTGAGGATCTTTTCTGCAATCTGCGCTTTTTGGCCCACTAAGTCCAGAGAGTCGAAGAAATCAAACGCATCCGCAATCGACATACCGGCAATTTTGGGCAAATTGGTATCCTGGATAAACACATTGCGGGCTTCTTCACGCAACCGCGAACCGCCACAGGTATCGCAAGGCTGCTGCGCCAGGTATTTAGCCAGTTCTTCGCGAACCGCATTAGACTCGGTTTCACGGTAGCGGCGTTCCATGTTGGGAATAACCCCTTCAAATGGATGTTTGCGCTCCATAATGTCGCCGCGGTCATTAATGTATTTGAATTTAAGCGACTTACCTTTTGAGCCATACAGCACAATGTCCTGCGCTTTTTTACTCAGCTCGCCAAATGGCTTAGTTAAATCAAAATCATAGTGTTCGGCCACAGCCTGCAGCATTTGGAAGTAGTAATAACTGCGTTTGTCCCAGCCGCGGATGGCACCGCCGGATAAGCTGAGCTCGTCATTGGTCAGAATGCGGGTAGGGTCGAAAAACTGCCGGGTCCCCAGACCATCACAGGTTGGACAGGCCCCTGCCGGGTTGTTGAAGGAAAACAACCGGGGTTCGAGCTCGCTCAGGCTATAGCCACAGTGTGGACAGGCAAAGTTTGCCGAAAATACGGTCTCCGGTGCATCGGGGTCGTCCATATCGGCAATCTTTGCATTGCCTCCCGACAACTCCAGCGCGGTTTCAAAGGACTCGGCCAGGCGTAGCTGCAGATCGTCACGTACCTTAAAACGGTCGACTACCACTTCGATCGTGTGCTTTTTATGTAAATCCAGCTCCGGCGGATCCGACAGGTCACAGACTTCACCATCAATCCGGGCCCGGATAAAGCCTTGTGAGGCCAGATTTTGCAGCATTTTAACATGCTCACCTTTACGGTCTGAGATAACCGGGGCCAGCAGCATCAGCTTGGAGCCTTCGGGCATCGCCAGTACTTTGTCCACCATCTGGCTGATGGTCTGGGCATCCAATGGTACATCATGATCAGGACAGCGCGGGGTGCCCACCCGGGCAAACATCAGACGCAGATAATCGTAGATCTCGGTGATGGTCCCCACGGTAGAGCGCGGGTTGTGGGAAGTGGATTTTTGTTCAATAGAAATCGCTGGCGACAAACCTTCGATATGGTCTACATCAGGCTTTTCCATCATCGACAAAAACTGCCTGGCATAGGCAGACAACGACTCCACGTACCGGCGCTGACCTTCTGCATACAGGGTATCGAAGGCGAGGGAGGATTTTCCCGAACCAGATAAACCGGTAATAACCACCAGCTTGTCTCTGGGAATTGTTAAATCGACATTCTTCAGATTGTGGGTGCGGGCACCACGTATTTCGATTTTATCCATTGAAACCCAACATTTGCCAAAAGATCCAGTATGCCATACTGGGTCATAAAAATAATCTTTAGTTACGCCGCCAGCCCTGTGCAGATCACCTTGGCAGCGTAATCGGCGGATGGGCGGGGCCAGATTTTGTGGTACACTTTGCCGCCTATTTAATGCAGAGGAATTGTAAGGTTTTGAACGCGATAGAGTTACGTGCGGCCCTCACACTGGCACTGGTATATGTGCTTAGAATGATGGGGCTGTTCATGGTGATGCCCGTGCTGGCCGTCGCCGCGATGGACTATCCGGATTATTCTCCTGTGCTGGTGGGACTGGCAATAGGAGGCTATGGCCTGACTCAGGCCGCCTTACAAATCCCCATGGGCATGCTGTCTGATCGGTGGGGTCGAAAACCGGTGATTTTGCTCGGCCTGGCGGTCTTTGCATTAGGCAGCTTTATTGCGGCCAGCGCGGATACTCTGACCATGATGGTCATAGGGCGAATTTTACAGGGCGCCGGTGCCATCGCCGGAGCCATAATGGCCCTGGCCACCGATGTCAGTCGTGAAAGCCAGCGCGCCAAGGTGATGGCAGTGATTGGCATCGCCATTGGGTTTTCGTTTTATCTGGCGGTACTGGTAGGCCCGCTGATTGCCCAACACTGGGGACTGGCCGGGATATTTGCCCTGACCGGTGTATTTGCGCTGTGCTGCATGCCGCTGATCCAGTGGGCGGTGCCCACCGTGGTGATGTTTAACAGCTCCGATGTACTGCCGCGCGCCGGGCAGTTGCGGCAACTGGTGTTTTCATCACAGCTGTGGCGCTTGAATGTCAGCGTAATGGTATTGCATATGATGATCACCTTGTTGTTTGTGCAGTTGCCGTTGACGCTGGTGCATTTTGATATGACCCTGGAAAGTCACTGGGAATTGTATTTGCCGGTGCTGGCAGTCTCGATAGTGGGTCTGGTCATCTTGATGGGGATAGCCCGGGCCGTATGCCCCGCTCGCTGGTACTGTTATCGGCTCTGTTTATGGCCCTGGCCTTTGCGATGCTGGCTTATAATGATGGCAGTCAATGGCTGGTGGTTACCGCGGTTATTCTGTTTTTTACCGGGTTCAATTATTTAGAAGCCAGCTTTCCGGCGCTGGTTTCCAGTATCGCGCCGGCAGGTAGTAAAGGCACGGCCATGGGCCTGTACGCCAGCTTTCAGTTTTTTGGCGCCTTTATGGGCGGCATACTGGCAGGGTTTGTAAGCGATCACTTCTCCGCTGCTGCCGCCTATGCAGTGGGCGCGCTGGCAGCGGCAGGCTGGTTATGGGTATTAGCCGGGCTGCGCGAGGTGGCCCGGGTTAAGCGAGTCACTTTGCATACTACCGTTAGGATGCATCAGGAAGGTGAGTTGCGCCTGGCACTGAGTCAGCTGATGGGGGTGGAAGAAAGCCGTATCAGCGCCCTGGAAGGCGTGGTGTATTTAAAAGTTAATAGTGACTTTGATCATATGCAAGCCACCCAAACCTTACGTAGTTTTGAACATTAATCAGCTGGTGATCACCAGCTCAGGGGCGCGCAGCCGGCATTATTCGCCCGTTACGCACCACAAAGGAGCATCCATGAAAGTAGATTTATCAGGCTATCGCGGCATTGTATTTGATATGGACGGCACCTTGCTGGATTCGATGGGTTCGCACTTACAGGCCTGGCAACAAACGTGTGAGCATTACGGGTATCCATTTGACCGTGCTTTTTTGCACAATCTGGGTGGGGTACCCAGTATCGCCACCGTAGAAATTCTGAATGACAAGCATGGTCTGACCCATGCGCCAGCAGAAGTCGCGCGTTACAAACGCGATGCCTGGATGGCACTGGATCATAGCCCAACCTTGATTGAAGATACCATGGCGGTATTTGAGTACTACCGGCCCACGATGAAAATCGGGATAGGCACTGGTGCGGATCGGGCTCAGGCCGAGAAGTTACTCGCCCAGCATGGTCTGCTGGCGCGAATAGATGCGTTGGTCACCTCCAGCGATGTTACCCAGGGCAAGCCGCATCCGCAGACATTTTTAAATGTGGCAAAACATATGGGGGTTGCCCCTGAGCAGTGCGTGGTATTTGAAGATACCGAGATTGGCGAGCAGGCCGCCCGACGGGCACAGATGGATTGTATTTTGGTGCACAATGGCGTGATTCAGGTGCCCGATTCCCAGGGCTAGTGCCCGGGTACGGCTAACAGGCGCGCTGCTTTAAAGCTTTACTAACCATAACGAGAGATACAGTGAACCGGGTAATGAACAAACACCCTTTCTGGCAGGTCAGTTCCAGTGTTCTTTTTAGCATTCTTTTCACGCTAACCACGCTCGCCCTGGGAGGGTGTGCCATTGATGTCAGTACCGCCACCTTTGTGCATCAGGATAAGGAGGTTACCCTGATTGATACCACCCAGCTGCATCAGCGGGTAAACCGGGATGAAGCGGAGGTGTCGATTACCACGGTACAGCTTACCAACGCTCAGGGATTATGCTCAAGGGCATCGCGGTGTCGTACCCCGAGCCGGTGGTCAACATTGTGTTTTTTGGCGGCAACGGCATGACCATTTCAAAGTCTTCGGGGCTGATGCACCAGTTTGGTAAAATACCCGCCAACATCCTGTGGGTAGACTACCAGGGAATGGGCGCCAGCCAGAAAGCCCCTGGCATGCGCATGGCCAATATCAAGGCCGACGCCCTGCAAATTTATGATTATGGGAAAAGCGTATTTCCGGGGAATTTACCCACCGTGGTGCATGGCTTATCGATGGGCAGTATTGTGGCCAGCTATGTGGCTTCAGTGCGAGAAGTGGACGGGCTGGTACTCGATGGTGCGATTAACCGGATCACGGATGTGGCCCAGAATATGGTACCGCAATGGACCAAATACTTTACCTATCTGAGTGTGTCTGCCGACCTGGCTATGGTAGATAATGCCGATTACATTCGAAACTATCACGGGCCGCTGCTGATTCTGGCAGGCCGGGATGACGAACTGACCCCGGTAGCATTTGGCCGGGAGCTGTATGATGTGTCCCCCAGCTTCAATAAAGAGATTATTGTGGTGCCGGGTGCACGCCATGCAGAAAATATGGAGCACCACAAAGTGGTGCCCCGCTATCGGGAGTTTTTACAGTCGTTCGAACTGTACCCGGGTTATTGAGTCTGGCGTGAGGCCGTCTGCGGCGGGCGGCGAAACTCGGCCGTAGTTGAGGTCGCAAAGTACGCAAACATAGTATAAATCGCGGTATTGGTTTTTAATGCCTCAGCATTGACCTTATCCAGGGTATCGTTGCGGGTATGGTGGTAATCAAAATAATCACTGCCGTCGGGGTTAAAATTGACCGCTGGCTGCCCGGCTTCACCCAGCGCGCTCATATCAGACTGCCCCTTCGCTGAGTTGGTGCTGGCCATTGACACGCCTAGCGACGACAGATGTCTGGCAAAGCTTTGAATGGCCGGCAGTGCCTCGGGGTTAACGCCTGGCTCCAGTTTATAAATTTTGCCATTACCAAAATCCCACTCGGCGCCAATAACATGCTGGGACATCTCCTGTTGGTGCTGCTTTACATAGTCTTTTGCACCCAGCAGGCCCACTTCCTCGGCAGCGAATAATATCACCCGCAGGGTGCGGTCGGGCCGGGTAGGCAGGCCAGCCAGATAGTGTCCTGCGGCCAGGGTGATGCCCACCCCTATACCATCATCAATGGCGCCGGTGCCCACATCCCAGCTGTCCAGGTGGGCGCCCAGGGTAACCAGTTGTTCAGGGGTGCGGGCACCGGTTACTTCGCCGATAACATTGGCAATAGTGGTGGTTTTGCCAGAAGGACCACTGGCACTGGTACTTAAGGCAAATATCACCGGCTGGCTTCGGCCCAGAACGTTTTGCAGCAAATCCGCATCGGGGTTAGAAATAGCCACCGCCGGAATCTTTTTCACGCCCTCGGCATAGCGGGATACGCCGGTATGCGCCAGTTTGTTCGAATCGGTGCCTACAGAGCGCATGATAAACGCAACCGCACCTTTTTTGGCCGCCTCAGACGCCCCTACCACCCGGGCGCCGACCGCTTTGCCATACCCATGGCCGTCTTTGTGACGTTCCATTTTGTAGGATACAAACGCAATTTTATTGTTCAGCGAATTGGCCGGAGCGGCCTGAAGTGCCGCCAAATCTGCAAACTCCACGACCTCAGCTTCAATGGTTTTACCATCGGTGCCGACGCTGTTACCTAAGGCCAGGGCGGCCACCGGATGGGGAAACGGACTGCTGATACGGGCCTCAATATCGCCCCGCTGCCACAACTGCGCGTCACTTTCTTCGGTCCAGACCTTATCAAAACCCAGTGCCTTCATTTTGTTTACGGCCCAGGTCACCGAGCGCTTTTCACCTTCAGAGCCCACCAGGCGGGCGCCGACCTCAGTGGTGAGAGACTCAATCAGCTGATAGGAAAGATCGTCTTCAAGTGCTTGTTGCTTAAGGGTTTGTAAGGTTTGTTCCTGAGTATCAGTAAGGCCGGTGTCGGCCGGACTAACGGTGCTGACTAGCAGCAGTAGGCTGGCCAGGGGCTTATAAAGCGTGCGCATTTTCATTCGTGTTCTCGTAGTTGATATTATTATTAACAATGGGCGGCGAAGAGCAGTTTTTGCCGGTCATTGCCGGTCTGGAGTACGCCGGTGCGAAGAGCCGCCGGTTTAGCTGGAAATATACCCCACCCGGGTACCTGCCACATAGTCATGCAGACACCGACGGGGTTTGCCGGCGATAAATAAAATATCTGCCAGCGCAATGACGGCGCCGAGGACCGGCAACGAATACGCCAGTAACATCGGCAGGTGCCGTTTAAACACATAGCGGCTAAAGGTGGCGGGCCGGCCTTCGAGTGTCTGTACCTGAATATGCAAAAAATGTTTGCCGATGGTCTGAGCGCGGGTGGCAATGAGGTAACCGTTGATCAACAAGAACATCAGTACCCCATAACACAGCCCAAGCAAAAATGATTGAAACAGTGCCAGAAAGCCGCTTTGGGGAGAGGTCAGCCCCAATTGTTCCAATAACGGGTTGGCCACAATCCAGAAGGGGATGGCAGCCAGAATACTGACCAGAGCATCAATAATGGCGGCCGCAAAACGTTCCCGGCGGCGGGCCACAGTAAAGTGTTCAATATCATTAATCTCGTCCAGCTCTGCCTCATCCTGGGTCTGGCGCTGGCGGGCTTCGGCATCTATTAAGTGTTGTTCAATTTCACGGGCACGTTCAGGATCTGTTTGTTTATCGACATTTTGCAAAGCGGTTCGTAGCTCGGCAATGGTGTAGGTAGAATAATCAGGCGGCGCCACGGACATCCCCATTTGTCAGCTTTTGTGTAATTCAGTGTACCTGCCTGAAAGCACAAACAAAAGTACTTCACGGGTCAGATATTAACCACCGATTCGCGCTTTACAATGGTAGGCGTATATTTATAGGTATTACCGTTCTGGGGCTCTTCACCACGGGCGTAGGCCAGTGCCAGTTCGGCCGCTTTGGCGGCCATCATCTCTACCGGATAGCGCAAGGTGGTCAGTTTGGGCCGACAATATTTTGCCAGCAGTACATCATCATAGCCAATAATCGATACCTGGGCAGGAATATCAATATGATGGTCCTGCAACATGGTCATCGCCCCGGACGCCATAGCATCGTTGTAGGCCAGCACGCCGGTGAACGGGATGCTTTTGGCGAGCAAATTCTGAATTGCTTTTTCGCCACCTTCCTGGTCCGGCGTGGCGTATTCGATATGACTCTCTGGCAGGGTTAATCCTGCCTGGGAAAAGGCCTGGCGAATACCGTCGAGACGTTGAATCGGGTCAACAATCTGGTAGCGGCTGCTAATGACTGCGATGTCTCTGTGACCACTTTTTATCATATGTTCTGCCATCAACCGGCCACCGGTCACATTGTCCAGCCAAACACAGCGATGACTGATTTCGGGAATGTAACGGTTAATCAGTACAAATCCGGGAACCTGGCGGGCAAAGTCAATCAGGGTTTGATCGGGTAGCGCTTTGCTGTGTACCACCATGGCTTCGACCCGGTGTTCTAGCAGGGTTTCGATGGCTTTTAATTCGGTTTGTTTTTCGATTGAGCCGGCGCTCATCAGGATTTGCACATTGTGGCGACGGGTAACCGTCTCGATACCATGGGCCAGGGTGGCAAAAAACGGATCGAGCAGTTCTGCAATCACCACTCCCAGAGAGGCGCTTTTCTGGGTTACCAGTGCCCGGGCATTGGCATTGGGACGGTAACCCATCTCCTGCATGATTTTTTTTACCCGCTCGCGGGTTTGGTCGCCCACCTTGGGGCCATTGTTTATCACCCGGGACACGGTCGCCAGGGACACGCCCGCAGCATTTGCAATATCTTTGATGGTAGCCATGAAACGTCAGTACATCCTTTCTTGGGGTCGTTTACCCTGGATTAATAGCCAGATGAGATTAGCATGTCCGGGATAAAAATAACGCCCTCAGAGGAAAAATTTTCCCGTAAAGACATGGCTTAATCAGAGATTTGCCGGCAAGCGCTTTTCAATAGCAGGGAAAACGTATAACCTAGATGGAAGACGATATTTTATTGTGGCCGTAAATTATGGCCTTGGTACCATCATCGGTTTGCGTTAACTATCCAGAGGAAATTATGGCGTCGGCACTTTCAGCACAGACTAACTCACAGGGGTGTACCATCAGTGAATCAGTCTATGGCACCGTGGGCAATGAAACCGTCCGTCTGTTCACCTTACAAAACCAGCATCAGATGCAGGTGGATATTATCAATTTCGGCGGCATTATCACGGCCCTGCGGGTGCCGGATCAGCATGGAAAGGTTGACGATGTGGTGGCCGGATTTGATGATTTAGCCAATTATGTCAGCGATGATGCCTGTTTTGGGGCCATTGTCGGTCCGTATGCGAATCGTATCGGTAGTAAAGGATTTTGGCTGGATGACACATTTTATCCATTGCAGACCAATGAGGGCGCCAACACTCTGCATAGTTCGGTGGCCGGTGTGCAAAAGAAGCTATGGCAAGCCGACACAGAATGTAACCACCACGAATGTAAGCTGGTGTTGAGCACGTTGTGCAAAGACGGCGAGGGTGGTTTTCCCGGCAACCGGCATATTACGGCCACCTATTCTTTGAACCAGCACAATGAATTGAGCCTGGTGTTTGACGCAATTACCGATAAAGCCACGCCCCTGAGTCTGACCGGTCATAGTTATTTTAATCTGGCCGGGGGCGGCACGGCGCTGGAGCATCAGCTGACATTACAGGCCAACCACATTCTTGCTGTGGATGACACCCTTATCCCCGAAGGCGCGCCCATGGCCGTGACGGGTACGCCCTTTGATTTTCGCCAGCCGCAGGCTGTGGGGGCGCGTATTGAGACAGCACACCCGCAGCTTAAAAAAGGCAATGGCTATGACCATACGTTTGTGGTACCAGAAGTGTATCGAAATGGCCGTATGCCGGTAGCCCGGGTCTGTGAGCCTGTCTCGGGCCGTACCATGGAGCTGTTTACTACCAGCCCCGGGGTGCAGTTTTATTCGGCCAATTATTTGTCGGGCAGTGCCCCGGGTAAACAGGGGCGTCATTATTGCGATAGGGATGCCCTGGCCCTGGAGCCGCAACAGTTTCCGGATGCACCGAATCAATCCGGATTTCCTAACCCGGTGTTACGCCCGGGCGAGCAATACCAAAGCCGTATCGTTTACAAATTCAGTACCCGATAACTCCCGGGGCCAGCTGGATTTGGCGCCTCATCGTAGTGACACGGGTGCTTTACTGGCTGCAAGGTTAATCGTTTACCCTGCTGGTTGCGGGTAATTGGCAAAAAATGGTGTCACCGGGTGATACCTCGGAACAAAATAAGAGAGTGCTATGACCACCACCTTTGATCCTACCGAACATCCGCATCGTCGATACAACCCCCTACTGGACGAATGGGTGCTGGTTTCGCCGCACCGGGCCAAACGGCCGTGGCAGGGCCAGTCTGAAACTACCGACCAGGCCGAGTCACCCGCTTACGATGCAACCTGCTACCTGTGTCCGGGCAACACCCGTATTAATGGTGAACATAATCCTGAGTATGACACCACGTTTGTATTCAACAATGATTTTGCCGCGTTACAGCAAGACACCCCGCCGGCGCAAAATGATGATCCGCTCTTTTGCATGCACGCCGAACAAGGGTGCAGCCGGGTTATATGTTTTTCTGCCGACCATAGTAAATCCTTGCCTGAGCTTACGCATAACCAGCGCCTGGCCGTGGTGCAGACCTGGGTCAGCCAGGCCCGTGAGCTGTCGCAACAATACCAGTGGGTACAGATATTTGAAAACAAAGGGCGGTAATGGGCTGTTCAAACCCTCATCCCCATGGGCAGGTATGGGCGCAAACCCATCTGCCCACCCAGGCACAGAAGAAACAAACGCAGTTTGAGCAATACTTTGCCCGGCATCAGCGTAGCCTGCTGGCCGACTACGTGAAGCGGGAAGTTGACGCCGATGAACGGGTGGTGCGGCTTAATGAAGACTGGGCGGCAATTGTTCCTTATTGGGCTGCCTGGCCATTCGAGATCTTATTATTACCCCGTTTCGAAGCTGCTTCGCTGACCGCCCTGAGCGTTGTGCAGCAGCAAAGCCTGGCAGATATCATCGGGCAGATAACGATATGCTACGACAATCTGTTTAAAACCTCGTTTCCCTACTCAATGGGGTGGCATAGTGCCCCGGCTGATGGGACCGAACATTTGCCCTGGGGGCTCCATGCTCATTTTTTCCCTCCGTTGCTGCGCTCGGCAACGGTGAAAAAATTTATGGTGGGCTATGAAATGCTGGCTGAAGCCCAGCGGGATCTTACCCCCGAGCAGGCCGCGGCCCGGCTAAAAGCTTTACCTGCGATGCATTACAAGGAGACTGGCGCTGATGCTCAATAACCACGATTTACAAAAGGCCTTTTTAACCCATTTCAGCATCGAGCCAGCGCACCTGGTGCATGCCCCCGGCCGGGTTAATCTGATTGGTGAACACACCGACTACAACGAGGGCTTCGTGTTTCCGGCGGCGATAAATTTTGGCACCTGGATAGCTGCTACCCCTCGCAGTGACCGACAGGTGGTCGCAGTGGCCATGGATATCGGGGCCAGTGAAAATACATTTAGGCTGGATGACATTCGGTTTGATGAGCAAGACGGCTGGGCGAATTATGTGCGCGGTGTGGTAAAAATGCTGCAACAGGCACATCCGCATATCGGCGGTATGAACCTGATGATTACCGGTAATGTGCCCCAGGGCGCCGGCCTGAGCTCCTCTGCCTCATTTGAAATTGCGATTTTGCGTGCCTTTAGTGAGGCCTATGGTTTGTCGTTGGAAGGGGTGCAGGCGGCGTTACTGGGGCAGCAGGCCGAAAATGACTTTGTGGGTTGTTCGTGTGGCATCATGGATCAGTTGATCAGTGCGTTGGGTCGTGAAGACCAGGCGATGCTGCTGGATTGCGAGTCGCTGACATTCCGGCATACCCCGCTACCCGAAGAACTGGCAATTGTGATCATCAACTCCAATGTAAAACGAGGGCTGGTGGATAGTGAATACAACACCCGCAGAGCCCAGTGTGAGCAAGCTGCCAGTACCCTCAAGGTGAAAAGTCTGCGCCATGCCTCATTGGCCGGACTGGAGCAAAGCCGCAGTGAAATGTCTGATAATGTATATCGCCGGGCCCGCCACGTGATTACTGAAAATAGCCGAACCCAGACCATGTTCACGGCATTACAGGCCGCGGACATAGCAAAAGTCAGTGAGGCGATGGCTCAGTCCCATGCCTCGATGCGTGATGACTTTGAAATCACCGTACCGCAAATCGATTATCTGGTGGATATTATTGCGGGTGTTATCGGTGATAAAGGCGGGGTCAGAATGACCGGCGGCGGCTTTGGAGGCTGCGTAGTAGCATTAATTCCAAAAAATATGGTAGAAAAGGTGTCGGATACTGTTAATAACTTTTATCATAATCAAACTGGGCTGACACCAACTATCTATGTATGCTCAGCAGTGCGGGGGGCTTTTGCCTGATCGCGACAGGCTAAACTGAAAGAATAAAACAACAAAAATGTTGGGTGCACTATGAAAATCGAGACGTTAGATCTCGCGGTATTCGTAATTTACGTTATCGCACTAATTGGTATTGCAGGCTGGGTTTCGCGCGAGAAGAAAGGCCACGAAAAAGATACAAACGATTACTTTCTGGCCGGCTCAAGCCTGCCATGGTGGGCCATTGGTGCGTCATTGATCGCGGCGAATATTTCAGCTGAACAAATCATAGGCATGTCCGGTTCTGGTTATCAGATTGGGTTAGCGATTGCCTCGTATGAATGGATGGCCGCGCTGACGCTGATTATTGTGGGCAAATTCTTTTTGCCGATATTTCTAAAGCACAAAATTTACACCATGCCCCAGTTTCTGGAGCAGCGCTATGACCACCGTGTTCGTAAAGTCATGGCGATTTTCTGGATCGGCGTATACATCTTTGTCAATCTCACCGCGGTTTTATGGCTTGGCGCACTGGCCATTAATACCATCGCGGGTGTGGATTTGATTTGGGGAATGATTTTCTTAGGGGCCTTCTCGCTGGCGTATTCACTGTATGGTGGATTAAAAGCGGTGGCTATGACCGACATTATTCAGGTTGTGCTGCTGGTCATTGGCGGATTGTTCTTATCGTATACCACCTTAAATATGATCAGCGACGGTAACGGGGCCTGGCAGGGCTTTGTTGACCTGACCAATCGTCTGCCCGAAAAATTCGATATGATCTTATCTGAAGACAGTCCGCACTATGACAGTTTGCCAGGGATTTCAGTGTTGATAGGCGGCATGTGGATCATGAATCTGTCTTACTGGGGCTTTAATCAGTACATTATTCAGCGCACCCTGGCGGCAAAAGATCTTGCCGAAGCCCAGAAAGGCATCGCCTTTGCCGCATTTTTAAAGCTGATGATGCCATTGATTGTGGTACTTCCGGGTATTGCTGCAGTGATTCTGTCACCGGATCTGGACAAAGCCGATCAGGCCTATCCCTCAATGATGACACTGATGCCTGTGGGGCTTAAAGGCTTGATTTTTGCCGCCCTGGTTGCCGCGATAGTCTCGTCGCTGGCCTCCATGACCAACAGTGTGTCGACCATCTTCACCATGGATATTTATCGGGATCGTAAACCCGATGAGAGCCAGCAACACTATGTTATGGTCGGACGGATTGTCAGCTTTGTGTCATTGATTATTGCGATGGTGGTGGCCAAGCCACTGTTAGGAAACTTTGATCAGGCGTTTCAGTACATTCAGGAATTCACCGGCTTCTTTACCCCAGGCATTGTGGCGTTGTTTATTCTTGGTATGTTCTGGAAAAAAACCACCGCCACCGGCGGCTTGGTGGCAGCGCTGGGCTCGTTTATCTTTAGCTTAGTGTTCTGGGTTTTCTTGCCGGATATCCCCTTTATCGACCGGGTCGGCATTGTCTTTTTACTGTGCTCAGGGCTGGCGATTGCTATCTCTTTGATTCAGGGCGAAGGAGATAATCCACGGGCGGTGAATGTCAACGAAGTGGAATTTGGCACTCGAACCAGCTTCAATATATCGGCTTTTGCGGTGGTGGCAATTCTTATCGCCTTCTATGCGACCTGGTGGTAAAACACCTTGTGCACTGATAACAAAAACGTCGCCTTAGGGCGGCGTTTTTTATTGGCGTAGCCAAACCCTCCCTCAACCTTCGTGGTTATAGCGAGCGAACATTCTGCCCCACCTTCTCCATGCCCCATTCCTCCATGCGCCATTCCTCCATGCGCTTATCGGGCGCGGATGAAACGCTGCACAGAAAGCGCATCTAAGCTATGAATGATAATTATTCTTATTTAATTTGGGGTGAAGCCTTTTCAATGCGAAAGAATGTGTTTATCATCCATCGCGAATAATAATTCTTATCATTCTCATATAAAAATTTTAGAGGACACCAGTGAAAAAGCACACATTATCCATTGCGGTTGGTATGGCTCTGACATTGAGCAGCGCCTATGCGCAAGCTGACTCTGCCCCCAAAGAATCTGATCTTGAGCGTATCACGGTACGTGGCGCCTTTTTTGGCCAGCAAGTTGCTGACTCTGTAAAAACACCAACATTACTGATTAATGTACCTCAATCGGTATCGGTAATCAGTGAAGAGCAGATTAACGAACAAGCCCTGTTCAGCGTGGCTGACGTGATGCAGTACACCCCTGGGGTAAGCATTGGCCTTGGTGAAGACCACCGGGACCAGATTACTATTCGTGGGCAAAACACCACGGCAGACTTTTTTGTGGATGGGTTACGAGATGATGTGCAGTATTTTCGCCCCCTCTATAACTTAGAGCGTGTTGAAGTATTACGCGGCGCCAATGCATTGCTATTTGGCCGCGGTGGCGGCGGTGGCGTGGTTAACCGCGTGACCAAGGTTGCAGAGATTGATAAAGACTTCACTGAACTAAGCGCGGGCATCGACACGTTTTCAGCAGGCTCGGTAAGTGTGGACACCAATATGGTGACTGGTAACGGTCAGGCATTTCGGTTTAATGGTGTATTCGACGCTATCGACAATCACCGTGACTTTAAAGATGGCGAACGCTTTGCCCTGAATCCCACCTATAGCTGGCAGCTTGATAACAATACAATGTTGCGTGCCTCTTATGAGTATGTGGATGATGACCGGGTGGTAGACCGGGGTGTGCCTTCGTTAAATGGCGAGCCATTAATGAATGCCCAGGACACTTACTTTGGTAAGCCTGGCTTCAACAATACTACATTGGAAGCGCATATCGCCAAGTTACGTGTTGAGCATCGAATCAACAGCACCTGGACCAGCAATGCTACGCTGCAATATGCGGATTACGATAAGCTGTATCAAAACCTGTACCCGGTCAACTTTGATGACACTGCAGGCACCGTGACACTGGATGGCTATAAAGATACCACTTCACGTCAGAATACTCTGTTCCAGGTTAACCTGGTGGGTCAGCTGGAAGGCTTTGGGGTAGCCCACACTTTGCTGATGGGCGCTGAGTATGGCGACCAGGACACTGAAAATGCACGCCGTGATGTCTTCTTTGCACAAACGCAGGATGACCAGGTCACCTTTATGTTCAGCAACCCGCTGGATATTCCGGCCATGACCCTTACTGATCCGGTCCGTGATCGTGCCTCTGAGGTTATGTTTACCTCATTGTTTGTGCAGGATGAGATTGAACTGACAGAACAGTGGATGGTGGTAGCCGGGCTGCGCTATGACAATTTTGATATTGATGTGGCAGACAAAATTGAAGCCGCCAATGGCAGCCAGGACGGTAACAATGGTTTGCTGAGCAGCTCCGATACCGAAGTTTCCCCGCGTCTAGGGGTGATTTACAAGCCAATGGATAACATTTCATTGTACGCCAGCTACAGTAAATCTTTCCTGCCGCGCTCGGGCGATCAGTTCCTGTCATTATCACTGACGTCCCAGGCGCTGGATGCTGAAGAGTTTGAAAACCGCGAAGTAGGGGTTAAGTGGAACATCAACGATGCCCTGAGCATCAATGCGGCAGTGTTCGAGGTAGAGCGTGAAAATGGCGCGACTCAGGATCCAAACAATCCGGAACGTTCTATTCTGACAGGTACTGAGACCACCGGTTTTGAAGTTCAGATGGTGGGACAGCTTACCAGGCAATGGGAAATTAATGCAGGCTACAGCAACTTAGATGGCGAAGAGCTGGGCCGGGTAGTGGATGGTGACATCGCGAACCGCGATTTAGCGCAACTGCCAGAGCATAAGTTTACCTTGTGGAACCAGTACTCACTGACCAATGACTGGCGTGTAGGCCTGGGTGTGTTGTATCAATCTGAACAATACGCCACACTGAACAATGACGTGGAACTGCCTGATTTCTGGCGGGTAGATGCCGCGGTTTATTATGACTACAGTGAGAACATGCAGGTTCAGCTGAATGTTGAGAATGTGTTTGACGAAGAATATTTCCCGTCAGCCCATAACGCTAACAATATAGGCACCGGCGAGCCGGTAAATGCCCGTCTGAGCGTTCAATACCAGTTCTGATAGCAAACCTGACAATACGCTGGTTGCCCCGCGCGGGGTGGGCAGCGTGTTGTTTTTCATCGTGGTTTTTAAGTCTCTTTTCAAAACGTTGTACGGTCAGTTATTGTCTGAGCTGTTTTCTGATCTATAGCCCAGCAGTTTTATTCCCTTCTTTTTATTAAGCTTGAAAATCAGTAAGCTGACACTCAGCGCAACAATTTTCATCTACAGCGCGTAATTTTTCGTTATAATGGTTGGCTTTAAAAAATCGAATACAGCCGAATTGTCCGTGTAAAAACTGAGTTTGCCACGGGCCATCAGCAAAACACGCTTGCAGCACAAAAGACATTAACAGGAGATATCGATGGCAAGTAGAGGCGTAAACAAGGTGATCCTGGTTGGAAACCTTGGTACAGACCCCGAAGTTAGATACATGCCTAACGGTAATGCCGTAGCCAACCTTAGTCTGGCCACCAGCGAAAGCTGGAAAGATCAGCAAGGCCAGGTGCAGGAACGCACGGAATGGCATCGTTTGACTATGTATCGCCGGCTTGCCGAAGTTGCCGGTGAATACCTGAAAAAAGGTTCGCAAATTTACGTGGAAGGCAAACTGCAGACCCGTAAATGGCAGGACCAGCAAGGTCAGGACCGTTACACGACTGAAATCATTGTCGATCAAATGCAAATGCTGGGCGGACGTAACGAAGGTGGTAATGCCGGCGGTGGCGGTTACCAGCAGCGCCCTCAAAATAATCAGGGCAATCAGGGCGGCTACCAACAGCAGCCTCAGCAAAACCAGGGTTATAGCAACCAGGGCGGCCAACAGGGTGGCGGTCAAAATCGTCCCCAAAATGCGCCAGCGCAGGGCAATCAGGGCGGCGGTCAGCCTAAGCCTCCGATGGCAGAGCCTGATTTTGACTTTGATGATGATATCCCGTTCTAGATCCTGGTTAATAAATTAGTGATATAGAAAAATCGATAAGAGCCTGTTTTTACAGGCTCTTTTTTTATACATAAGAAAATAGGGTATAAATAGATTTACACAACCTGTGTATATAATAAAGATGCCTGGATAAGCGCGTGATGGTGTACCGCGGTGCCCATACAGCATACATAGGATGGATCTAGGAGAGTGAGCGAAAGGAGCGGGTTTTGAAAACCATTATGGGTGTCTTATTGTTGTATCTGAGCTTTTCAGCAGGAGCGACAAAGGAGTCACTGGTCGATATTTCTATCGTAAAATCCAATGAAGGAATATGGACAGTGACGTATAAAACCGGCAAACCCGCTTCTCGTTTGAGCTTTAACAGAAACCCTGATGCATCCCGTATACCACGCTGGCGGCCCATCAATCCAGATTTTGAGATAGTACTGCTTGAAAATAAGGAATATCTGGTTAAAAAAGATGGCTCTGAGTTTGAGCAAGTCAGCTTACAATTAACGCCCACCTATAAGCATCTTGCGAAAGATTATGCGCCCTTTTCACCCTACTCGGATGGCGGCGTGCTTATCTACACCGGGCGGTTGTTTGCCTGTATTGATGTATGCGACACCAAGGTTAATCAGTGGCTTTTTTCTATGCAGATACCCGAGGGTGAGCATATGCTCGTGCGTGGGGAAGTGCTTACAGGAACGGCTAGCTGGATAGACGGTGATGACGGTATGAATATCTATGTCGGCACCCAGCAGCCAGTGGAAACGCAAAATGTGGTAGCGATCATTGACCGTGGTCTGCCGGAAAAAATACAGAGCTCATTAAATTCTGATATCCCTAAACTGATGAATTACTTTGAGCAGAGATTAGGAAAGCTTGAAGGCGTCAAACCCACGCTTTTTGCTTCTTATGCCAATATTGATGGACACTCCTCCCAAGGCGGTACCCTGTCTGACCAAATCTTTATGCACTGGAATTTAGCTAAGCTGGATAAAAAGGTAAAAGATAATACCTTCCTCAACAATACGCTTTGGTTTTTCGCCCATGAAGTTGCGCACTTATATCAAAGAGGCAGCAAAGAAAATAGTTATGGAAAAAGCCATGAAGCCTGGCTACATGAAGGTCATGCAGAGTGGCTGGCTGCGTTAGTTTTGCTGGAACTGTATCCTGATAAACAGGCCTATGTAACTACTAAGGTAGATAGGTTTAAAGCCGAATGCGGTAAAGGGTTGATTGATTTTCCGCTCGCGCAGGCGGCTGCTAAGGGGCGCTTTGACTTATACTATAGCTGTGGTTTTCTTATTCATCAGGCGATTGACCAACAGTTACGGGAAAAGGGCGAAAAGAACATTTATTCTTTGTGGCTGGAGTTTCGTAATCAAGCTGAAAAAGGCAATAAAAAAGACGGTCAGAAAGGAAGTGAATTATTTTTGTTCCTTACTAAAAAATGGACTTCGTCAGAGTTTGCAAGCCGAATCAAACAGGTTGTTGAAAGTAAGCTTCGCCGCCCAGAGCACACCCTAAACCAGCTTTTAACGGTTCAGTGATTAGCTTGCACCAGCTTTTTTGCGAGGGCCTAGAAGATGGTTTAATGCTCGGCTAAGACGGGTGCTGACCGCATATGAAAGAAAGCGGCCTGGCACGCTTAGCTATGGCTCACCTGCATGTATCTGACAGCTATCGGCAATAATGACATCAAGCAGCATATTCCCCATTTCGCAGGCAATAAAAAGCCCCGACAGTGTCAGGGCTTTTGAATAGCAGGGTTAAATAACCGCTTATCTTAGTGAATGTAAGAAGTGCAGATGTTTTTGATAATGCTCTACAATATCATTGATGACCGCTTCTTCCGGCCAGCCCATAATATCGTAGTCCTGCCCACCTTCACGCAGATGTACTTCGGCACGATAATATTGCTCATCAGCTTCGTCATTATCGTCGTCTTCGGCAACATGGTCGGGAAGATCATACGAATAACGGCGTACTTCATAATGGAAGTCGAACTGGTCCTCAAAGTCGATGGTAAACACCACCCGGCCATTTTGAACTTCTTCAAATCGTGCTTCTACATTATGCTCTTTAAGCTGAGCCACGACCCGTTCCATCGCGCTTTTTACCACCGAGTTGATGAAGTTATTCACATTCTTCTTATTGGGGTAGTCCAGTATGCTGGCCAGGCGGTTTTCCCACGTGGCTTTATCATTGTGGCCTATGACCACCGGGCTCACATTCAAATGCAGACTTTCACGCTTCACAATGTCTACCCGTAATGCTTTTAACAGCCCGTAGGTGGCAATCAGCAATACGATTGCAAAAGGCAGAGCACTGGCGATGGCCATAGTTTGCAGCGCGCCTAAACCACCCGCCATAAGTAATACTGCAGCTACCACACCTTCGGTGCTGGCCCAGAAAATACGCTGCCATAATGGTGTGTTGTCATTACCATTTGAACACAGCATATCCACGACCATGGAACCAGAGTCTGATGACGTTACAAAGAATACGATAACCATCAGGGTCGCAATACCCGATAAAAATGTGGACAGCGGGAAGTTTTCCAAAAAGGCGAACAATGAAATCGCTACATCATTGGAGACGGCCTCTGCCAGTGCGGCTTTACCCTGATTCATAATCAAATCAATGGCGGAATTTCCAAACACCGTCATCCATAGCAGTGTGAAGCCACTGGGAATGAACAGTACACCCATGGCAAATTCACGCAATGTCCGGCCTCTTGATACCCGTGCAATAAACAGCCCTACAAACGGTGCCCAGGACATCCACCAACCCCAGTAGAAGATGGTCCAGCCACCCAGCCAGTCAGTTTTCTCGTAGGCAAACAGATTAAAGGTGATGTTTACGATATCAGCAACATACGCGCCGGTATTCTGCACAAATGCCTGCAGTAAATACACGGTTGGGCCACCGATGAGGACCACTAACAGCAATATAACCGCCAGCCCCATGTTTAGCTCTGATAAGCGCCGAATGCCTTTATCAAGACCCGTGGTCACTGACACAATGGCCAGCATGGTGACAATGCCAATCAGGACAACCTGGCTTAAGGTGCCCACGGGAACCTCAAACAAATAATTAAGACCGGAATTTACCTGCTTAACGCCAAAGCCCAGCGAAGTGGCAACCCCGAAAACCGTACCAATGACGGCAAAAACATCGACAACGTGGCCGATTGGGCCGTAAATTTTGTCGCCAATTAAAGGATATAAAGCCGATCGTAAGGTGAGCGGTAGGCCGTGGCGGTAACTGAAAAAGGCCAGAATCAGTGCCACGATAGCGTAGATTGCCCAGGCGTGCAGACCCCAGTGGAAAAAGGTGATTTTCATGGCCTCGCGGGCCGCACTGATTGTTTCCGGATCCCCTAGCGGGGGTTCATAAAGTGCATCACCGGTTCGGCCACGCCAAAGAACATCAGTCCTATGCCCATCCCGGCCGAAAATAGCATGGCAATCCAGCTTACATAGCTATAATCAGGCGTAGAGTGGTCGGGCCCTAGCTTGAGCTCTCCGTAGCGGGAAAGACCCAGGTAAATTACCGTGATAAGTATGATGCCAACGGTGAGTACATAGAACCAGCTACCATTGGTAACAATCGTATCCTGCACCAGCTGAAACGTACTTTCGGCCTGCTTAGAAAATAATGTCGAAAAGGCCACCAGCACGGCAATAAACGCGGTGGCGGCGTAAAACACCGGTGGGTTGAGTTTTCCTCGCGGATTTTCTTCCTGCATGCGAACCCCATGATTTGTTATTAAAATTAATGCGCCTAGAATGTCTATTTAAGTGTTTTGCGGTACTGGGTGTTGATCCGGTTGCTAATGCAGCAGTCCCAATCGCACAAAACCTATCGATTCGAGGGCAGACTGGAGTACCTACGGAGCAAGGTCGAAAAGGGAGCGCTTTTATATAAGATTTTCTTGCGCCACCTAAAACCAGGCGCAAGAAAGCTTAAGGACAAAAGGGGGAATCAGATTGAGCGGGTGGTGCCCCGGGTAATGAGTTTTGGGGTAAGCACGGGGGTTAATGACTGGGCTCCATCACCATAGGCCTGGTTCAGGATCCAGTTGGCGGCCATCTGGCCAATATCTCTCACGGGATAGTCAATGGTGGTCAGTTTGGGCGTAAGGTAACTGGCATAGTCAATATTGTCGTAACCCACCACGGAAATATCCTCAGGCACCCGTAAACCATGGCTGCGCAGGACATTGATGGCGCCGGTGGCCATTTCATCATTGCCACAGACTACTCCGGTGAACGGAATCTGGCGCGCCAGAATGGTTTCCATACAGGTTTCCCCGGTATGGGCCTGAAAACTGCCTTCTTCAATTAAACGTTCATCAACCTTAATGCCGGCCTTTGTTAATGCCTGTTTATGGCCGGCCAGACGATTTACCCCATCAGCTTTAAACAGCGCGCCGGTAATACAGGCAATATGACGATGACCCAGGTCCAGCAGGTGTTGGGTTGCCAGATAACCGCCCAAATGGTTGTTCAGACTGATGCACTTATCGCCAATAGCTTCGATATAACGGTTCACCACGACAATGGGCACATTTTGCTTCGCCAGACCAATAAGATATTCATCGCTGACGGCCTCCACATGTAAAATCAGCGCATCGCAGCGCCGGCTTAGCAGCGCGTCTATCTCCTGACGTTCCATGGTATCGTCACTGTGTCCGGCGACCACAAACATATGTTTGCTGGCTTTTCTGAGCACCTGCTCTGAGCCACTCATCATCGCCCCGAAAAAAGAACCGTGTAGTTCCGGCACCACCATGCCCACGGTATTGGTTTTATTCGACGCCAGGGAAGCGGCGATAGTATTGTGGCGATAGCCCAGCTCGGCCATGGCATTGAGCACCAGCTTTCGGGTTTTTTCTTTTACGGTATCGGCGTTATTGATAACCCGGGAGACCGTTGCTGATGACACTCCGGCCAGCTCACTTACCTGTTTGATTGTTACCATCATAGTGCGGATGTCAGTAACAGGTCTGGCGTGAAGGTTAGCCTGATACTGACAACATATTCCTTGTTATGCTGCTAGCTGAGTCATAGCCGCCCGCAAGGCGGCTACACCCCAGTCTGTAGAGTTAATTACAAAAACGGTTTAAATACTGCTGATGCCCGGGAAGCTTATCGACCGTGCGGGTGATCTGCTGTTTTATCTGATTCAGCAGGGTTTCCAGTTCGGCTTTACTCATGGTGTCTACCAGCGGGTGATACCGTTTGGGCATAAGGCCCTGACCAATCATCACCTGCTGCCATGAGTCATCGAACAGCTCACTGCCTTCCCGAAACACTCTGCCCGTTTCGGTAAACAAATCAATACGGTGTCTTAAACTGTCGGGCACATCCATTTGGCGGCAATGGCGCCAGAACGGAGTATCGGTTCGTTCGGTGACATGATAATGCAAAATGATAAAGTCGCGAATATGTTCTATATCAAAATCAGCCTGCCGATTGTACTCGACCACATCCTGCTCGATAATGTCACCATCCACCGGAAACATTCGTAAGAAACGCACAATTCCTTGCTGAATAAGATGAATGCTGGTGGACTCCAGCGGCTCCAGAAAACCACTGGCCAGCCCCAGGGCCAGACAATTCCGGTTCCACTGCTTACGGCGTCGGCCAGTGCGAAAATGAATGACTTTGGGATCGTTCAGCACCTTCCCTTCAACATTATTGAGCAAGGTCTGCTTCATAGCGTCATCGCTGGTATATTGGCTGCAAAATACCATGCCATTACCGACCCGGTGCTGCAACGGGATACGCCATTGCCAGCCTGCGTCGTGAGCAATGCAGCGGGTATACGGTAGCGGTTCCTGGGTGGCTTCAGTTTGTACCGCTACCGCGCTGTCGCACGGCAGCCAGTGTGACCAGTCTTCATAACCGGTATGCATCGCCTTTTCAATCAGCAAGCCCTGAAAGCCGGTACAGTCGATGAACATGTCTCCTTCGATGTGCTGACCATCATCCAGGATCAACTGTTCAATATGACCATCGCCGGGCCGCAATTTGACGTCCTCAATTTTTGCATCAATTCGCCGCAGACCTTCCTTTTCCGCCAGCTCGCGCAAAAACCTGGCATAACTGGCAGCATCGATGTGATACGCATAATTTAGCCCATTATTGGGCAGGTGCGCAAAACGATGCGCCTCAGCAGCCTGGCGTTCCAAACAATAATCACCAAAGTCGGTGCTCAGACCTTCTTGTAACCCACGCAGCCAAAAATGCTGAAACCCAGCGGCCCAACAATCTTTGCCGGTCACGCCAAAGGCATGCAGATAACTATGCTCCCGCTGTTTCCAATTTTCAAAATTAATCCCCAGCTTGAAGGTGGCGTTGGTGGCGCGCATAAATTCCTGTTCGCTGATCTTTAGCAGCTTATGGAAAAACACCAGGGTGGGGATGGTGGCTTCTCCCACGCCGACAGTGCCAATCTGGGAACTTTCAATTAACGTAACATCAACCTTTTTGCCCAGAACCCGGGTGAAGGCGGCGGCCGCCATCCAGCCTGCCGTGCCACCTCCGGCAATCACAATACGCGGAATCTTGTCTGTTTTAGCCATAATAAGTGTCTCTGGAATGTTAGTGCTTTAAATGATTGACCAGCCAGGCTTTGAATTGCCGGATGGTGGCTTCGTCAAGCGTACCTAAAGGCCCCCGGGCGTGCTCTTCAATGTAGTGATATTGGTCAGGCTCGTGATTGAACACATAATGATCAAACAGCGCCTGCCAAGCCTTGCGCTCGTGAGCGGGTAACTGGGCCAGGGTGAGTAGCGCATGATATAGCGTATTTTCGCTGCGACCGATAAAGGCCGGGACATCGCGCCACCAGAAATTAACCAGCATATTCACCGCTTCCGTACCTTCAATATGATGCCACCACATTGACGGAATATATAACGCATCGCCGGGGTGCAGCTCAACCGTATAGGCATTGTTCAGCGCTTGCGCAAAGCGTGGAAACCGCTGAAAATCAGGTGCGGCAAAGTCCACCATACTGATGGCCTGCCCGGCGGGGGTCAGATGCAGCGGCCCGATATACAGATTCTTCACCTGCTCGGGCGCAAACAGGGTGACTTTACGCTTGCCTGCGGTCACACAAATAATGTTGTCAGGAACATCGTAATGGGCGGCAATACGACTTTTGTTGCCTATCCACAAGGTTGCCAGGGGATCGGCTTCGGCCAGTGCCAGGTTATTGTCTTGCAAAAAACCGGGCAGGCAGGTGTCAACGCTGGTGGAACCAATATACAACGAGTCGGGATGGATGTGCTCAGCCCGCTGTAACAGTTCATCCAGCACCTGGCTAAACGGCGCCCGATGGCGGGAAAAATTAAAGCCGGTCATGGTGCGGTTGTAAAACATTCTGCCGTCTTCGGCAAAAGGCAGGTGCATACAATCCACCTGCTTGCTGGCGTCAAATTGTTTTAAATAGGTGACCAATGCCTGATTACTGGTATGCGCGGCCTGAACCACCGGCCAGTGGCTCACCAACCCCGGTAACACTCTTGGGCTATCCCAGGCCCGCAGTGCCGGTAATAAATCCTTGGCGGCGGGGCAGACTTCACGCACAACCGGCTGGCTCATATCAGGTTTCCCGACGGTCGGCGCGGCGTTGCATCAGGGTGTTAATTTGTGCCTGAGATGCCAGCAACATATACACAATTTCCAGCAGCCCCTGTTCGTGCAGTAAATTAAGCTGTTCGCCCCCTAAGGCCGCCAGGGCTTCTTCATTAATCGTGAAAAAGCCCGATAAGCGGTGGGGACTCTGCCCCGGCTGCTCAATATCCAGCACCATGGATTCAATCAGTTGCAGCTCGTCACACAGGTCCACCAGCAGCTGATGCTTGGGCTGATTTTCATGCAACGTGCTCAAAATATTACCGATATGATCGATATAGTCGGTATTACCCCCATGGGATAAAAATACCGGTTCGCCACTTTCTTCGCTGACGCTAGGATGATCCAGGTCGACATGAATCGACAGTTGTTCGCTGTCTGGGGTATTACGGCCAATCAAAAAGGGTCCCTTTTCTACCACCAGAGGTCGGTAAGGGGCATCCCACTGCCCGTCCTTAACATACACATTTTCACCGTTTTCCACGCCGGTAAGGGCCACCAGTTGGTAGGCACCCTGTTCGTTACGGGCAAACAGTAAAGGGTAGTGGGCCTGGGCCAGCCGGGCTTCGGCAGGATACACCGGAATACACATGGCCTGCTGATAGGGTTGGGCTACCAGCTCAGGCTTAATTTTAAGATTCTTGTGCTCAACATTGTTCAGCAATACATGATTTGCCATCATTACTCCTTAGTGCTGCCGGCCTTTGCCTCAGCGCTGTTTAATATGGTCGATAAGCTGCCGGTTATCAGGCAGACCTGACAATAACTGGCGGCTTCGCTGGCGATTTTTCTGCACCCAGGCCTGAGCCTGGGAGTCCGCCGCCGGTGGATTTTTCGGGGTAAATCCCATACCACACAAAATAAACCAATAACTGGCCAGCGGAAAAATTTCATCCTGATAACAAAAGTCATGCAGGGTGGGGCTACGATGTTGCCATAAACACAGCCAGTCATTGAGCTGCTCAGACGCGCTGCTATATTGGCTAACCGCACGCCAGTAGGCGCTATCACGCCGTTCGCTTAACACATAATGCAGTTTCAGAAAGTCGATGACCCGCTGCCATTTTGCCACCATCGACTGGTTAAACTGACGTGCCAGTGGCGCCAGATCGTTATGACAGGCCGGCAGTTGGCTCGCCAGCTTGGCGGCAGCCAACTCTATCATGACCAGCGCGGATGCTTCCAAAGGTTCCAGAAAACCGGCCGAGCCGCCAATGGCGACACAGTTTTTAACCCAGGGCGTGAGTCGATAGCCTGGCGTAAATGATAATTTTCGAATGCTGCTTTCTTCTACCGGGGCGGTCGTGGGATCGCGCTCAAGATAATCCAGCAAGGTGGCTCTGGCGGTGGCCTCATCACAATACTGGCTACTATAAACACAGCCGACGCCTTTGCGATGGGCAGGGCAATATCCCACAACCAGCCATTGGCATGGGCGGTAGAGTGGGTGTTGGAGGCAATGGCGGTGTGAGGCTCAGCATAACAAGCCTGCACCGCCAGGGCGCTGTCGTTGGGCAATACACCGGACTGGTTGTGCAATTCCACCTGATAATGCTGGCCAATCAACTGGGCCGAAAAGCCACTGCAATCAATAAACAGGTCGCCGGCGATGGCCTGGGTATTGTCGGCCAGTGCCTCAATCTGCCCTGAGTTATTCGTCACAATCTGGCCAACATGCATGGTGACGAGTTTTACGCCGAGGTGCTGCTGACAATGTTGCTTTAGCACATCGGCAAATTTATGTGCATCCAGATGATAGCCATAATTGGCCACTGCCGCATAATCAGGGGTTTGGGGTTGTTTAGGCGCTTTACCCGCCTCACTGAGTACCGGATGAGCGGTAAACATCTCAGCAAATGAGCCTTGTTCGCGATGGTTCGCCCACCAGGCCATAGGGTCGGTGTCGAACATACCGGCGGGAAGATCGAATGGATGATAGTAGGTGTCGTTGCCGTTGGTATGCCGCCACTGTTTAAAGCAGGTACCTTGCTTAAAGGATGCATCGCACTGACGAATCACCGTGGCTTCATCAAGACCAATTTTTCGCAAGGTGTCGCGCATGGTCGGCCAGGTGCCTTCACCCACGCCTAAAATACCCACATTCGGCGATTCAACCAAAGTGATGCGCACGTTGCGCGATTTGACCGCGGCAGAAGCGGCGAGGATAGCGGCGGTCAACCAGCCGGCCGCGCCGCCGCCCATAATGACTACAGACTGTATTGCCGGGGAGTTTTGGTGCACCACATTTGCCCTGTCAACGCTCTCGGCAAGCGCCAAGAAAAGAAAAAACAATTTTAAAGAAACCGCCGCGACTATGCAGCCGTTTGTTTAAAATGATTTTTTTCAGGATAAATACCGCGCGGCCAGCGATGGCCCCGCGGTATTGAAGGAAATAAATCCGTTTAACAGCCTACCAGAAATTGTAACGCAAGCCGATATTATAACGGGGTTCCTGGTCGGTAATATTGACCACCATGTTAGGGTGACGGGCGTGTGCACGCTGGTATTCGCCGGTGACATTAATGCCTTCCACAAATACCTCTAGCTGATCATTCACCTGATAACGCACATTCACATCCAGCTGATCGTAGGCTTCCACGTAGGTCGGGTTCTGGTTACCGTTACCATCTACCGTGGCTGATAAGAACTTATCACGCCAGTTCCAGGCAGCACGGACTTCCCAGCCGTCCATTTCATAGAACAACACCGCATTGGCCGTGTCGCTTAGCCCCAGCAATACAAACTGGGTTTCGGTGCTGTAGTTGTCATATTCAACATCACCATCCACCATGGTGTAGTTGATCACGGTACCAAAGCCGCTGTCGCCAAATAAATGCTGTACCGCAAACTCCATGCCGTCTACCGAGCGACTGGTATCGGAATTAACAGACTGATTGATGGTGATCGGTAGCACGGGATCTTCGCCATCGATGCCCACAATTTCGCCGGCTTCGTTGGTATAGCCCTGGTCGAAGAAGTACTGGCGAATTGCTGCGGCCTCGTCACCTACCTCGGCGATGGCTTCATTATAACGCGGCCCACCAACCGGAGTGGATACATCAAATGGAGTATCAACAAACGTCTTTACACCGATAAAGTTGTCTACTTTCTTATCAAAGTAACCAACTGAGACATAGCTGCCTTCGCCATAATAATACTCGGTTGAAATATCGATATTGGTCGACTCGAAGGGTTGCAGGTTAGGGTTTCCAAGTTGAGCAAAACCACCATCAAATCTAGCGCCCAGGTTTAAGGTCAAACCACCCTGAAGATCGGCATAGCCAGGTCGTGTAATGGTTTCACTATAAGACGCACGCACAAACCAGTCTTCAACCAATTCCAACTTGAAATCCACGGACGGAAGAAAATGATCGTAGCCACCTTTCATTGAGGTGAAGTCAGACGCGCCCTGAACTTCCACAATTGAAAATTCGTTTTCCCCTGACCAGCGTAAGTAATCTACTACTGGGATTCTTGCTTCAGAATCCACCTCTGTGTCTTCGTAGCGAGCACCCACCGATAACCAGGCCGGCATATCACCAATATCAAACTGCATATTTGCCTGAGCGTACGCAGCCCACTGGGTCTCAACGATTTCACGGTCAGTGGTAAAATTAGGATCCATACACAATTCAGTGCCACAAGGACTGATGGTTTCGTCATTGGCTGCCGCAATCGATGATATCGCACTGATCAAATCACCCATGCTGGACGCATAATAAAATGGTTCCATTTCGGCGGCATTGCTGCCTAAGGTGTCATCAAAGCGACCAGGAAGATCCTGTTGCAGGAAAATATCATCCGGATAATCTTCCGCTGTGCCATAACCACCCCAGGTATCACGTTGCGCTACCGAGTAAGCAGAGCGGTTTTTCACTTCGATGCCCGATAAACCAAAATCGATGCTGGTGATGATACCTTCATCTAAATAATAGTTACCGCGAAATTGTAGCTGGTCAATCTCAGACTTCATAAAGCTGTTTCGGAATGAGCTACCTGAGGTACTCATCAGCGCCGGATCCAGGCCATTTACGCCCTCGGCGAAACGAATGTCCATCACTGGGAAGTCTTGGGTATAATCCACTTCGGTTTGAGCACGTTCAAACTGGACCGCACTGACCACGTTGTTGCTGCCCAGGTCATTTTCAGGACCGGCTTCGGCAGTTGAGGTGTGGAAATCCAGCTCTAAAGTCAGATTATCAGAGGCCAGCCATTCAATGTTGGCACCCAGTGATTTGTTTTCATTAACGGTGGTGTAATCGCTGGTACCCAGGCCCACATCACAACAGGTATTATCAGCATAAATCAATGGTCCGATAACTGAGCCCGGTTCATTGGTACCTTCGGTATAGGCGCCATAAGCCGGAACGCCGTTAAACCAGGTCGACAATTGCTGACGCATGGTTTGGGTTTCCAGCTCTGAATAGGTGTAATCCAGGGTGGCGGTTACATCATCCACTGGACGATATTGTAAGGTCAGCTGACCATTGGTGCGGGTCCGGCGAACTTCGTTAAAGTTATAGGCCAAGTTACGAGGTACTGCGTACAGGTCATTTTCACCCGGCAGGCCGGTAAAGCTGCCATCACGAGGCAGGGAACCCCAGTCGCCACCATCACCTCTGATGGTGTACCAGCCATTGCCGGTTTCAGCCTGAGCAGAACCACTGTCACGCTCCTGATAGGAACCGATAATCTGCACACCAAACTTATCGTCATTAAATGTCTGGCTGTAAATACCTGAAACTTCCGGGGTAATGCTATCACCGGTTTCCGTGGAGTTGTCGATGACGCCTTTTAAGCCAACACTGGCTTTTTTACCGGGATTACTTAGTGGCTTTGCGGTTACCAGGTTCACTGTAGAACCGATACCGCCGGTCGGCTGATTAGCCAGACTGGTTTTGTACACTTCAACCGCAGCTACGCCTTCTGAAGCCAGGTTGCCAAAATCATAAGAGCGTGAGGATGAAGCACTGGTGGCTTCAATATTCGCCGCCGGCATCTGACGACCATTCAACGTCACCAGGTTGTAATCAGGACCAAAACCACGGACGGTAATGCGGCTACCTTCGCCATTGCTACGGTCGATGGCAACACCGGTGATACGTTGTAGCGACTCCGCCAGGTTGGTATCCGGAAATTTACCTATATCTTCAGCAGAGATAGCATCAACCACGCCTGATGCGGCTTTTTTGGTCAGCATCGATTTGGTCAGACTTTCGCGAATCCCGCTTACTTCGATAACTTCGAAGTTACCAGCCTGAATATCTTTTTCTTCAGTTTCTTGGGCCAGTGCAGGGTAAGAGGCGACCGCGCCCATCACTAACGACAGACACGATGCAATTCGTGTTTTTGAGAATGTGTGTGTTTTCATTGGTTTCCCCAGCCTTATGAATAACATCGCCAACTATGAAGCGCCTTCATAAGCGGTTGAATCAATTCAACCAAGCCAGACTTACTGCTGTTTTTAAAGCCCGACTCTTATTATTGAAGGTTTCATGTTCGCGACGCAGATATAAAAAAACGCTTACGAGCCTGATGAAATAATTCTGTAAGCGCTTTCATAATACTTTACGAAGATGTTATATGTAATGCAAGTGTTTTTAATTTGTTAACCCTTAAGTGGTAAGGAATTGAGCAGCTATTATATAGTTCACAAAGTGAGATTTCGCCACTTCTTGCTGTTTAATTAATGTTCACTCATGTCAGGGCTGACGCCGCTTTCAACTGATTGTTATGTATACAACAGCCCACCGAAACGACTTTGAGCGAGGTTGTTACTTAATTTTTTTAAGGTTGGTTCAAATAACCAAAAAATTAACACTGCAAAATGTAAGCGCTTGCATTTTGGACGAGTCACACTATACTGCCTACACGCCATTAACACCCATAATCAGAATGTACATAAGCCTGTGACAATATTGTTTCTGGGTCGGTTACATTATTCATTACAGAGGCAGCAACTATATGAGCATTCAGGCCCAGACCGCCGCGCCTGCGCAGCCGTCGACTACGCGATTTGCCTTGTGGGCATTAACCTCACTGTTTTTTATGTGGGGCTTCATTACCGCCATGAACGATGTGCTTATTCCGCACCTCAAGTCGTTATTTGCCTTAAGCTACACCCAGGCTATGCTGGTTCAGTTCTGCTTTTTTGGTGCTTACTTTCTGGTGTCGATACCGGCCGGTAAGCTGGTCAGTAAAATTGGCTATCAAAAAGGCATCGCCGTGGGGTTGACCACGGCGGCCATTGGCTGTGTGATGTTTATTCCTTCGGCACTGTTTGCGCAGTACAGTATGTTCCTGGCCTCCTTATTTGTATTAGCCAGCGGGGTGACCGTACTGCAGGTAGCGGCCAACCCGCTGGTGACTGTTATGGGCGATCCGGATACCGCCTCTAGCCGGTTGACCATGACCCAGGCATTCAACTCCTTAGGAACCACTGTAGCGCCGATTATTGGTGGCATGTTGTTGTTTTCCTCTCACGGCGAGGTCGTAGAGACCCGGGCCGACTCGGTTATTCTGCCGTATCTGGCCCTGGCAGCAACATTATTGGTTATCGCCGTAGTGATGCTGAAAATCGCCATGCCGACCCCACCCAAAGACGACTCAGCATTGCCCACCAGCACCGACAGTTCGGTGCTTAAACATCGCCATCTGGCCTTGGGCGTTATCGGTCTGTTTACTTATGTGGGCGCCGAAGTCGCCATCGGCAGCTTTCTGGTAAATTATCTGGGCCTGGAAAATGTCATGGGCATGGGCGAGAGCCAGGCCGCAAAATATATTGCCTATTACTGGGGCGGGGCGATGGTAGGCCGGTTTATCGGCGCTGTCGTCATGCAAAAAGTTTCACCAGGAAAACTATTGGCGTTTAACAGCGCAGTATCCTGCGGTTTGATCATCCTGTCAGTGTCCAGCGATGGGTTACTGGCCATGTGGAGCATCCTGGCAGTAGGTTTATGCAACTCCATTATGTTCCCCACCATCTTCAGTCTGGCCCTGAAGGGGCTTGGACCGCAGACCGCGCAGGGTTCAGGTATGCTGTGCCTGGCTATTGTCGGCGGTGCTATTGTACCCCTGGCGCAAGGCGCACTGGCCGATACCCTGGGTTTACAACTATCCTTTTTATTGCCCGTAATTTGTTACCTTTATATTGCCTACTACGGTCTGGTAGGCTCCAAACCGGTTGTCACCAAGGAGAACCACTCATGAAAAAAGCGTTTACGCGTTCATTAGGCTTTGTTGCGGTAGCCTTAGCATTAAGCGGCTGTCAGCAAAGCACCAGCCAGCAACAACCTGAGCCAGCAGAAACCGCCGACAAGACGGTTTCCGTGCCTGACTACTGGCCGGAAATTCGCTTCGATACCGCCAACAGCGCCGAAGTTGAGCAGCGGGTGGATGAGATCATGAGTGCCATGACGCTGGAACAGAAAGTGGCCCAGCTGATGCAACCGGAAATCCGCGATATCACGGTTGAAGACATGCGTCGTTATGGGTTCGGCTCTTATCTGAATGGGGGCGGTTCCTTCCCCAATGGTGACAAACAAGCTTCCATGGAAGACTGGGTGACACTGGCCGAAGATATGTACCAGGCCTCGGTAGATGACTCACTTGATGGCTCGGTCATTCCCACGATGTGGGGAACCGACGCGGTGCATGGTCACAACAATGTGATTGGGGCCACGTTATTCCCGCACAATATCGGTTTAGGGGCGATGCGCGATGCCAGTCTGGTTGAAAAGATTGCTGAGGTCACCGCCAAAGAAGTGCGTGCAACCGGCATCGACTGGATTTTTGCGCCAACGGTGGCGACCGCTCGTGATGACCGCTGGGGGCGCACCTACGAGTCTTATTCTGAAGATCCGCAAGTGGTGGGCGAATACGCCCGGGCGATTGTCACCGGCTTACAAGGTGATATCAGCGACGGCAACATTGACGATGCCCATGTTATCTCTACCGTAAAGCACTTTATCGGTGATGGCGGCACCCAGGAGGGGGATGATCAGGGTAACAATATTGCAGATGAAAAAACGCTGTTTGAAATTCATGGTCAGGGCTATGTTGAAGGGTTAAATGCCGGTTCACAATCGGTTATGGCGTCTTTTAATAGCTGGAAGGGCGACAAAATTCACGGCAGTAAGTATTTACTTACCGACGTTTTAAAAGAAAAGATGGGCTTTGATGGCTTTGTGGTAGGCGACTGGAATGGTCACGGCCAGATTGAAGGCTGTACCAATGAAAGCTGCCCACAGGCTATTAATGCCGGTTTGGATGTGTATATGGTGCCCACCGACGCCTGGAAGCCATTGATGGAAAACACCATCGCCCAGGTCAAAAGCGGAGAAATATCCAAAGAACGTCTGAATGATGCGGTGCGCCGCGTGCTACGGGTAAAAGTGCGGGTAGGGCTGTTTGACCTGCCCTCACCAGCCAACCGTTCATTATCGGCCAAATCGGAACTGATTGGCGCCCCGGAACACCGCGCCATTGCCCGTGAAGCCGTTCGCAAATCATTGGTGATGCTGAAAAACCAGGAAAACCTGTTACCGCTGGATGCTGACCAGCACATTCTGGTGGCTGGCGATGCCGCTGATAATATCGGCAAACAAGCCGGTGGCTGGAGCATAACCTGGCAGGGAACCGGCAACCAGAACAGTGATTTTCCTGGTGCCACTTCAATTTACCAGGGTATTGAACAGACTGTAAGCGAGCAAGGCGGCAGCACCGAGTTGTCTGTAGACGGCAGCTTTGAAACCCGCCCTGATGTGGCCGTGGTGGTATTCGGGGAAAACCCGTATGCCGAAGGTAATGGGGACTTGTCGAACCTGGAATATCAGCGTGGTGATAAACAAGATTTGGAATTATTGAAGTCATTGCAGGAACAAAACATTCCGGTGGTGTCGGTGTTTATTACCGGCCGGCCGTTGTGGGTTAATCCTGAACTGAACGCCAGTGATGCCTTTGTTGTCGCCTGGCTGCCAGGCACCGAGGGTCATGGTGTGGCGGATGTGTTGTTCACCGATGCCCAGGGAGAGGCCCGTTACCCAATGCAGGGGGAACTGTCTTTCTCGTGGCCTGCCACCCCCACTCAAACCGTTAACAAGGGCGATGGTCAGACCCCGCTGTTCCCGTATGGCTATGGTCTGGCTTATGGTGAGCAGGATCCGCTGACCCAGCCACTTTCGGAGCAGGCCAGTGCCGGTGATGAATTGGTGATGACTCATCCTGTTTTTGTTCGCAGTATTCAAAAACCCTGGCAGCTAACGGTTGAAGGTTCGGAAGGTCAGCAGGTGATGAACAGTAATACTCTGTCCACACCAAGTGTTGAGATTCGTACCACGGATCGTAATGTCCAGGAAGATGCGCTGGCCATCGACTGGAAGCAGGCCGCCACCGTAAGCTTTGGTGCACAATTTCCTGAAGATCTTCGTGACTATACCAGCAAGCAGTCAGCCCTGGTGCTGGATGTTCAAAAACAAAGCGCGGCATCTGAGGTTGCGGTGTCAATGCAATGTGGTGATAGCTGTAAAGGTGAAGTCGCCTTATCCGATTACAGCCAGGCGACCACTGAATGGCAAACGGTCACTATTCCTACCCAGTGTCTGACAGACGCCGGTATGAAGTTTGATGAAGTTTTCAAAGTCCTGTCATTATCAGCAGATGCTGATACCAGGCTGACTATTTCGGATGTGCGGATAGAGCCTGAGGCTGACAATTTATCGGATTGTAAAAAGTAACCTTCAAAACCCCGGCGCAGTCCGGGGTTTTTTATTGGTACAGCGTTGCGGGTGGGTGTCCAGTTCTCATCCTACTGGAACCCAGGTCCTGAGTGGCGGTTCACTGCGTCCACTAGTGACTGTCCTGTCGAGTTGACTGAAGGTCCGGTCGACAAAAAGATGCAGCTTTGATGTAAACCAGTACAATACGCGCCTTGCTATGTTCTGGTGTGATAAAACAATTCTATGAGTGCGCGTTCGTCTTTTTCCACTGCTTTTCCATTTATGCTGTTTGCCGGGGTCATGCTGATTGCGGCCAATTTACGTGCGCCTTTTACCGGTGTGGCGCCATTGATGGTGGCCATTCAGGAGGCCCTGAGCTTGAGTGCCTCCACCGTGGGTATGTTAATCACCTTGCCTCTGTTAGTGTTCATGTTGGTATCGCCATTGGTCCCTGCCTTATCCCGACGCTTTGGCATTGAACGTACCTTGTTTCTGGCTCTGATTGCCATCGCCGTGGGGGTATTGGTGCGCTCTATTGGCGGACTTTATGGCTTATTTGGCGGTACCATCCTGATTGGCGCCGGTATTGCGGCTGGCAATGTGCTGTTGCCCGGGGTGGTCAAACTGCGCTTTCCCAATCATATTGCCCTGCTAACCTCTTCCTATGTGCTGGCGATGGGCATTATGGCGGCCGCCTGGTCGGCGGCGGTGATCCCCCTAGCACAGGGTGGCCCAGACTGGGAGTTTGCCTTGCTGGCCATGGTCAGCCTGCCGGTTGTCTCGGCATTGTTATGGTTAAACCAGTTAAAAGGCACCAGGCGCCGCGGGGCCGATGAAGGACCGCACCAGGGGGCGGGCAAAGCAATTTTCAGGCATCGCTTAACCTGGCAGCTTTGTGGTTTTTTTGGCTGCAATGCCTTTTTGTACTATTCAGTGGTTAGCTGGCTGCCCGCTATTGTCAGCGAAGCTGGCTTCTCAGAAGCCGAGGCTGGCAATATTCATGGTATCTTCCAGTTTGCCAGTGCCTTGCCGGGATTTGTCATCGTCCCGGCCATGAAACGCTTGCATGATCAGCGAGGATTATCGGTTTTTATGACCGCTCTGAATCTGGCCGGCTTTGCCGGGGTTATGCTGCTGCCTGATCTGGCTTATCTGTGGGCCGCGGTATTAGGCTTTGCCATTGGGGCAAACTTTATTCTGGCATTATCATTTATCGGTTTGCGTACCCGCACCAGCCAACAAGCCTCCTCATTATCCAGCGCCGCACAGACCACCGGTTACTGTGTCGCGGCCACGGGGCCATTTGCACTAGGCGCGGTATACGACTGGGTAGGCGCCTGGCAGCTGGCTTTGTTTATCTGCGTGGCGTTTAGTATTACCCAGGCGCTGTTAGGCCTGAAAGTCGGACGCAATATTCAGTTACCTGTAGCCGATCACCAATAAGCCCGAGGCGGCGTTTCACGCCCGGACTAATCCCGCCCGGGCCAACGGCTGTATCATACCATTATGAACAAAAAGTAATGTTAGGTAGTCACAGACCAATATGTCTGACAAATTACAGCGTGAAGCACTTTGAATTTTCGATACGATATTAACGGCTTACGGGCCATTGCAGTCATCGCAGTGGTGCTGTTTCACTTTAATCCACAGTGGCTGCCCGGAGGCTTTGCCGGGGTCGATGTCTTTTTTGTGATATCGGGCTTTTTGATGACCAGTATTGTGGTCCGGGCCATTGATGATAACCGGTTTGGGTTGCTGAAGTTTTATCTGGCGCGGGCCAACCGTATTGTACCGGCCCTGGCGGTGTTGTGTCTGGTCTTACTGGTAGTGGGCTGGCTTATTCTGTTGCCAGAAGAGTATACGGCACTGGGCAAACATGCTTGGGGCAGTGTCACCTTTATCTCTAATTTTATGTACTGGCAGGAAGCCGGTTACTTTGATGCCGCGTCCCACCAGAAATGGTTATTGCATACCTGGTCGCTGGCGGTGGAATGGCAATTCTATTTGCTGTATCCGCTGGTGTTGCTGGCGCTAGGCAAGCTGGGTGGGCTCAACGCAATCCGCCGTGGCATAGTACTGCTAACCGTTGGCCTGTTTGTTTACAGTGCGCTTACCTCCGTAATTTGGCCCAGCGCCTCGTATTACCTGCTGGCGGCTCGTGCCTGGGAGCTGTTATTTGGCGGGCTCGCATTTTTATACCCGCTACCCCAAAATCAAAAATACAGCCGCTTGTTTAATCTGGTGGGAATTGGGCTGATTGTGGTGGCTTATGCGCTGGTGGATGAGACGGTCAGCTGGCCGGGCTACATTGCGCTCATCCCGGTAGCCGGCACCTATCTGGTATTAATCGCGGCGCGCCAGGATAGCCGTTTGACTAATAATGCGGTATTCCAGGCCCTGGGCCGCTGGTCATATTCGATTTATTTGTGGCACTGGCCGGTGGTAGTGTTGGGCTATCGCTATGACATTGCTTATTGGTGGATCCCGGGCATGGCACTTTGTGTGCTACTGGGATTTGTCAGTTATCGGTATATTGAAAATATTAAGTGGCAGCGCTACCAGCAGCTGTCTGAGGTATGGCGGGCTAAGCCGTTATGGCTGGGTGCACTGGTGGTAGTGATGGGCCTCACCATAGTCAGTTATCAGGGGCTGAGCGGCCGCTTTTCGGCGCCGATGCAACAGGCACTAAATTCAGTGGCGGCCAGCCCTAAACGGGATCTGTGTCATATTGATGAATATCAGAACCCGGCTAAGGCGTGTGAGTATTTTGGGAAAGACATCCGTTGGGCGGTGTTTGGAGACAGTCACACTGTGGAGCTGGCCTATGCGCTGGGTCGGCAGCTAGAGCCAGGCGATAAAGGGTTAAAACATTTCAGCTTTTCCGGTTGTTCCCCCTCGTTATTACAGCCGGCCGGTAGCAGCCGTTGTACCCGCTGGTATAAAGAGGCGGTGAAGGCGATTGTCGATGATAACCGGATTCAGCATGTACTGATTAATCACCGCTACTCATGGGCCCTGGCGGGCGACCATGCCCCCACTTACCCTAAGGTACCGGCGATTGAGAACAAGCCCCGGGCGCAGCGAATTTTGCGTTCACTGGATGCCACCATCAACACCCTGGCCAAGGCCAAACAAACCGTATTTGTAATGTTGCCGGTGCCAGAGATAAAAAAACCGGTGTCAGGCTTACTGGCCCGCGCCCATATCAGCGGCGCCAGCCCTCAGCGCATTATCGGTACCACCCGGGACTACTACGAGCAGCGTAATGCCTTTATTCTGGCGCATTTTAACCAGGCCCAATACCCCGACAATGTAAAGTTCTTACGCCCCGCACAGGCCTGGTGTGATGAAGACTCGTGTTATGCAGTAAAAGAGCAGGAGGCATTGTACTTTGATGATAACCACCCCTCACTGGCCGGCGCCGCGCAACTGATCGAGCTGATACCGGCGGCACTGAGACAATAGAGTGGATTAGCGGCCCGCAACTTCAGCGTTATAAAAGGTGGTACCAGCGGCCACCGGGCCGCTCACCACACTGCCTGCCCCGATAATGGCTTGCTGGCCGATGTCACTGCCCGGTAAAATCAGCACATTGGCGCCAATCCAAACGTCCGGGCCAATCTTAACCGGTGCCTCGGAGACAGGATGGCCGGCCAGTGGAGCCCCTGTAATGATACAATTGGGCCCAATCAGGACGCCGTCCCCAATTTCCAGCCTCTGCTCGCCCAGCAACACCGTATTGTGATTAATAAATACCGCCTGCCCCAGGCGGACATTATGAGGAGTCTGGCAAAAAAAAGCAGGCTCAATAAAAACCGCCGAGGAGAGGCTGAATGCCTGCTGCAACAAGGCCGGACGCTGGTCAGGCTCAGCATGATTAAAGCGGTGCCACAGCTGTATATTATGTTGTTGAGCGCCCGATCCCGGTTGAGAATAGTTCAGGTAATACGGTACATCACCATGATTTCGAAGCGGCAAAGTGGTTTGCATGTGACCTGGGGTAAGGTAAGTTTGCCGTCAGTATAAACTACCTATACGGGCCCCGATGCAGCAAAAAAAGGAAATTCTACTGATTCGGCATGGCCGGCCAGCATCTGAACATAACGGCCGGGTATCCAGTGCAGGCTTTTCGCGGTGGGTGCGTAATTACAACCGGGCGCCCTTGCACGACCAAAGCTGGCCCTGGTGTCAGCGCGATCTTAGTCAGTATTATATTATGACCAGCAGTCTGCGCCGGGCAAAGCTATCGGCCGCCCGTTACAGCGAACGCCCCGTGAAGGAGCATCACCGGCTGCTGGACGAGATGCAAATCCCCCGCTATCGGCTACCGTTAACGCTTAAAGCCTGGAGCTGGGTGTATCTTAACCGGCTGCTGTGGTGTTTAGGCCGCCCCGGTCCGTTTGAGTCATTTGCGCAGGCCCGCGAGCGTATCCGGCAGGCCGCCGACATGCTGGACGCCCGGGCGGCCAGTGAATCCAAAATCTGTATTTTTGCGCACGCCCTCACCAACCGCTTTCTGGTGCGTTATTTACAGCGCAAGGGGTGGCAGGTGACAGAAAAAGATCATCGGTATTGGGGAGTTATCCGTCTGCAAAAATAACCCTTATTTGCTTTTATAAAAGAAATGGTCACTAATATAGAAACAGACTCTGGTGTATACAGCCCGTGTGCGCCCGATTTACTCGATAACTTATTAGGTTCACCATAAGAGTGTGTGAAAATGAAAAGCACCCAACCTGAGCGCCGGCGTTTCTGGCTTAATATTGTGTTCGTGGTTACCTTTGTTGGTATGTTGCTGGTGATGATGACGTATCTGAACACCACCGAGCCGAATCTCAGGCAACAAAAATTAAAAGCACTGTCACAAAAGATGCAAACCAGCGCTACCCGTACCCGCTACCAGTGGCAGGTCGAAGGCAAGCCGGCGGCGATTATGCTGATTCATTATAACGCCAACGGTCAGGAAGTCGGGCGCAAGCCGGTGCAGGTCGGGGCCAGCGGGCTGCCGCGAGTTACCGATAAGCAATCTTATTGTGAGCGTTTGTGGCGGGTGTTAACCAATACCGAATTGCAGGTCGAAGGCTTTAAAATTCGGGCCGAATACCAGACAGCCGGCAATGACGCCTCCCAGACCAGTGCCGTGTGTCGTTTTGGGTATAGTCGCGGCAGTGCGTTTTATTATGTTATCGATACCGGTAAGGTCAGCTTTGAAAGCTGAGTGGGGGGAGGTGCTGTATGTTTTTTGAACATTGTGCTGGCGGTAAATAATCAAAACGACTGAGCAAACAAAAAACACGGGCAAATGCGATGCTTAGCGCAGGTGTTCACTTGCCCAAACCTGCCCCCGTTGTTAAAGTGTAACAATCGATATCTTCTTCTTAGCTGGCGCTAAAAATCCTCACCCGAACCAGGTGCCCAGCATACAGTTACAGGAATGAGCATTTCATGTTTAAAAAGCTTCGGGGCATGTTTTCGAACGATTTGTCCATCGACCTCGGAACAGCTAACACGCTGATCTATGTTAAGGATCAGGGCATTGTACTTAATGAGCCCTCAGTAGTAGCAATTCGCCAGGAGCGTGCCGGCGGGCCAAAAAGTGTCGCCGCCGTCGGTGCTGAAGCCAAACGTATGCTTGGTCGTACGCCAGGGAATATCCGTGCTATCCGGCCAATGAAAGACGGCGTAATTGCCGACTTTTTTGTGACTGAAAAAATGCTTCAGCACTTTATCAAGCAGGTGCATGACAACAACTTTTTGCGGCCCAGCCCCCGGGTGCTGGTCTGTGTCCCTTGCGGGTCGACTCAGGTTGAGCGCCGGGCCATCCGTGAATCGGCCCTGGGTGCCGGCGCGCGTGAAGTCTACCTGATTGATGAACCCATGGCCGCCGCGATTGGGGCTGGTCTGCCGGTCTCCGAAGCCACCGGTTCGATGGTGGTGGATATTGGTGGCGGTACCACCGAGGTGGCAATTATCTCCTTGAACGGGGTGGTGTATTCGTCGTCGGTTCGTATCGGGGGTGACAAGTTTGATGAAGCCATCATCAATTATGTCCGTCGTAACTTTGGCTCCCTGATTGGTGAAGCCACCGCCGAACGCATCAAGCATGAAATTGGTGCGGCCTATCCTGGTGAGGAAGTGCGTGAAATTGAAGTGCGGGGCCGGAATCTGGCAGAAGGCGTACCGCGCGGATTTACCCTCAATTCCAATGAAATTCTGGAAGCGCTGCAAGAACCGCTTACCGGGATTGTGTCAGCGGTTATGGTGGCCTTGGAACAATCGCCGCCCGAACTGGCGTCGGATATTTCCGAGCGCGGCATGGTGTTGACGGGGGGGGTGCCCTGCTTAAAGATCTGGACCGGCTATTAATGGAAGAAACCGGCATTCCGGTAGTGATTGCTGATGATCCCTTGACCTGTGTGGCACGTGGCGGCGGTAAGGCATTCGATATGATTGACCTGCACGGCGGCGACCTGTTCACCTACGAATAGCCACAGGATGACGCCTTCGGGCGTTAACCTGAACTCCCTCATGGATACTATATTTACCCGCGGACCGTCTTTGAACAACCGACTGGCGCTGGCCCTGGCCCTGTCGGTTTTGTTGATCTTTGCCGACCATAAACTTGCGGCTTTTCAGTCTACCCGGGTCTATCTCAACTCCATCATGAGTCCGCTACAGTACCTGGCGAACTTACCCAGCGTGGTCCTGAACTTCAGCGCCCAGCGCCTGACCTCGCGCCAGGCGTTGGTGGCTGAAAATAATCGCCTGATTGACCAGAATCTGAAAATGCGTGAGCGCTTGCAGCAATTTGATATCTTGCAGGCGCAAAATGATCAACTGCGTAAGCTGCTGGATGTGCCCGTGGAGCCTAAGGTGCACAAGATGGTGGTCGAACTGATGGCCGTGGACAACAATCCATTCAGCCAGCAAATTGTGATTAATAAAGGGGCCATTGACGGGGTGTATCGGTCGCAGTCGGTGCTGGACGATCGGGGGGTGGTAGGCCAGGTCATGGAAGTGGGCAGTACCAATAGCCGGGTTATGCTGATTTCGGATGTTACCCATGCCATCCCGGTTCGTTCGGTACGCAACAATATTCGGTTTATTGCCAGCGGCAACGGCTCTATGGATGAATTGTTTTTAGAACATGTACCCCACAGTGTCGATATTCAGGAAGGCGACATGCTGATGTCTTCAGGCCTGGGCAAGGTCTTTCCTGAAGGCTATCCGGTGGCGCAGGTTCAAACCGTGGTGCACGATGAAGGCCGGCCTTTTGCTACGGTCAAAGCCCGGCCGCTGGCGCAACTCGACCGCTTAAAATACCTGTTGTTGCTTTGGCCTGAAGACGCTCCTCGTCAGCCTGAAGGCAGCGCATTGCGGCAGGCCGCCGGGCCACAGGAAGACTAGTCTATGCTTATAAAAGCCCGCCACTCTGCCATTATAATCAGTATCCTGATTGCGTTGGTGTTGCAAATTATGCCGCTGCCGATTCAGGCCGATTTGTATCGTCCTGACTGGGTATTGATTGTACTGGCTTACTGGTCAATGGCGCTGCCGCACCGGGTCAATGTGGGCGTCGCCTTTTTGACCGGGTTGGCGATGGATATATTATTGGGCACCGCCCTGGGAATCCACAGTTTTGCCCTGAGCCTGGCGGTGTATGTGCTGGCGGCCAATTATCAGCGGCTGCGTAATTATTCGGTATGGCAACAGGCTATCGTCATTGGGCTGCTTAGCTCGTTTTATCATCTGATGCTGTTTTGGCTACAACATCTGCTCACCGATATCCCGTTTCAGTTTGCCTACCTATGGCCGGTGATATCGTCCATGGTATTGTGGCCCTGGATGTTCTGGTTGCTGCGCAAGGCCCGTCGTCAACTCAGTATTACCTGAATAACCCTACAAGGAAATGCCATGGCACCTGCACTAATTCTGGCGTCAGCCTCGGCCCGACGCACAGCTTTGCTAGACCAGATGGGCATCGCCCATCAGTGTTTGCCCGTGGATATTGATGAGTCGGCCTTACCTGACGAAACACCGCAGGCCATGGTCATGCGGCTGGCCAGACAAAAAGCGGCGGAAGCCTGGCGTCGGCTGTCCGCCGCGCAGTCACAACAGTCCGTTATCCTGGCCAGTGACACCCTAATCGAATTTGAAGGACAAAGCCTGGGCAAACCCATCGATAAAGACGATAGTATAGCTACGCTGAGTCGGTTGTCGGGAAACACCCATCAGGTGCTGACTGCAGTCTGTGCCTACCGTCATGATCAGCGCGAAACACTGATGGTGACCACTCAGGTCGAATTTGCTCCGCTTACCCGTGCTGATATGGAACGTTACTGGGAAACCGGCGAGCCTGCGGATAAAGCGGGCAGTTATGCCATTCAGGGCATCGGCGGGCAGTTTGTTAAAGCGGTACATGGCAGTGTCAGCAGTGTGATTGGTTTACCCATGTACGAAACCCGGTGTTTATTGCAACAATTTGGAGTGACGGTATGAGCGCAGAACTACTGATCAATGTAACCCCGTCGGAGTCACGGGTGGCATTGATAGAAAATGGTATTTTGCAGGAAATTCATGTCGAACGGCACACCAGAAAAGGACTGGTGGGGAACATGTACCGCGGTAAGGTGAGTCGTGTGCTGCCGGGTATGCAGGCTGCGTTTGTGGATATCGGCCTGGAAAAAGCCGCCTTCTTACATGCCTCTGATATTGTGGTGCATACCGAACTGATGGGAGAAGTGTCGGTCTCGCACCTGCAGCAAAAGCAGGACATCCGGGAGCTGGTGCGCGAAGGTCAGGAAATCGTGGTGCAGGTCGTCAAAGACCCCATCGGTACGAAAGGCGCCCGCCTGACCACAGATATCACCATTCCTTCCCGATACCTGGTGTTTATGCCCAGTGTTACCCATGTAGGGGTGTCGCAACGTATCGAGGATGAAGCCGAGCGTGAGCGACTCAAAACCCTGATGCAGGAGTTTTGTGATGACGAGGGTGGCTTTATTTTGCGCACTGCGGCCGAAGGGGTAAGCAAAACTGAGTTATCTCAGGATGCCGCTTTCCTGCGTCGGCTGTGGAACAAAATTCAGCAGCGTATGAAAAAGAAAAAGCCTAATGTTTTGTACGAAGACTTGCCGTTGGCCCGGCGGGTATTGCGCGATTTTGTAGGTACCGAGCTTGATCGCATCCGGATTGACTCCAAGCTGTCGTATCAGGAACTTATCGAGTTTACCAAAGAGTATGTGCCCGAGCTGAATAATAAGCTGGACTACTATCGTGGGGAGCGGCCGATATTTGATCTTTATGATGTGGAAAATGAAGTTCAACGTGCGCTAGAGCGTCGGGTAGACCTTAAATCAGGCGGCTATCTGATTATCGACCAAACCGAAGCCATGACCACCATCGATATCAATACCGGCGCTTTTGTAGGTCACCGTAATCTCGAAGAAACCATATTTAACACCAATATCGAAGCCACCCTGGCTATTGCCCGGCAACTGCGACTGCGCAATTTAGGCGGTATGATTCTTATCGACTTTATCGATATGGTTGAACCTGATCACAAACGCCGTGTCTTACATAGTCTGGAGACGGCTACCAGTAAAGATCGCGCTAAAATTAATATTCACGGCTTTACATCGCTGGGGTTGATTGAAATGACCCGTAAACGCACCCGTGAAAGTCTGGAGCATGTACTGTGTGGTGAGTGTCCGGTATGTAAAGGACGCGGCTCGGTTAAAACCATCGAAACCATTTGTTTTGAAATAATGCGGGAAATTGTTCGGGTCAACCGGGCTTACGATGCAGACAAATTTGTGGTGTATGCCTCTCCCAGCGTTGCTGAAGCATTATTAGGCGAAGAGTCTCATATGCTGGCGGAGTTGGAGGTATTTGTGTCAAAGCAAATCAAAGTTCAAACCGAGCCTTTGTATAATCAGGATAAGTACGACGTCGTAATGATGTAATAGGGCGGGTGTGAAAAAGCTTTCCAACTATCTAGCCCTGGGCCTCAAAGCCTTGTGGTTGGTACTGGCGGTGATGCTGGTGCTGTTTGCGGTGCTGCTTAGTGGCTTGCGCGTGGCGTTGCCGCATCTGCAACAACAAAAGTCTTATATTGAAGATTATCTGAGTCAGCGTTACGCGGTAAACCTTACCATTGGGCAGTTAGAAGCTGACTGGCAAAAAACCGGCCCGACCATGGTACTTAAGGATGTCAGTCTTCAGCAAAGTGCCAGTTCACCTATTGGGCTGGATATTCAAAGTATTGATATTGAACTGGATTTCTGGCGTTCTGTGTGGCAACAACAGCTGGCGTCTAATCAGTTTATCCTGTCGGGCCTTGAGGTGGAGCTAGATGCCGACCGTCTGGGGCAGGGCGATGGCTCCCAACCGTCTATCCAGAATGCCCTTACCAGCCTGTTCTTAGAACAACTCGAACATTTTCTGGTAACCGATAGTACCGTCAGAATTACCCGCAACGACACCACCCAGGTGGTGGATGTCACTTCTTTGAAATGGCTCAATCAGGGACAGCATCACCAGGGCGCGGGCGCTTTGCAGGTACGCGAGCTGGCCACCAATTCTGCATCATTTCAGATTGATCTGACCGGTCGCAAGGACAGTCTTACCGGGGTGATGTATGCCAAAGCCAAAGACATGGATATCTCGCCCTGGGCCGGAGCATTAATTGAAACCCGGCGGCCATTAAAAGAAAGCCGTGCCAATCTGGAAGTGTGGGCCGAAGTTGATAATAGCCAGTTCAGTGCCTTTTTTGCCCGTTTTGATGACAGCCGGTTAGAGTGGGCGGGCAGGATGAAGTCAGTGTGAGTACCGGCATCCGTGGGGGCAGCCTGCAGGCCCTGCCGGTGGGTAAACGCTGGCAGCTGCGGCTGGATGAACTGATCATTGAGTCGAATGAACAGCGCCTGGTCACCGACCTGGTGGGTCAGGTGAATGCCGGCGGCGAGGTGATTCTGAACACCATGAAGCCGACCCCGGTGAATCCGTTTTTGGTGTTGCTGCCATTGTTTACCAGCGACACCGCTGATGATGATGTCCGGGATCTGGATCCTAAAGGTCAGCTGGCCACCTTGCAGCTACAGTTACGTCCCACTGGTCTGGCAATGACCGCCAAGCTGATTGATGTAAGCTGGCAGCAGCACGGTAATATCCCCGGCGTTGATGCGATTGATGTGGGTATCCACTGGTCGAAGAATCAGGGAGTAGTGAATGTGTTTGCCCGGGATGGGGTGATACATGCTGATAATCTGCTCCCGGATAATATTACGCTGAATGACCTGCGGGCCAGAATTTATATCTACCGTCCGCCCGGCAGTCAAAAAGAGACCGCCGGCTGGGTGGTCAGCTATGATGATCTGCAACTGGATACTGATCAGTTTTCCTTGTCTCAGAGTTTGCGCCTGGATACCGCAACCAGCGATTTGTCGCTCATGACCCAGGTGCAGGGCATGCCCCTTAAGCAAGCGTCAAAATTGTTCCCCGCCCCGTTGATGGGACAAAACACCAGTGCTTATTTAACCGGCGCGCTGACCGGAGCCGGTGATATAGCACAGGCTAATATTCTGTGGCATGGCCAGCCACGCTATTTCCCGTTCAATGATAACGAAGGCGTGTTTCAGGCGGCGGTTGAACTGCAACAGGCTGACTTTTTATTTGCCGATACCTGGCCTGCGTTAACTCAGGCCGACATTGCATTGTGGTTTGAAAACGACAGTCTGACTATGACCAGCCCTGCGGCCCGCCTCAATGGCATCGAAGTGACTAATTTAGAGGCTCGTATCCCCCATCTTGCCAGTGGCGCGCATTTGCTGATAAAGGCGCAGGGCGCGGGTACCGGCGAACAATTAACCACCCTGATGGTCAACAGCGGTTTACAGAATTCGCTGGGTATGGTGCTGGATAAGCATGTGCAGGTTAGCGGCCCGGTTCAGGCCAGTCTGGATTTGGATATTCCCTTAGGGGGTGACAAGGTGGTGGCCAGCGGCAGGGCCAGGTTGCAGGGGAATAATGTACATATCGCCAGTGTTGGCCTGACACTGGATGAAGCGCAGGGTGAGGTGCGCTTTATCAACGAAAACATCAATACCGACGGGCTTACCGGACAATTGTTTGGCCAACCGGTGACGCTGGATGTCACCGGTGGCATGGATGAAACCGCCTATCAGGTCGATATCGGGGTAGCCGGAGACTGGCAGGTGCAGCCCTTGCTGGCTTATCTTAATCCGGAGTTTAACGACTATGTCAGCGGCCACAGCCCATGGCAGGGCAATGTCACGCTGCAACTGCCCGATAGCGGTTTTTCCTACAGTGCCAGTATTCAGTCTGACCTCACCGGGATTTACTCAAGCTTACCGGCGCCGCTGGCAAAAAGCACAGCAGATATTATGCGTCTGGCGCTTACCAGTCAGGGCGATCAACAGGCTTCCACCATTCATGCCAAGCTGGGGCAGGAAGTGATTTTTGACGGGATACTGCCCCATGCGCAGATGCAGTTTTCCCGGGCGCACCTGGCCTTGGGTAACACTGATTTTGACGGTTTGGGTATGGGCTTCAGTATCTCTGCGACCTTGCCCGAAATCTCTGCCAATCAATGGTATGACACGGTGCAGCTATTGCTCAATTCCGGCGCTGACAAGCCCCCACCACCAGCAGCTGATTCAGGGGGGCTCCCGGTTCGGGGACTGACACAGGCAGATTGCCACTGTTTGGCGTGCCCGAGCGCCTGTTTATTCAGACGCCATCGCTGCAGCTCGCTGGCCAGCAGTTCGACCGGGTGGACATTACCGCGAAACAGAACAATCTAAACTGGGATATCAAGGTCGATGCGACACAGTTAAAAGCCCAGGTAGCCCTGTACGAAAACTGGCTGGAGCAGGGAATAAAAATTGAGGCGGATTATATCAATTTGTCGACATGGCAAAGTGCCGCTACCCCCGCTCAGGAAGCGGGTACGCAAGAACAAGCCAGCGCCACCGAAACTGCTTCAGATTTTAACACCGCCAGCTTCCCGCCGGTGTATTTTCATTGTAAAGAATGCATTGTGCTGAACCGGCCCCTGGGTGAGATAACCCTGAATGTCGATCGCAGCGAGGCGGGTATGCGCATTCAGCAACTCCAGGTCAACAGCGAGCATGGCTTACTGGAGGCCAGGGGGCAGTGGCATAGCGACAATGACCATACGCAGCTCAGTGGCACATTGGATAGCAACAATATCGGCGGCTTACTGGCAGATTTAGGCATAGAGTCAGGAATCAAAGACTCCGGCGCGGATATGAAATTTACGCTGGGCTGGCCCCAGTCACCCTTAGATTTTGATTTGGCGACCCTGGATGGTGGTATTCAGTGGCGTTTATCGGATGGCTATCTGAGTGAGCTTAGCGACCAGGGCTCGCGTATCTTTACCTTATTCAGTCTGAATTCCCTGGTGCGAAAACTAAGCCTGGATTTTCGCGATGTCTTTGCCAAAGGGTTTTTCTATGATGACATGCGCGGTACCCTGAGTGTGAACCAGGGAAAAGCCGCCACCAGCGACACCATCATTGATGGCGGGGCGGGTGAGATTGAAATTAAAGGGTACACCGACCTGTTGGCCCAGGAGCTTAATTACAATGTAGGGTTTACCCCGAATGTAACCGGGAATCTGCCGGTGCTGGTGTATTTTTTAGCTACGCCGACCACGGCGCTGGCCGCACTGGCCCTGGATCAGATGCTGACCTCGGCCAAGGTTATCTCAAATGTAAATTACAAAGTGACCGGGACCTGGGATAAGCCAAAATTTGAAGAGGTGGGACGTGACAGCAAAGATATCAAGCTCCCTACGCCCACGGATGAGACCCCAAAACTCGAAGACTTTTAATGCCCGCCGGCACTTTAATCCTGATACTGGAGGAACTATATGGTAAATCTGGTCGCCGTTCAGATGACCTCTGAACCGGATGTTGATGTAAACTTACGTTTTGTTGAACAGCAACTGGCACAGCTAGACACCCAGGAACCCACCCTGGTGGTGTTACCTGAATGCTTTGCCTGTTTCGGCACCCGCGATCGCAGTCTGCTTGAGATTGCTGAGCCGCGGTATACCGGTAAAATTGGCCAGGCGATGCAACGTATGGCCAAACAATACGGGGTGTATCTGGTCACCGGCACATTTCCATTACAGGCAGACACCGACGACAAATTTACCGCCTCCTGCCTGCTGGTGGGCCCCGATGGCGAAATTATTGATGAGTATAAGAAAATTCATCTTTTTGATGTCTCGGTGAAGGACAAGACCGGCAGTTATCAGGAATCCAGGTATACGCAGGCGGGGGACAAAGTCGTAGTGTGTGACACGCCCATTGGCCGCATTGGGCTGGCAGTATGTTATGATGTACGCTTTACCGGCTTATTCAACGCCATGGGCGATGTCGATATTCTGGTGCTGCCAGCCGCCTTTACCCGCTATACTGGTAATGCCCACTGGCATACACTGGTGCGGGCCCGGGCCATAGAAAAGCAATGCTTTGTGGTGGCGCCGAACCAGACCGGCGATCATGCCAACGACCGGGAAACCTTTGGTCACAGTGTGATTTATTCTCCCTGGGGCGATACGCTGGCCGAACGGCCCATTGAGCCGGGTCTGGTGAGCGCGGTGGTGAATATCAGCGACCGCGAGCAGTTAAAACAGAACATGCCGGTGGCGCAACACAATCAATTCAGGAGCGATTTTGTTAAATAACGTAGCAAGGCACTTATTGACCGATTCGGGTCTGGAAATCTCTTCGCTGGAACAGGCGCTGGGACAGATCCACCGTCATGATACCGATTATGCCGATTTGTATTTTCAGTCCAGTCAGCATGAAAGCTGGGTGCTGGAAGATGGCATCATCAAAGAAGGTAGCTACAACATTGAACGTGGTGTGGGGGTGCGCGCCATCAGTGGCGAAAAGACCGGCTTTGCCTATTCTGATGAAATCAGCCCGGCTGCCCTTGAAAAAGCGTGCAAGGCCGCCCGCACCATCGCCCCGGCCGGCGGTACCCATCAGGTAACCGGGTTGCAGCAGCAAAGCTATCCGGCGCGATACAATGAAGATAACCCTATTCTGGGCATGGTTGAAGCCGAAAAAGTGGCATTACTCAAAGCGGTGGATGCCTATATTCGTGAACAGGAACAGGGTATCAACCAGGTTGTGGTCAGCCTCAGTGGCGTCTACGAAGAAATTCTGGTGGCGGCTTCAGATGGCACCTTTGCCACCGATGTCCGGCCGCTGGTACGTCTGAATTGTTCAGTATTGTTAGAAAATGGCGATCGTCGCGAACGCGGTAGTGCTGGCGCTGGTGGCCGCCATACCTATGACTTTTTTGCCACGCAGAAAGATGGTCGCCCGGTGTATAAAAAACTGGCCGATGATGCGCTGCATATGGCCCGAGTGAATATGCAGGCCATCGCCTCTCCTGCTGGCACCATGCCGGTGGTATTAGGGAATGGCTGGCCGGGCGTATTGTTGCATGAAGCGGTAGGCCATGGCTTAGAAGGTGACTTTAACCGCAAAGGTGCCTCGACATTTAGCGGTAAAATGGGCCAGCAGGTGGCGGCAAAAGGCGTAACCGTGATCGACGATGGTACGATGCAGGATCGTCGCGGCTCGTTGTCGGTAGATGATGAAGGCACCCCCACCCAGCGTAATGTGCTGATTGAAGATGGTGTGTTAACCGGTTATATGCAGGATAAGATGAATGCCCGGCTGATGGGAGTGAAACCCACCGGAAATGGTCGTCGTGAATCCTATGCGCATTTACCGATGCCACGGATGACCAACACATATATGATGGGCGGGCAGTACGATCCTCAGGAAATCATCCAGACCATCGATAAAGGTATTTATGCGCCGAATTTTGCCGGCGGCCAGGTGGATATTACTTCAGGAAAATTTGTATTTTCCAGTGCCGAGGCGTATCTGATTGAAAATGGTAAAATCACCGCACCGGTAAAAGGGGCGACCCTGATTGGCAATGGTCCTGAGGTTATGCAGCAAATATCCATGATTGGTAATGATGCTGAGCTCGACCCCGGCGTTGGCGTATGTGGTAAAGATGGTCAGTCAGTACCGGTAGGGGTAGGTCAGCCCACCCTTAAAATCGATAAGTTAACAGTAGGTGGTACGGCTTAAATCATTAGCCGCATCTACCAAAAACCGCCGTAGCAGGTAACTGCACGGCGGTTTTTTTATGGTCCGAAAAGCACGTTTCAGCGCTCGCTGATCACCTGCTTCAAATACTGGAACAATTCCCGAGAGGCTTTGGGGACGGCGTTTTTTTCCTGCTCTTTTTTTATTTGCCGATGGTACTGGCGCAGTTTCTGACGTTCCAGCTCCGGATACTCTTCTACCAAACGCTGAATGGCCTCGTCACCATTTTTAGCAACATCATCCCGGGCTTTTTCCAGTTCATGAAACGCGGCATTATTCGCCTGATGCTGGTGGGTAAGCATCATCAGCGCCTGCGTGATTGGCGCGACATCGCGTTGGCGCAATAATTTACCAATGAACTGAAGCTGGCGTCGGTATCCGTCTTTTTTACGATTTACCGAGCGGGCTATCATCACCGCTTCTTCCAGCTGTTCATCCATAGGAATGGTGTCCAGGTGAGCCGGAGTCAGTTTCACCAGTTGTTCGCCAAGCTTTTGAAACTGGGCAGACTGGCGTTTTAATTCGGTTTTGCTTAGCGGCTCTTCATCTTCGTTTATATCTTTAAAGTTTGAAAAAGAATCTTGCGGCGAATGATGCTTGTGGTCGCTCATTTGGGTCTCATAAGTGTTACACTGTCAGTACTTCTAATTGTGACACACAGACTGGGATAGCGAAACTGACTATGCAAATTGAACAGCAAATCGCAGAAATTCAAAACGTGGTAGACGATGTACTGAAAATGGCAACCGGCAAGGGCGCGACCCAGGCCGAAGCCAGTATGTCGAAAGTGCAAGGCATTGCTGTGTCATCGCGTATGAAAGAAGTCGAGAATGTGGAGTTCACCAACGATGGTGGCCTTGGGATCAGTGTTTATGTAGGTAAACATAAGGGCAGCGCTTCAACCGCCGACTTGAGCAAGCAGGCGCTGGCACTGACCGTCGAAAAGGCCATTGATATCGCCCGTTACACCAGCGAAGACCCCTGTACCGGCCTGGCTGATGCTGAGCTAATGGCCACCGAATTTCCGGATCTTGACCTGTATCATCCGCAACAGCTGGATCCGCAGCAGGCGATGCGTCTGGCCATCGAGACCGAAACTGCCGCGCTGGACTATGACCCGCGTATTGTGAATTCAGATGGGGCCAGCTACAACGCCAATCATGGGATGCGGGTGTATGGTAACACCCATGGCATCAACGCCGGTTACCCAAGCAGCCGGTACAGCTTAAGTTGTATGATGATTGGGGCGCAGGACGATGACATGCAGCGCGACTACGCCTATACCGTGTCGCGCCGACCTGATGGCCTGGATAGTCCTGCCAGCGTCGGCCAGGAAGCGTCTAAGGCCACGGTAGCCCGTCTGGGCGCCCAAAAAATCAACACCGCCAATGTCCCGGTGATCATGCAAAAAGATGTGGCATCGTCCTTGTTTGGGCATTATGTCAGTGCCATCAGTGGCGGAAGTTTGTATCGCCGTTCCAGTTTTTTGCTGGACAAACTGGGCGAGCAGATTTTCCCGCAGTGGCTGAATATTCAGGAACAACCGCATTTGAAAGGCGGTTTGGCCAGTGCCAATTTTGATGCCGAAGGGGTCGCGACCAAAGAAGCCACCATGGTGGACCAGGGACGGTTAGCGCAATATCTGTTCACCACCTATTCTTCACGAAAAATGAATACCCAGTCTACCGGTCATGCGGGCGGTATTCATAACTGGATTGTAGGCGATACCGGCCATACCGATGCCCAGCTACTAACAGAAATGGATACCGGCTTGCTGGTTACCGAGCTGATGGGACAGGGCGTGAGTACGGTTACCGGTGACTATTCCCGTGGTGCCGCCGGCTTTTGGGTGGAAAACGGAATTATTCAGTACCCGGTGCATGAAATCACTATAGCCGGAAATCTGAAAGAAATGTTTGCCAATATTCGGGCCATCGGCAGCGAACGCGATGTGCGCGGCGGGGTACAAACCGGTTCGGTGCTGATCGACAATATGAAAGTGGCGGGTAACTAATCATTGTGTGACGCCGCTACCAACAAAAAACGCAGCCAGAAGGCTGCGTTTTTTTATGTTCCGTGACCAGCACCGGTAAGGCCGGCGCCTGCAGAATTTAACTATCTACGGTACCGCAAAAACGATAGCCTTCACCGTGAATCGTCACAATCAGCTCTTCATCACTGGGATCCGACTCAAAGTGCTTGCGGATACGACGGATGGTTACATCCACAGTACGGTCGTTAGGACGTAATTCACGGCCGGTCATTTCCATAATCAACTGTTCACGGGTCAGAATTTTACCCGGGTTACTTAAAAACAGATGCAGGGCTCTGAATTCACTGCGTGGTAAACGGAATTCTTTACCGCTGGGAGAAATCAATGAACGGCTGTCGCCATCTAAGGTCCAACCGTTAAAGCTTACCCGGCTTGGCAGATCATCATCTTCGGCGGTGTTGGTGGTACGGGTCAGCAGATTACGCGCCCGGATCGTCAGTTCGCGGGGTTGAATGGCTTAGTCAGATAATCATCCGCACCAATTTCCAAGCCCAGAATACGGTCGACATCGTTATCACGGCCGGTCAGGAAAATCAGACCCACATTTTTACGGTCCCGCACTTCACGGGCCAGAATCAAACCATTTTTACCTGGCAGATTAATATCCATGATGACCAGATTAATGGCGTGGTTTTCGAAAAAATCATGCATTTGATCACCGTTTTCGGCCTCAAAAACATTATAGCCTTCAGCTTCAAACAAGCTTTTTAAGGTGGTACGGGTTACCACTTCATCTTCAACAATTAATACATTTGGCGTCTGCATGATGTTTCACACTCTTTAACAATCGGTTTAAGCAATAATCTGGTTAAATTTTATTCTTCGTAGCGCTGTTTGCAAGTCAATAACGAATAAATACTGACCTACGGTATAAGGATTTGTAACTAAATTACAAGGGCTGACCCTGGGTTAATTCAGTGATTTTCCTGATCTCACACTTTGGACAGGAAAAACGATAACAAATTCCACGCCATTTCCGGCGTCGCTGGAAAGCGTAATTGAACCATTTAATGCCTGGGTTACCAGATTGTATACAAGATGCATGCCCAATCCTGAGCCGCCCTGTCCTAACTTAGTTGTGACAAATGGGTCGAATATGCGACTTTGTATGTCTACAGGAATTCCCTGTCCATTGTCCCGGTATACAATCTTTAGTGTCTGGGCTGAATTCATTTCAGCCGTGATATCTATAGTTCCGGCTTCGATTTGTTCAAAGCCATGGACTACGGAATTGATGATCAGGTTGATCAAAATTTGGTTTATCGGGCCTGCTTTTGATTCAACGATCAGGGTAGGGTCACATATTACGTTAATAGTATGACGATGTTGCTTCAAACGCGGCCCCAGCGACACTAGTATCTCATTAATTAACTGTGAAACGCAAAAGGTTCGCGGGGTTTCAATCGATTGATCAACGGCAACCTGCTTAAAACTGGTTACCAATTCAGCCCCGCGTTGTAAATTACGATAAATAAGCTGTAAGTTTTCTTCGCTGTTGCTTAAAAATTGTCCCAGACTGCTGGCTTTAAGGGTTTTTTGTGAAAAATCCTGCTGCACCTGATGTAGTTCATCAAGCATCATGGTAGAAGCGGTGATACCCAGCCCAATGGGGGTGTTCACTTCGTGGGCCACCCCGGCCACCATGTCCCCCAGCGAGGCCATCTTTTCATTCTCAATCACCTGGCGCTGGTACTGATGTAATTTCTCTAAGGTTTCAATGAGCTCCTGATTGGCTTTTTTCAGGGCCTGGGTGCGCTGCTCGACAATCTCTTCAAGCTGACTGTTTAATGTCTTGTGCTGAGCTTCGGTAGCATCCTGTTGATTGACCAGCTCCTGCATGCGGATAAGCAGGGCGTTGATAACATCGGTTAACTGCTGTAACTCGCCGATAGCCGGTGGGTCAAGCGGGGGGGGTATTGACGCAATCTCAATTTTTGCCATAGCGACTGTGTCAGGCCAGTGATAGGCTGCGCCACCATGGCATAACAGCGCCACGCCAATAGCGCACTGAGCAGCAACATACACACCAGCAGTATGGTGAAAAATAGCAGTGTCTGGCCGGCGATGGCAAACAGCGACGGAATTGAAGCCTGAACGTAAAGATACCCGACATAATGATTATCATGTTTAATCGGTTGCACAAGATAGATGCGATTGTCTTTAAATGAGGGGGTTTTAAGTTCTCGCAACTGTGGTGCGGTTAGCGTGGGGCGCGCCTGGCCAGCAGGTTTAAAGCCGCCCAGGTATGACAGACCTGGCGATTGCGCCGTGGCATAGCCGTAAACATGCAACTGTTCAATTGAAGTTGGGGGGCGGGCCGGCAATAAAGCGCGGTCAACAGCAAGCGGCGCGCCTTCGAGCAATTGTGGGCGCAGCGACTGAGCCAGCAGCTCGGTCAGGGTGATCAGCGAGTCGCTGAGGGCACTGCGGTAGACATTTTGTTGCTGCCATAGTGCTACCGCGGCGGTGATGACCAGGGTCAGCGTACACAAACCGATTCCCAGCACCACCAACAGTGAGCGTAATGAAAAGCGCCGCGTAGAAGTTGTCATTCGTCAGTGGTCTGGCCGGGCCGTGCGACTGCATAAATGATTACGGTAAATCAGACTGGCCATAGCTGTTGATACAACGCCTGATAGTCGTTGGCAGCCGTTTGCCAGGTAAACCGGGTATGCATGGCCCGCTGCTGCATTTGCCGAAAGCGTTCAGGATGCTCATAGTAAAATAGTAACGCCCGGCGGATACAGGCCAGCAAGCCTTCAGGCGAGGGCAGGGAGAACACAAATCCGGTGGCATTAGCAGCATCGTCCTTGGGGTCGATAACGGTGTCTTTAAGCCCCCCTACGGCACGCACAATAGGTAATGTGCCATAAGCCAGGCTGTACATCTGATTCAATCCACATGGCTCAAACTGGGATGGCATCAAAAAGAAATCCGCACCAGCTTCGACCAGGTGAGCATACTCGGTGCTAAAGCCATTAATAAAAGCAAACTGAGTCGGATGATTCTGGGCGTACTCGCCCAAATCCATACACACTTTCGGATCACCGGTACCTACAATCACCAGCTGTACATTGTGGTCCATCAACTCATCTAACACCGGTAACAAATAACCAAATCCTTTTTGCTCGGTGAGTCGGCAGACCATGCCGATGAGGGGCGTGCCGGATTTTTCGGCCAGGCCGGTTTTGTGCTGTAACACCTGCTTGCAGTGCTGTTTAGGGCCAACATCATCGGCGCTGTAATTTTTTGGCAAAAAGGGATCGGTAGCCGGATTCCACTGGGTATAGTCGCAGCCGTTCAGGATGCCAGATAAATCCTGCTGGCGGGTGACCAGACGGTGATGCAGCCCATGACTGCCTAAGTCGGTCAGCAGTTCCTGGGCGTAATTGGGGCTCACCGTAGTAATTTTATCGGCAAACTCAATACCGGTTTGCAGCATATTGATGTAACCGCCATGAACCTGCGACAGGATCCCACGGTGGTGACGTAAAAAAGGAATTGTCTCCAGCCGGTGCACACCCTGAAAGGCAGCATTATGGATGGTGAACACACTTTTGGTATTGGCAAATTCACCCGTACCGTCGTGCTTTAACAAAAACGGCAACATCGCTGTATGCCAGTCATGACAATGTATAATATCCGGGGCTAACGCCAGGGACTGCATTGCCATTAACGCAGCACCACAAAAAAAGCTGAAACGCTCACCATTGTCAGAGTAAGCTTCGTAGGTATTGCTGTACAGATCAGCGCGATCGAAATAAGGCGGATAATCGATAAAGTACACATCAATACCGTTCCAGTTGAGCTGCCGAATATCAAAATGATACACCGTGCTTTCTGCAAACAGGGTTTGCTGAGGACAGGCGGTCGCTAAATCAAACTGTTGCCGGATACTTTGATAGTAGGGCATGACAATTGCCACGTCGTGGCCCGCTGCCTTTAACGCCAGGGGCAGCGCCTTGCCCACATCAGCCAGTCCGCCGGTTTTAACCAGCTCTTCTACCTCTGAAATCGTAAAAATTATTTTCACAACACAAACCTCAACCAGGAAAGCGACAGTAACCCAACATTACTGAGCCGGGTTACTAAAGGTGCAGGAAAACCTGCTCACTTTTTCGCTATTCTTCCTTATCTGATTCAGGCTGCGCCGGGAGCAAACTGCTAAGCTAACACCAGATAAACCGAAAATCGGGAGGTCTGGGCTAATGTGCGTACCTGCGAGAATTGCTCAGCCAGTAAACCAGGATAGGGAAGAAAACGATTCGCAACCATATACAGTGAGCCGGATTTTGCCAGTATTCGGCGCGAGTCACTGATAAAGCGCTTAGTGATACTATAATCTGTTTTTATCCCCGTATGAAAGGGCGGGTTAGTGATTATATGATTAAACTGGCTATCTACCCCGTGCAAACCATTTGCTGCAATCAGGGTGCCGGTGAGTTGATTGGCTTTCAGGGTGCGCGCCGCGCAATAAAGCGCCAGGGCACTGACATCCAGCAGCGTCACATCAAAATGAGGATACTGTTGTTTTAAATGCGCGCCGATTACCCCGGCACCACAGGCAAAGTCCAGTACCTTGTTGCGTAAGGAAGAGGGCAGTTTGTGCAGCAGCAGTTCGGTACCGTCGTCCAGTTCGTTGTGACTGAACACGCCGGGCATGGAGACGACGTCTAATTCGGTGTCAGCAATGGTGAAGGTATTGGACTCAATCCAGTCTGTGGGTGCAAACGCCACCGGGTTTTCAAGATGGGTGGTGAGCAGGCTGCAATGACGCGCAGAATCCACTTTTTCGGTAGTACCATAGCGCTGCGTCAGTTTATCTGCGCTTTTGATACCGCCTTTATTTTCGCCCACCAGATGAATGCGTCCGCCCGGGGTTAACACACTGGCCGCCATTTGTAGCAGCATCGCCAACTGTGCTTTGGCCTTAGGCAAATAAATAAGCACATCGGTAAAAGATTTTTTCTTGTCCACAAAGGGCGTGAACAAATGTAAATGCTTACCAACTTGCTGTTGTAAACAAAATCCTACGTCACTTGTGGCTACATCGCGGCTATCAAGTGACTGGGCGGCAATCGAGCCGGCGCTTTCTGAAAAAACATCAAAATACTGATGCAGGATTGCTAGCGGTCGGTGGGTAAGAAGATCGGTAAAGTACGCATCCGCCGGGTTAATAAGTAACCACTCACCTTCATCAAACAGCTCGAGGTTTCTTTCCAGTAACTGACTTTGTGCACTTAACATCAGGCGTTACGCTCGTAAATCAGATCCCATACGCCGTGGCCAAGCTTTTGGCCGCGTACTTCGAATTTGGTAATCGGGCGGTATTCAGGGCGAGGCACATAATCGCCGCTTTCAGCGGTATTGGTATAGCCTTCAGCCTGATTCATTACTTCGGCCATATGCTGGGCATAGTTTTCCCAGTCAGTGGCCATATGAAAATGGCCGCCCATGGTCAGCCGGGTGCGAACCGTCTCTACAAATTCAGGTTGCACGATACGCCGTTTGTGGTGACGTTTTTTGTGCCAGGGATCGGGAAAGTACAATTGCAGCCGACTTAAAGACCCAGGCGGTAACATGTGTTTAAGAACTTCCACCGCGTCGTGCTCCATCACCCGCAGGTTGGTGAGCCCGCGTTCGCCGGCTTCGGCCAGGGCCGCGCCTACGCCAGGTCGATGCACTTCAATTCCGATAAAATTTTGTTCAGGAGCGTTGGCGGCCATCTCTACCAGAGACTTACCCATACCAAAACCAATTTCCAGCACCACAGGGGCGTCGCGGCCAAAAACCTCGGTCAAATCAATCGGCTCACCGGTGTATTCGATGCCCATAGTAGGCCAGTGATCTTCCAGCGCTTTCGCCTGGCCCCGGGTTAAGCGGCCTTCGCGCTTAACAAAGCTTCTGACTTTGCTGACATAAACCCCGGCAGCGGCGGCTTCCTGTTCGTTTTTGTATTGACCCATAATGACTGTACGATGGCATAAAAGTGTGAATGTAGCGCATTATCCAGCCTGGCCGGGACAATGCAAGAACATTGCAGTTATCCTGCTCTGCGCATGGGGGCAGTGGCGGGCAGTGCCTGAGTAATCTAGCCGGCGCCACTTAGCTTAGGCCAGAATTTGTCCCAGGGCAGAGCTTACTTCATCAGGACGCTCCAGCAGCATCATGTGGGCAGCCTGTTCAATTGAATATAAGGTGCAATTATTCAGGTTAGGGGTAATGGCACTGATAAGCTCATACCGGGCAATAAGATCCTGACGAGCCGCAATCAGGTTAATGGGAAAGGCTGCTTGTCGCAGCTGTGGGGTCAGATCCTGGCGGGGCGTGGTACTTTGGATGTGAGCCAGTAGTGTGCTACTGCCAAGATCCTGCGCCATCTGTTGCATCACGCCGGCGACCAGTGGCTCCTGCACAAAATCAGGGGCCACAAATTGCGCAGTGTAGGCCGGGGTTTGCGTGACCGGCTGACCTTTTTGTAAGGCTGAAACAAGCTCCTTGCGGCGTTTCAATTCGTCGGTTCCCAGACCTTCAGGGTTATAGCCTATCAGGGTGAGCGACGCTACCCGCCCCGGGTTTTGCAGGGCCCAGGTAGCGGCCACATAACCGCCCATAGAAAAGCCAATGACATGGACTTTTTCATCCGGCAGCACCCGGTCTCCGGTAAGCGCCAGCATATCATCGAAACTGCTGGCCCATTGCAAGGGCACATAGCGGCGTTGCGGTAAGGCTAATTGCCGCCAGACCGGCAGCCAGATTCGCTCATCACATAACATTCCTGGTAAAAATAAAACCGGTGCGTCTGTCACGCGCCCTCCATATCTCCTGACACAATAGACAGGCATGATATCATAGCCATCAGCGTTTCAGACTCAACGATATGGCTTAATGACAGACTCCTTTGCAAACCGAGTACTCAATTGGTACGACCAACACGGGCGGAAACATCTGCCCTGGCAACAGCAGGCCACACCGTATCGCGTGTGGATATCGGAAATCATGCTCCAGCAAACCCAGGTCACAACGGTTATCCCTTACTATCAGCGCTTTATGGACTCTTTTGCCGATGTACAGGCATTGGCCGGGGCGCCGGTGGATGAGGTTCTGCATCACTGGACGGGACTGGGGTATTATGCGCGGGCGCGCAATCTGCACAAAGCGGCCAAAGCGATGGTGGAACACCACGATGGTAAATTTCCGCAAACCCTGGAGCAGGTAATGGCGTTGCCGGGAATTGGTCGTTCCACCGCCGGCGCGGTGCTGTCGCTGGCCTGTGAACAGCGCCACGCGATTTTAGATGGCAACGTCAAGCGCGTGCTGGCGCGTTATTACGCCATAGACGGGTGGCCTGGCCAAAAAGCGGTAGAAAACACCTTATGGTCACTAGCCGAACAGAACCTTCCGCAGCAGCGCTGTAAAAATTATACCCAGGCGATGATGGATTTGGGCGCGATGGTGTGTACCCGCAGCCGACCAAAATGTGATGAGTGTCCGCTACAGAGCGATTGCCTGGCTTATGCTCAGGGCAAGCAAACAGACTATTCAGGCAAAAAACCAAAAAAAGACAAGCCGGTGAAAACCACAAACCTGGTGGCGCTACTGACCGATGGCCAGATTTATTTGGTACAGCGACCACTATCGGGCTTATGGGGGGCTTGTATGGCTTTATCGAAACCGAGCAGCCGGTTGAGGTGATTGCGCAGCAATACGGGCTTAGCGATTTTAATCAACACACCCTGAACAGCTTCAGACATACATTCAGTCATTTTCATCTGGATATTACCCCGGTGCTGTTGATAGCACAGCAGACCCACGCCCATCAGGTGAAAGAAGACGGCTCATCGCGCTGGTTCCCCTTACACGAACCGGTTGAAGTAGGATTGGCCGCCCCCACCAAGAAAATAATCGAACAAATTCAGCGTATGCTGTAAATTCGCACTTTAATCGCCTAAAAGGAATCCGCCATGAGCAGAACCGTACATTGTCAGCGCCTGAACAAAGAAGCCGAAGGACTGGATTTTCAGCTTTACCCCGGCGAACTGGGCAAACGTATCTTTGATAATATTTCTAAAGAAGCCTGGGCTGACTGGCAAAAAAAGCAAACCATGCTGATTAATGAAAATAAACTCAATATGATGGAACCGAATGCCCGTAAATTTTTAGAAGAACAAATGGAAGGGTTTTTGTTTCGGGGTGAGGAACCGACCATTGAAGGCTATGTTCCGCCTGAAAAATAAGCAAAATAGCCGCTATCGAACAGAATGTGTGCAAACGGTAAAAACTTTTAAAAAAACGGTTGACTTGAAGGCCGGAAATCCGTTTAATGCACACCCACAGCGAGAGAGGCAGTGATGCCAAAACGCTAACCAGTTTTGCCTCGATAGCTCAGTTGGTAGAGCAGCGGATTGAAAATCCGCGTGTCCCTGGTTCGATCCCGGGTCGAGGCACCATTATTCGAAGAGCCCTGAACAGAAATGTTCGGGGCTTTTTTGATCTTAACGGTTGTAAAAACCCGGGAAGATAATGGCGTGTCCCTGCGGTAGCCCCGCGCGTTGCGAACCCGGGTCGAGGCACCATTCTTAGAAGCCCTTGCAGCAATGCGAGGGCTTTTTTGTATCTGTTGCTTTATTAGCTTTGGGAACACGCTGGCGTGTCCCTGCGGTAGCCCCGCGCGTTGCGATCCCGGGTCGAGGCACCATGCTTAGAAGCCCTTGCAGCAATGCGAGGGCTTTTTTGTTTCTACTATCCTGTCTCTTTCCCAGAAAAAAAATCACTGCAGCCATCAGCAATGAGTAAAGTCATAACTTCCGAATTGCCCACGCCCACTGCATCTCTTATTTGAGCGCCCCCGCCTTCAAAGCCAGCGACCGGCTGATTGAGGTAGTAACTGGCACAGATAGAAATGTCATGAATACCGCCTTGCCGTTCGAAAAAGGCACAAGTTGATGCTAAGGGAGGCCAGCGGTAAAACTCCAGTTTGCGGGCCGTGGTCAGCAAAATACTGTTATTAAAGGCTGCGCCAAAGCCCCTATTTTTTTAAAGAAACCAAAGTCTTTTTTAGCGTATTGCAAGCACTTTTTTCTAAAAGATATGTAAGATTATGCATTTATGAACTTAGGTATAAAACCAAAAACCTGCCGGATCATTCTGCAAGAATGGGCGCTCTCACCACCTACCAATGCCCCAGGTGTAGTCTTTATCTTGTTGTTATTAAGGGATTTTTGCAAATGGTTTGCAAAATATATTGTCTATCCACTTTAAGCCTGAAAATCAGCTTTGACCCCCAAATTATCAAAAAGGCTAATAGACTATTTTACTGGCTCGCTTATGGTTCGCGCAGTTATTCGCAAAATAAGTAATTGTGTAAATGATTCTAGCCCGTATCGATGTAGCTCGTATGACTTCGCAATGTATTCGTTCTGCCCCTTTTGTTGCATTAGCACTGGCAGGTTTTTCACTCAATGCCCACGCTAGCCAAAGTGCTCAGCAAGCATCGCATTCGTTGGTGGTCATAGACAGCACCGCGCCTGATGCGGCCTGGCTTTATGCCACCGCCGTTAAAAATGGCCATCAAGCTGTCATATTAAATTCAGAAACTTCAGGTATTGAGCAGTTACAGTCTGCGTTAGCCTCCAACGGCGGTCAAATACGTGATCTTCACCTTATTTCCCACGGGGCTGACGGCCAGGTTTTTCTGGGGTCAGATATCCTTGAAGCAAACAGCGCTTCCATGGCGAAAATGAGCGCATTGCAGCAATTCTTTGCCCCCGGGGCCGATGTAAAACTGTATGGCTGTGACATTGCCAGAACAGATTCGGGTGAATATTTTGTCAAGCAGTTAGCCGATGCCATGCAGGTTGACGTGGCGGCGTCTTCTGATACCACGGGTGGTGACAAATATGCAGCCAACTGGACTTTAGAGTACACCGTCGGCGACATTGATGAAGGGCTTTTCGCCCAGCAATCACTGTTATCCCAATATAACGGTTATCTTTCCCATTTTCGGGGCGGTGGCATCAAATGGATCCCGGTAGATGCCGACGGCGATGGTCAGGTAGATGATGTGCGCTTGTATATGACCACCGCCTGGGCTGTGGGAAAGTCAGAACTTTCTGGAAGAGCAGAGCTTACCAATGCCACCATCACCCCGGTGGAAATAACCAGTCAGGCGGTGTTAAAAACAATCAATGATCCGGACGCTGATGGTGAATATGACCTGTTGACCCAGGTATTTGAAATGTACGATGTGGATCCTGCGGTGTCGTACCAGGTCCAATACGACGGTGGCAACAGAATAGGTGGATTAAACAATAATGCGAATGGCCGATGGGACATCCAGACCCTGGTGTATACCGGCGAGGGTAACAAGCAGGCAGGGTTAGATTTACCTATTGTTTTTGAAGTCCCTAAGCAAAATGGCGATGGCAGTGTGTTAACTAACTGGACCTACCAAACTAATGTGGTGGACCCCAATGGAGATGAAATTAAGTATCGGCTGGCGAGTCTTGAAGAGCTAGGCGGCGGTTCATCGGCCAATCCGCCGGGGATTGATATAGACCAGACCACCGGTTTAATCACCTGGACTGGCTCTGGCACACGTACTGCCGGCTTGTATTCTGCCGGTTTCGTGGCTGAAGATGTTGACGCATCGGGGTCTGTAAAATCAAAAGCTCACTTTGACATCATTTTATATCTGATTAATGGCCCGGCTACCGAGAAGTTTGAATTTTCAGAAGATATTCCACAGGAAACAAAAACTGCTATCGTGTCGCCAGATACACCGTTGCTTTTTTCTATAGACGAGGTGAGCGGCTCGACGGTAACCAGTACCAATTTGGGTAATGTCCGAAACGAAAATGGGGATCTAGCCCTTTCTACATTGGACTCTGGGCAGTATCAGTTCGATGCGAATGGGCTGACCTCTGGTACCTACCCGATTACATTTCAAATTGAAGAAAATGGTAAGGTTAAAGCGTATCAGACCATTAACTTTGTAGTGCCAGACCCGCTTGGTCCACAGCTGACCTACTACCCTGGTGACGGGGCCTATTCACTCGATGGTGCCAGAACCTTTGTGGATGTGGGGCGTGATGGATTTCTTACCGATGCCGACTCCGCCGACCTGCAAGGGGGTAAACTGCGAATCGACACCACCAGAATTGACGGTGCGAATGAAATACTCAGCGTCGACAGCGCGGGTACTGGTCCAGGAGAAATCCTGGTTAATGATCCTGCAGGAACTATTGCTTATCAGGGCGTTGATTTTGCGACTATCAGTAGCTCTCAAAATGGTGCGGGAGGGCCGCTGGTTATCGACTTTACCGGTAGTACTTCGTTAGATGCGGCTGAAGCGCTCGTGCGGGCATTGACCTATGAAAATACAGCGGCTACACCTACCGATGGCCTTCGCACCTTATCTTTAGTGTTAAGTGATGAAGCTCAAAAAAGTAACCTGTTTAATACCAGTGTGACCCTGGGTTCGCTGGCGAATGATGCCCCGCAAGCCAATGGCACCTTGTCCAATCAGACCTTTTTGGAAAAAGAACCCTTTTCCTTTGCCATACCGACCAACTTTTTCACCGACAGTGACGGCGATACAATAAGTTATTCAGTAAGTGGGCTACCCGCCGGGGTTACCTTTGACGGGGCTTCGCAATCTTTTACCGGCCCCACATCGGTGATTGGTCAGCATACGGTACTAGTCAGTGCCCAGGATGGTAAAGGGGGGACCGCCACAGCACAATTTACCCTGTACATTAACGCGAATACGGCCCCTACGGTCAACAATACTATCCCTAACACCCATATTGCTGAAGATCAGCTAATGACCACAATCAATGTGGGGAGCGTTTTTAACGACCCGGAAGGCAAAGCTCTGGATATTGTGGTAACAGATTTACCAGATGGAGTAAGCTTTGACAGTCATACGCTGGAAATTTCCGGAACGCCGACGACGCCAGGAGACAATGAGGTAACTATTACCGCTACCGATACTTCTGGCGAAAGCGCTTCAACAGGATTCAGATTGTCAGTAACCAATACCAATGATGCTCCGACAGCAGGTGCTGCCCTTGTTAATCAGACCACAGACATTACCACCAGCCCGGCGACTTATCAGTTCGCGGCCAATTCCTTTTCTGATGAAGATATGAACCAGGGGCAGGCCGATAGTCTGACGTTTACGGCCGAACTGACAGATGGTGCTCCCCTACCTGACTTTATCTCATTGAATTCGGCCGACCGGACATTCACCTATGTGCATGACTGGTACGACCGGGGGACCTTTGATATTCGTGTTATTGCCAAGGATGATGCCGGTGAAAGTGTCTTTCAGGACTATACCCTGACTATCACCGGCACCAATACCAACCCGATGCGACACCACTTCGAGGGTCTGGATGTTAACGAAAACAGCAATGCGTTTTTTATGCATAATTCACTGCATTATATGGACCACGAGCAGCTGCCGGTAGACTTGGTTTACACCATTACCCAGCTTCCTGCAGCAGGCGCCTTATATAAAAATGATGCGCTGTTAAATGTAGGTGACTCCTTCACGCAGCTGGATATTGATGAGATGAATGTGGTTGAATATCGTCATGATGGCTCAGAAGATCCTACTGATACATTCTTCTTCACCCTTAGCGATGGCTTTGGTGGCTTTGTTGCCGAAGTTACTGACTTTGCGATTCGGGTAGCACCGGTCAATGATACCCCTGAAATCAATCAAGGTCTTGAAGATCAAAACGCTATCGAAGGGGTGGCGTTTAGTTACACGGTGCCTGATACGGCCTTCAGCGACATAGAAGAAGATGTGCTGACCCTGCAGGTTACCTCTGCACTACCGGCCTGGATTAGCTTTGATGGGGCCACACTAACCGGTACCCCGGGGCCAGGCGATGTGGGTGGGTTCAATGTCACGATAGCAGCGAGCGATCCGGATGGCAGCGCCGTCGACGCCACCTTTGCGCTATTTGTACTCAAAGACTCCGACGGTGATGGGGAGCCGGATAATACCGACCCGGATACCGACGGTGATGGTTTCCTGAATTCAGAAGATGCATTTCCCCTTGATGCTGCTGAATGGGTGGATACCGATCTGGATGGGATTGGCAATAATGCCGACACCAACGATGATAATGATGCTGTGGAAGATAGCCGGGATGCGTTTCCGTTAGACCCTACCGAAACTCTGGACACTGACAACGACGGTATCGGTAATAATGCAGACACCGATGATGATGGCGATAAAGTGGCCGATAGGGTCGATGTGTTCCCGCTAGATCCCACCGAGTCTCTTGATACGGATGCCGATGGCATTGGTAATAATGCCGACACGGATGATGACAACGATAATGTTGAAGATCGTCGGGACGCCTTTCCATTAGATCCGAAAGAAACGCTGGACACAGATAACGACGGTATTGGCAATAATGCAGACACCGATGATGATGGCGATGGGATGCCAGATTCTTATGAAGCGGAGCAAGGATTTGACTCCTTAGATGCCAGTGATGGTCGTCAGGATTTAGACGGTGATGGCACGATCAACAGCGAAGAGTTTTTGCAAAATAGTGACCCCTTCACTGATGAGCGTGGACCGGTCTTCGCCCCGGTAGCGCCCTTTATAATCGACGCCACCGGTACCTTTACCCGTATTACTGCGCAAATGATTGAAGAGGCGATTGAGGTGTCGGTAACCAGTGCTCTGGATGCTGACTGCTGTAAGCCAGAATTAGTTGGACTGGAAGCAGAGGGTACACAATTCAGACCCGGTCGGCATATTCTTACCTGGAAAGCCGTCGATGCTGAAGGCAATGTGGGCGAGATTGAACAGATTGTCGATATTTACCCGCAAGCTTCATTAAGTCGTGATGTACAGGTGAAAGAAGGTGCTGTAGCTACGGTAACCCTGATTTTAAATGGCGAATTGCCTGAGTATCCTGCTACTTATAACTTTACCGTGAGCGGAACCGCAGAAGGTGAAGACTACGAGCTGTCAGCACAATCATTTACTATAACCTCTGGCGCCACCGCAACCATTGATATCGATTTGACTGACGACGGACTTGGCGAAAATGTTGACACGCTAACCCTGGCTTTAGATAACCGCCATAACGTAGGGGTGAAACCTGACATTACGCTGGATATCGTTGAAACCAATGCAGCCCCACAACTGAGATTATCAACCTTTGTAGACGGTTCACCTGCGGCGGTCGTCACGCCTGAAGATGGTATTTTGGTGGTTAACCTAGACATTACCGATCCGGGCGATATTCACACTATTCAATGGGAGGTTCCTGAAGGGATTACTATTGTTGAAGATGAAAATGGTAAAGCGATTGGTATCAGCGCGATTGGCTTACCGTTAGGACCTATCGATTTAACCGTGACGGTTACTGACAATGGCAGCCCTGCGCTGTCAAGTATTGCCAATATTATTATTCCGGTGATCAGCGAGCGAGTTGCGCTCAATGGCTCAACAGATTCCGACGGTGATGGCATCAACGATGCGGATGAAGGCTGGACTGATGCTGATAGGGATGGTATCCCGGATTATCTGGATAACAATGATGTCCCTTATTTGCTGCCCGAGCGTGGCATCGTCAAAGACGCGTATATTGTTGAAGGTGATGTAGGTCTGAAATTAAAACTGGGGCGTTTGTCATCATTTAGTACCTACACCGGCGCGCAGGTTACAGAGGCCGACTTTGCTAAATTAAACATTGAGCCGGATACGATTGAAAATGTAGGTGGTTATTTCGACTTTATTGCCGAAAGATTGCCCGAAGGTACGGTGTCGATAAATGTGGTGTTACCACAGCGAGCGGCGATCCCTGAAGCAGCGGTGTACAGAAAGTATATGCCTGCTTCAGGCTGGCAGACCTATGTAGAAGATGGCAATAACATGGTTAAATCAGCTTTAGGGGAACCAGGTTATTGCCCGGAACCGGGCTCGTCTGAATACAAGCCTGGGTTAACAGAAGGAGATTGGTGCGTGCAGTTAACAATAGAAGATGGTGGTCCGAATGATGCGGACGGTGAGGTCAATGGGATTGTTCGTGACCCAAGTGGGGTAGGCAAACCAGAGATCTTTAATAGCAAAGTTGTGGTTACTTCAAAATCCGGTGGAAGCTTTGGCATGCTGTCTTACCTGGCGCTGGGGCTGGCCGTGATATGGCGTCAAAAGCGCCTGCTGCTGGCGCTAAGTCTGATGATTACCGCTACGGCGTCGCAGGCTTCTGATAAGCACAGATTGTATTTAAAAGGCGGCCTGGGTAATGCCAAATACAATCTTGATGAAAACAATATCCGTCAAAAGGTGATGAATGTTTCAGATACGGCGGTTTTTGAGAGTATTTCTGAAGACAGCAAGTCTTACTGGCTCGACTTTGGTTATCGTATTACTCCCAGGTGGGCGCTGGAGATAGGCACGGTGGACCTGGGTGAAAACCAGGTCTCCTTCACCGATCAAATTACCGAGTTTGAAATTGATACCTACCTGGGTGAGCTTGATTTTGACCATCCCAGTTCAGCCTCCGGCGAAAGTATTGCCATCTCTTATGGTCAGCAGATTAATGAGGATCTTAGCTGGAGAATTCGGGTGGGTAAGTTTTGGTACGATGCCGATTACAATTTGCAACTTGATGTTGAAGGGACGCAAATTGATACTGGTCGCGAAACGGTTTCTGATAGCGAGCTGTTTTTCGGAGGCAATTTACAGTGGCATATTGCTAAGCAGTTTTCTGTCGGTCTGACGGCCAGACGCTATGAAGTAGCAGGCAACTATGTTCGCCTGGTGGGCGTAAATATTCAGTATCAGTTCTATCAGAGATAAGAGCTGGGAATGAGTGAGAGAAGATTCAGTGCCCGGTGCGCTGGGTCTTCTTTGGCGTTAACCCCGCTATAAGACATCCCGCCCCCTATGGCGCTGTGATCTGGCCTTTAACCCAAGTAAGGCTAAGCCAAATAAGGCTAACCCAAACCCAAATAAAATAAACGCAAATAAGATTAGCCCAAACCCGCTTCGACCCACCAACCGCGTATTATAAAAATAAATAAACCGATGGCCTGTCCATAACGCCAGCTACTAACGCACCGGTAATAAACCTGCCATTACCGGTGGGGGATATACCTTATTTGACATTACTTTTAAGCCGCGGCCCTTTACAAATTTAAAGGGGCAGCGGCCGGCACGGTAACTGTGCAATAGTGTAACCTTGCAGTCTTTATCAGTTTGGTTACCGGGCCAGAATTTTGGCCAGCTCTGGTAGGGTGTTCACCTTATAATCGGGTTTTAACGCTAAGGGATACAGGACCTTGCCTTCACGGGCGATAAACGTTGCCTGTAAGCCTGCAGCCTTAGCTCCGGCGATATCCCAGCCATGGGCCGCCACCAGCATTGCCTCTTCTGCGGTTACCCCGGCCTTTTCCAGCGCCCATTGGTAAGTCCGTAAATCAGGCTTATAACGCTGAATGTCTTCCACACTGTAGCGGGCATCAAAATAAGACAAAAGTCCGGCATTCTCAAATTGGGTCTTCACGCCTTGGTTTGAAGAGTTGGTCAGGCTGATAAGGGTAAAGCCTGCCTCTTTAAGGGCTTGTAATCCGGCTTTGACATCTGGATGCGGGGGTAAGCTGCGTAAGGGAGTGACGATGGCCTGGCGCGCTTCTGCTTCACTAAGCTCAACCTCATTGGATTCTGCCACCATCAGCAATGAGGCCACGCCAATTTCGCCAAAGGTGTGAAACCGGCGGGTGGTGTTGTCCACCAATGAGTGGTGCAACATGGTTGAAAACCAGAGGCTCATTAAGTCATCCCGGCCCCCTAAGGCTTCGGTCACCGAGCTGCGCATGGAATTCAGATCAAGCAGCGTTTCATTAACATCAAAAAAGATAACCTCAGGCTGAGGGGTATCTTTTGCCTGTACACCTAAGCTGGCGAATACCAGCATTAAAGCCATGATAAAGCGCATGTGATTCTGCTCCTTTTAATAAAATGCTTTTTGAACGGATGTTCAAGATGATTGTATGTCTTCGCCGGCCAAAGTAAATACGCAGTAAAAGCCAAAACGCTGCGCTGCATAAAAATACGTTAGGCGACCGGGCCTGGTTACTCGAAAAAAAGACCGCACCATACTAAGTAAGACCTTAACCAGGGAGGCTCCTAGAATAGGTTATGGTAACCTTCTGCCGGAGATAGGTGCAGGCACCTCATGGGCAACATAAAAAACACCATCATGTTTCTATGCTCTGTGATGGCCAGAATCACCTTACCCAATATCAGCTTACTTAATAGAACGATAGAGAAGAGGGTCTGCCCCGGGCTTAGGCGACTTTGAGCAAAATTACCCCGCTGATGATAAGCAGCACCCCTAGGTAACGTAAAAATGAGGTCGGATCCTGATAAAACATCACCCCCACAAAAAAAGTACCCGCCGCGCCGATACCGGTCCACACGGCATAAGCGGTGCCGATGGGAATCTGTTTTTGCGCCAGCCATAATAAGAAGCCACTGGCCACCATAAATACCACCGCAACGATGATGCCAGAGAACCGGGTCTCCGGGGTCTGGGCCATTTTTAATCCGACGGGCCAGCCAATTTCAAGACAGCCTGCAATAATGAGATATACCCAGCTCATAATACTCCTTAATTCCGCCGATGATTATCGGGGTCAGCTGTAAAATCTGAACCCGCCTGTATCTGGTAGTGTAACTGGCGCAAAGTCTTTACAACAGCGCAATGCCGATGAGCGTCTTGTTGACAGGCTCAACAACCACCGTGTTTTATCGGTATTTATACCACCCCGGCCGTGTCTACGTGGTCTTAAGCACTATGCTCTGCGTACTTTTCACAGTACCGATAGCTCACCAACCAATATAGGGGCAATAATGTCTTCGCGTAGAATGAAAACACGCACACTCGGTAAGTCTGATTTACCGGTAACACCGGTGGGTTTAGGCTGCTGGCAGCTCGGGGGCGATTTTGGCCCGATTACCGAGGCGAGCGCTCACGAGGTGATTCACAGCGCTCTTGACGAAGGCATTCGCTTTTTTGACACCGCCGATGTGTATGGGGCGGGGCAGAGTGAACACTTTCTGGGAGAGGTGTTATCCAGCCAGTGGCAAGATGCTGTGGTGGCCACCAAATATGGCCGCTCCAAAGGGGTTTTTCCAGATGGTTACAGTTTTAACAGCATGCGGGATTCAGTGCTGCGCTCACAGGATCGGTTGCAGCGTGACCAGATAGATTTATTACAGCTGCACTGTATTCCCCATGCCCAGCTAAAACAAGGACATGTATTTGACTGGCTTGAAGAATTAAAGCTGGAAGGACAAATAAGATACTATGGCGCCAGCGTGGAAACCCTGGACGAAGCACAAACCTGCTTGCAATACGACGGGCTGACCTCGCTACAACTGATTTTTAATATGTTTCGCCAAAGCGCGGCTGACTCGTTACTGGATAATGCGTTGCGTAAGCAGGTGGGTGTCATTGCCAGAGTGCCGCTGGCAAGTGGTTTGTTGTGTGGGAAATTCGATAAAGATACCGAGTTTAACGCCTCTGATCATCGCCAGTTTAACCGTCAGGGCGAGGCCTTTAATGTTGGCGAAACCTTTGCGGGAATGGAGTACGAAACCGGGCTGAGGCTGGTCAGTGAACTGGCGCGTGACTTTAAACCTAAACATTTGAAAATGCCGGAGTTTGCACTACGCTGGATATTGGACCATCCGGCCATAAGCTGTGTGATCCCAGGGGCTAGTCGGCCCGAACAGGTGGTTCAGAATGTCACCGCCGCCACCCTGCCAAACCTGGACGCAACACTGCATCAGCGTTTAAACGCCTTTTACGAACAAAAGATAAAAGCACATATTCAAGGCCAGATTTAAACGGCCTGTGGTAGGTTGTTTGCACTAATGGCAATAATCAGAAGAAGATCCCGGACGGCAGACCCCGCCGCCCGGGATCAGCGCTTACAACGTGAAAAGCACCTTCACATCGGCATTTACCGCGGCAGCATCCACGACCCCGATCGCTTTCGGGTTACTGGCCACTTCGCTTAATACACTGGCCGCATCGTCGGTTTTTGGCGGACGCCCGCCTCCGGTGAAGGCCAGCTTGGCCCAATAGGCTTTATACTGGCTTGGTGAACGAGCCAGTACCTTTTCAACAAACTCATCCGCCGGCGCGCCTTCGGCCAGTACCGGGGTCAGTGATTTATCTTTCCCCAGAAATACCTTAGACACCTCATCCTGCGATAACGGGGCTGGGTTAGCATTATTTACCACCACCGCAATATCGGCATATACAGGCGCCGCGCACAGACAAGCCAGGGCCATCAAAGATTGTTTCATTGTTTTTTTAAATAAGCTCATGTGCAAAACCCTTAAAAGACCGTTACCAAGGCAACCTGGAATAAACCTGCATTGCGACCGTCAGCCTGCTCAGAGTTGGTGTATTCGGCTTTAAACGCGGCCGAATCATGAAAATCCCAGCGTGCACCAACCGTATAAAACTCGGCATTACGGGTGCGTGAGGCAATTGCCTGCTCAGTGACCGCGGTCAGCTGATCAAGCTGCGCATCGACACCTCGAGGTACCGCAGATAAATCCACCCCGGTTTCTGCTTTATCACGACCATAAGTACCATGCACTAAGACCGGCCCAAAGCGCTTACCCACCGATACAAACCAGGGTTCAAAGTCCCCAATCAAGGTATTATCCAGTGAGGCCGGAATGTATTCGGCTACAAACAACCAGTTTTGGTCATCATAAATAACGCCAACTTCAACACCGGTCACATCATCGTTTTTAACTTCCAGATCATCGCCTACATAGCCAAACGGTGTTTGTGCCCAGGCCGCAGACAACGGTGCCACGCCCAAATCTGAGGTCAGCTCAAAGTGTGCATAAGTGGTGCGCAAAGTCCACCAGCCGTAATTGACGCTGGCGACCGCGCTGAACACCTTGTCTACATCAAACTCGATGCCATCGGCACGGGTGGTATTTTCCTGACCATAGTAAAAACGCAGGTTCAGCATCGCCTCGCCGACGCTAAAGTCATGAATAGAAGAAATGCCGTCGATACTGTCAAAAAACGACTGGTACGCTTCTGAAGGCGGCGCAATCCAGTGATACGCGTAAGACACATCCAGATAATCAGAATACAGGTAAATAGGAATACGCTGACGGCCAACCTGTACCCGCCAGTTTTCCTGCACCTCGTAAGACAGATACGCCCAGGTAAATTGCGGATCCCAGTCTTCGATGCCCCGGGCACGAATCTGCGCCGTGGCGCTTAAGCCCTCATCCAAATCAGCATAAGCCTGCAGCGCAAAAAAAGAACCGGTTTTAAAATCAACTTCGCCGTCGGTGTAATTGCGTACTTCGGTGTCGCCGTCGGTCGGCAAGCCTGCCGCCAGGGTACCAAAACCGCTTAGCTGAACATCAGCCATAGCGTTTAATGAAAATGCCAGGCCAGCAGCCAGGGCAGAAAAAGACTTAAATTGCATCTGATATCCACAAATAATAGATTTAAATAACCAGGCGCATATTAAGCTATTTGTGGAAAAGCACTATACCTCTAGAGCATGGATAGCATAGCCATATTGATAAAGGGGTATCAACGTACATACGCAGAATATCCATAATTTAGTAACGTCACTACCAAAAAAAAGCGGTACCAGAGGGGAGCTCCGTTACCGCTTTGGCTGGGATAAAAAACAATGACTGTGCGCGTGGTTAACCGTCGCGGCTATACCCTGAACTGCCGGGCAATCGCTTCCAGTTTGGTGGCCAAATCCGCCAGTTCGGTGCTGGCGGATTCCAGCTGCTGTGAATTTCGGCTGGTTTCTTCGGTTCGCTGAAAAATAGCATCAACACTGCCGACAATGTTTTTTGAGGTCGCTTGTTGCGAATCAGTAGACTGGGCAATCTGCGCATTCATCTGGCTGATCATATTAATAGTCTGGGTGATAGTATCCAGACTTTGCCCCGCTTTATTGGCCGCCGCTACACTTTCCCGGGCCCGCTCATTGCCGCTATGCATCACATTTACTGCTGATTGCGCAGCACTTTGCAATCGTTCAATTGTTTTTTGAATCTCTTCCGTAGATTGCTGAGTCCGCGACGCCAGCGTTCGCACCTCATCCGCCACCACCGCAAAGCCACGGCCTTGTTCGCCCGCCCGGGCCGCTTCAATGGCGGCATTTAGCGCCAGCAAATTAGTCTGCTCAGCAATGCCTTTGATAACATCCAACACCTCACCAACCTGATTAGAATCATGCTCCAGCTTCTGAATGACTTCGGCAGTCTGGGCCACATTCTGAGCCAGATTTTCAATACTGGCCACGGTATCGCCGACGACCCGTTTTCCTTCATCGGCCGCTGCCGCAGCATCATTGGCGGAGGTGGCCGCTTCGGCAGCATTCGACGCCACCTGGTTAACCGAATGATTCATATCTTCCACAGCCGCTTTTGCCTGGGTCGCAGAATTTTGCTGGTTAGTGATGGTGCGATTGGTGTCGCCGGTCAGCGCATTCAGGTTCTGGGCTAAATCCGATAAGGGCAGGGTAGTATCGACAATATCTTTTACCACATTTTGCAAACGCGCCATAAAGCGGTTGAAATACGTGACCAGTTCGCCAATTTCATCTTTCGACTGAGAATCAATACGCACCGTAAGGTCGCCATTTTCTTCTGCAATGTTGCGCAGTGAGTGCACCACCTTTTGCAGTGAACCACGAATTTCAGCCACAATGGGCCAGGCGGTGGCAAATAAAATAATGGTGGTAACCAGCCCCATAATAATCCCCAGCAACATCAAAAATTGCTGAGCCTCGTTATAATCTGCAAAGGCGGTATCAAAGGCATCGGCCCGTTGCTGTTTGAACCCATTAAGCTCGCCAGTAACGGTGTCATAGCTGGTGTTCATTTGTTCCAGCTTGTCATTTAACCGGGCAAAATCTGCTGTTCCATCCAGCATTGATTGCGTAATGCCATAGGCAAGCCGGTAATACGTCTCAAATTCTGCCAAAATGTTGGACACTTCAGTATGCAGAGCCGGATCCATTTGTTGAATTTGTGCGAGGCTTTGTTCCACGGTAGCGGCCGATGCTGAGGCCTGCTGCAGAGCATCGGCATCGCCGGTGGTCACTGCACTGGCCAGCGTATCGCGCACCTTTTCCATACTTACCAAAGCGGTGGTGCTGAGCTGAAGCGCAGGAAAATCAATATTTTTGGCACTTTTAAGCTGGTCAGCATTCTGTGTGGAAATATAGCTGTTAATAAAAACGAATAAAATAAAGCTGACCGCACCAATAATCGGAATCAAAAAGATTTTTTTGGCAACAGAAAGATGTAGCAGAAAATTCATAGTAGCGTCCTGTGCAACAAGCAACCGAAACCAGATACGGTCGTTAAGAACTAATAAAATAGGGGTGAAGTCAAAAGGTTTGCAAAATCTTATCGGGATAGTGAGGCCCATATTACTGAGGTTATCGCACTATTCACCATGAAACTTTAGAATAATTTCGCCACCCTTGATTAACCTTTTGGCAGTCCTGCCTTAACTGATCAATCCTGCACGCCCCTCACGTATAACAACATTCTGCTTCAACACTATCTTTATTGGGAAGTCAGCTATGAGTGATTGGTCCAGACGTCAGTTTATCAGACTTGCCGGTTCGGGCTTATTGCTCGCCGCCAGCGCACCGGTTCTGGCAGGTATTGCCGGTAAACGTAAAATTGGTGTCGCTTTGCTGGGCCTGGGCAATTACAGCGAGAATCTGCTGGCGCCGGCACTTCAAAGCACTCAATATTGTGAGCTGCGCGGCATTGTTACCGGCAGCCCTGAAAAAATCCCCAAATGGCAAAAAAAATACGGTATTACCGATAACAATGTATATACCTATGAGACCATGCATAAGCTGGCGGATAATCCGGACATTGATGTGGTGTACGTGGTCACGCCCACCGGCACCCACAAAAATTTCGCGGTACAGGCGGCCAACGCCGGCAAGCATGTCTGGTGCGAAAAACCTATGGCCATGGATGAGCAGGAATGTCAGGCCATCATCAATGCCTGTAATAAAAACAAGGTAAAGCTGGCCATTGGTTACCGTATGCAACATGAGCCTAACACCCGTACCTTTGCCGATTATCAGCACAGTTTGCCCTATGGGCTATTACCGGTTTAAGCAGTTATGCCGGCTATGCCGGCAGTGCCCGGCCCCCTGGTAACTGGCGTATGCAGGCTGATATGGGCGGTGGGGCGTTATACGATATGGGCGTTTATGCCATTAATGGGGCGCGCTTTATCACTGGCAGGGAGCCGGTGGCGGTGACGGGTAAGCATTTAAATAACCACCCCAAAACATTTACTGAAGTGGATGCTACCACTCTGTTTACACTGGACTTTGGCGAAGGCCTGAGCGCGGATTGCGGTACCAGCGTAGTAAAAGGGTTTAACCATTTAAAAACCCAGTGTGAAAATGGCTGGTACCAGCTTAAGCCCATGCAGCAATACAGTGGGGTGACCGGCACTACCAGTGATGGTAAGCGCCTGCCACCCATCGACGGCATGCAGCAAACGCTGCAAATGGACAATGATGCACTGGCGCTATTAGACGAAGCCCCGGCGCTGGTGACCGGCGAAGAAGGACTGGCCGACATCAGGGTGGTTAATGCTATTTTTAAAGCGGCCAAAACCGGTAAGCAGGTGACCCTTTAACCGGCGCCGCGTCGCCCGGCGCTAAACCCCCAGCTCATCCGCCAGTTCGCTAAGTGAAGGTAACGATAGGTCCGGGGTCAGCCCTAGCGGATACATCATCTTGCCGGGGCGCTCAATAAAAGCAGTCTGCAAGCCGGCGGCCTTGGCACCACTTACATCCCAGCCGTGGGCCGCCACCATCAGTGACTCATGGGTATCCGCCTGCATCGTCTTAACTGCCCATTGATAGGTCTCCCCGTGGGGCTTATAACGCTTTATTGATGACACACTAAGCACGGCATCAAAATACTGGCGTACGCCTGCATTCAATAGTTGACGGTTAAGGCCCGCCTCGGCCGAATTAGAAAACGCCACCAGTGTAAACCCGCCTTGTTGAAGCCGGGCCAGCGCCGCTTTCACCTCGTCGTGGGCGGGAAGTTGGGTCATAGGTGTGGTGATGGCGTCTTTAGCCTGCTCCATGGATAGCGTTTTACCTTTACTATGGGCCACCATCACCAAGGCTGCCGCGCCAATTTCGGCAAAATCGTGGTATTGGTTGGTGGCACTGTCCACCAATGAGTGGTGCAGCAACTGGGCAAACCATACCGGTACCAGTGACTCATCGCCATCAAGTACCTCGGCAATGGCGGTTTTGACTGCCTGCATATCCAGCAGGGTTTCATTCACATCAAAAAATATGACTTTGGGAGAAGAAGCTAAGGCCATAAAAAAATCCCGGTTTATTGGAGCGTTGAAATATAAGCAAATTCTTAAAAAACAAAAATTTTACTTCCTAAACACATTCACTGTTGTATACTCGCCGCCCGATCTGCGTAACGAGCGCACATCCGTGCATAATCTGTACAAGACTAATTAAAAAGCACTCACCAGACGGAGAAAATCATGTCAATTCATTCGCCTAGCCTGCGAACATCTACCCCTACACGTGTCTGTGCCCTTACTCTTGCTATTTCTGCCTGTTTGTACCCTGCACTGTCAGTGGCGCAACAAACCAGCAATGAGCCAGCGGCCGACGAAGCTGTAGAAAAAATCATGGTTACCGCCCGTAAGCGTACCGAAAGCATCTATGAAACCCCGACCGCAGTTTCTTCTATTGGCGAAGGATTGATTGAAGATACCAATGTTACCAACCTGGATGATATTGGTAAGTATGTTCCCAACTTAAACATCAGCCGTTATGGCGCGGGTAACAGTGGCCACGCCTCTGTCTTTATTCGCGGTATCGGCCTGCAGGATCACGTGATCACCACCGATCCTGGTGTGGGTGTCTATCTGGATGGGGTATATCTGGGTCGGCAGATGGGCGCTAACATGTCGTTGCCTAATGTGCAGCGGGTTGAGGTTCTGCGTGGACCGCAGGGCACCCTGTATGGCCGTAACACTCTGGGTGGCGCGGTCAACATCATTACCAAAGCGCCCGGTGCCCAGGATATTGCCACGGTTTCAGCCAAAGTGGGCACTCGTGGGCGCTTAGCCACTGATCTGTACATTAACAGCGATATTACCGATGACTTTAGCGTATCGGCCACCGGTTCGTTTAAACAGCGTGACGGCGTCGGCACAGCGATTAATCTGGACAATCCAGAGCGCGAAATTGGTGAAGAAGAAGAATACAGTGGCCGGGTAGCGGCAAAGTATGATTTTAGCTCAGATTTTTCGGTAACAGTCGCCGCCGATTTTGTGGAAAACGAAGCCGGTCAGTCGCCGTACACCATCGAATTTACTGAAAATCGCCCCACTGAATTCAGTATTGATGATGGTGAATTCTATTTGCTGGACCCTTCTTTGTTACCTGAAAACCCCGATGATCTAGGCACCACTGTGCCGGGCATCGAGTCGACGGCGTATTCAGGGTGGGGCACGTCATTAACTGCCTTGTGGGCAGCCACCAATAATCTGGATCTGAAGTTTATCGCCAGCAAGCGTTCTTCTGAATACGAAGGCGGTCTGGATGATGATGCATCCCCTCTGAATCTGTCTGAATTTCCGGAAACCGGTAGCGCTGACCAGACTTCCTTTGAATTACAGTTAAACGGTACCTACGACCGTTACGACTTTGTCTCTGGTCTGTACTATTTTACCGAAGAGGGCGACACCACTTCTGGCCCCTGGACCTTCAGCCCGTTCAATGTGCCTAATGGCTTGCTGAATGACGGGGTGACCCCGGTCACCGAGGTATGCAGCTTTTGTGGCGATTACGGCTTTTTCGACATTCAGCAGGAAACCAAAGCCTATGCGGCATACGTGAATGTGTCTTACAGCCTGACCGAAAAGCTCGATATCGGCGGTGGTATGCGCTACAGCCGGGATGAAAAAGACGCCGATGCGCTGTTCCCGTCATTTGGTGGTGAGCGTGCTTATCGCAGTGCTGAATTTTCTGAATTCACCTGGGATGTGAATGCTGGCTATAAGCTGACTAACGATCTGAATATGTACCTGGCGGTTCAAAAAGGCTATCAGACCGGCGGCTTTCCGCCCCGACCATTTGGTGGTGCCGCGCAGTTTGTGTCATTTGATGAAACCACGGCGATTAATTACGAGGTTGGCTTTAAGGGCGAGATTGGTGAACGAGTCACCTTTATGTCGGCGTTTTTCTTAACTGATTACACCGACCTGGCGCTGCCGTTTTCAGACCCGCAGGCCGGCGGTGGCTTTGTCACTATCGTTGAAAATGCCGGTGAATCACGCTCACAGGGTGTAGAGCTTGAGCTGACCACCAATGTTACCGACGATTTTGTGATTCGTTCCACCTTTGGCTACCTGGATGCCGAAATTACCTCTATTGATGATGGGGTAGTAGGTATTGGTGAGGGCGACTCGCCTGCACTTTCGCCGAAATGGACCATTATGGTGGCTCCCACTTACTATCATGAACTTGGCAGCGGCGCACTGATGACCTTCAGTGTGGATTACTCGTTCCGCGACCAGATGCAGGGACAGTCGGTGTATAACCCGAATGAGACGATGGATGCACGAGAACTGGTTGGCTTCAACGTCAGTTACGAAGCACCGGCGGGTGACTGGTCGGTTAGCCTGTATGGTAAGAATGTGTTTGATGAAGTGTATGACCAGGGTCGTCTGGCGCAAAATGGCTATGTCGGTATTGTCCGCAGTAACGATCGTAGTGAATTTGGTTTGCGCTTTACCAAATCGTTCGACCTGTACTAGTCGATAGCTGATGATGCAAAAAGGAGAGCTGCGGCTCTCCTTTTTTGTAAGAGTCACCTTACTGTAACCCTGTAATGGTTATTGGCGGCATGCCCGACAGCGTTTTGCTTCTTCTGCCCCTGCAGCCCCTGCTAGCCTTCAATATTCTCTGTGTGGGTAAAATGGTCCGGCGCTGCCCACGGTGGCATGGCCGTGGCACTAAAGACTTAATCCCTGCGCTTTGCCTGCCCAATGCTGCACGACGCGGTAAAAAGTGAATTTTTTACCTGCTGGAGGCATCGCTAACCCCGCTGCCAGAAGATCATTAAAGTCGCCTTTACAATAGCATTGCGAATGAACTTTTTTTCACCTGAATACCGTATGAATCCACACACTTACCCGCCCGGTATAACTGTGGTTGTGGATAAAGCCTACCGGGCCAAGTAACTCTTAAGGATGGTGAACAGGTGAAATATCAGACATTTTCCGAGCTTAACGTCGGCGATCAGCAGTACAAAATGGTTAGCTTTGACAAAATAAGCGAACAACACGACTTATCCCGTCTGCCTTTTTGTATCAAAATTTTGCTGGAAAACCTGATTCGGCATGAACAGGAAGATTTTGTCACCAGTGAAGATATTGAAAAAATTGCCGCCTGGGATACCAGCGACGAAAGTCAGCAGGAAATCTCCTTTGTGCCGGCGCGGGTTATCTTACAGGACTTCACCGGGGTCCCCGCGATTGTAGATTTGGCGGCCATGCGTGATGCAGTGGATAAACTCGGGGGCGATGCTCAGGTTATCAATCCGTTGAATCCGGTAGAGTTGGTCATCGACCACTCGGTCATGGTGGATTATTACGGCGAGAAAGACTCGTTTGAGAAAAATACCGATGTGGAGATTGAGCGTAACAAAGAACGCTATCAATTTTTGAAATGGGGCCAGTCTTCTTTTGATAACTTTAAAGTGGTGCCGCCGGGTCGCGGTATTGTGCACCAGGTGAATCTGGAGTACCTGGCACGCTGTGCGTTCACCAAAGAAGAAAATGGCGAAACCTATGTCTATCCTGACACGCTGGTTGGTACCGACTCCCATACCACCATGATCAATGGCCTGGGTATTCTGGGCTGGGGTGTCGGCGGCATCGAGGCAGAAGCGGCGATGCTGGGACAGCCGGTGACCATGCTGGCACCAAAAGTGGTGGGTCTGCGGTTATCGGGTAATCTGAATCCCGGGGTCACGGCGACCGATATGGTACTGACCATTACCGAACTGCTGCGTAACCATGGCGTGGTGGGCAAATTTGTTGAATTCTTTGGTCCGGGCATTAAGCATCTTACCACCGCCGACCGGGCGACCATTGCCAATATGGCCCCGAGTATGGTGCCACCTGCGGCATCTTCCCTATCGATGCGGTAGCACTGGAATACCTGGAACTGACCGGTCGTGATCCAAGCCAGATTAAACTGGTGGAAGAATATGCCAAAGCGGCGTCGTTATGGCACGACGATCACACCAAAGATGCGGTTTATCATGAAACCCTTGATTTAAACTTAAATGAGGTGGTGCCGTCACTGGCCGGTCCGAAACGTCCGCAGGATCGTATCCCGCTGGACAAAGCCGCCGGTGCATTTAAAGACTGGTATAACTCTCAAATTGATATCAAAGAAGTCGAAACAGAAGAAGAAAAATTTGTTGCCGAGGGCGGCGACATGTCTGAGGTTGACGAAGAACATGATTCTTACGTGGAATATCAGGGCCAGAAATTTAATCTGGAAAATGGCGCAATTGTAATTGCCGCCATCACCAGTTGTACCAATACGTCCAATCCTTCGGTGCTGATTGGCGCCGGGCTGGTGGCGAAAAAAGCAGTGGAATTAGGCTTAGCCAGCAAACCCTGGGTTAAAACCTCGCTGGCGCCGGGCTCGCAGGTGGTCACTCAGTATCTGGAAGATGCCGGACTGATGGAGCCGCTGCAGCAACTGGGCTTTAACCTGGTGGGATATGGGTGTACCACCTGTATTGGTAATTCAGGGCCATTACCTGATGAGATTAACCGGGCGGTACGCAATGCCAATCTGACCGTGACCTCGGTACTGTCGGGCAACCGTAACTTTGAAGGCCGCATCCACCCGGATGTAGCGGCCAACTATCTGGCTTCACCACCGTTGGTGGTGGCGTACGCGCTGGCCGGAAACATGAATATTGATATTACCACCGAGCCGCTGGGCACTGATAAAAATGGTCGGCCGGTATATTTGAAAGACTTATGGCCTGATAACGAAGAAATAAAGTCGATGGTCAAGGAGTTTGTGTCAGGCGAGTTATTTAAGCAAAAGTACGCCGACATATATAAAGGCAAGCGGGTTTGGAACGAGCTGGAGGTATCGTCGACCTCGGTCTATGACTGGCCTGAATCAACCTACATCAAACATCCGCCATTCTTTGCCGATATGGGTGAAAAACCGGATGCCCTGGAAGCCATTCAGGATGCCCGGTGTCTGGTCAAAGTGGGTGATTCGATTACCACCGACCATATTTCACCGGCCGGTGCCATCGCGCCAGACAGCCCGGCAGGTCAGTATCTGCAGGAAAAAGGCATTGAGCAGAAGCACTTTAACTCCTACGGTTCACGCCGGGGTAATCATGAAGTGATGATGCGCGGTACCTTTGCCAATGTGCGTCTTAAAAACCAGCTGGCACCGGGCACCACCGGCAGTGCCACCACGCATTACCCCAGTGGCGAACAGATGTCTATCTTTGCTGCGGCAATGAAGTACCGTGACGAAGGGGTCGGCGCTATTGTGGTCGGCGGTAAAGAATACGGCACCGGTTCCAGTCGTGACTGGGCCGCCAAGGGGCCGTCATTGCTGGGTGTGAAGGCCGTTATTGCCGAAAGTTATGAGCGTATTCACCGCTCTAACCTGATTGGTATGGGCATCTTACCGCTGCAGTTTAAAGAAGGCGAAAGTGCCGAGTCGGTAGGTATTCGCGGCGACGAAACCTTCTCAATTTCACAGGTATCCCGTGACAGCAAAGAGGTGCAGGTCACCATGATGCAGGACTCCGGTGAGGTCACCGAGTTTATGGCCGATGTGAGAATTGATACTGCTAACGAGTATACCTATTTTGAAAATGGGGGCATTTTACATTATGTAATTCGCCAGTATCTCGAAAAAGCCAAATAACCCAACCCTTACAAGGCGGCTGTTCAGCCGCCTTTTTTATGTGTTTCTTTTGGTGTTACATGTACCGGCGTCGTTCGGCAAACAGCCCCACCGCAAAAAAGGCTGCGATAAATACCGCGCCTTGCAAATAATCGGGAAAAAACCGGATAAGATGCAGTACCAAAGGCGCGCCATATAAGGTCAGAGCGCCATAGCCAAATGCGCACAGCAAGACAAACAAGATCACCCGGATAACAAAGTGACAGGGGCTGAGTACGTGCTTGACGTATTTGTTAACAATATCGCCAAATACCACCAATAAGGTGGCCATCAGCATCAGACTCATCTGGCCGAAATACGGCGATAACCACCGTGTCAGCTGGGCAAGCAAATCAATCATAGACACATTCCCGACAAATCTTTTTCAGGTAAAGGGGATAATCAGACGCGCCAGTGTAGCGGTATTAGCGTTGATACGCAGCAACACAAACACAAAAAAGCGCTGTAGAGACAGCGCCTTAACAACGACCATTGCCACTCAAGCTGGCTTGAGCGGGCTATAATCGGCCCCTGCCAGCAGATAAGCGGACTATAGTAATGCCGACAGGGCCTGGTGACCTTGCTTCAAGGTAGCCAGCTTATCATCGGTCTGGTCACGTTCAACAAAGTAATGCTCTACCCCCGCTTTATCGGCCTGAGCAAAGATAGGCGCAAAATCGATAGTGCCGGTCCCCACATCCGCAAATTCGCCGTGTTTATCCATATCTTTAACATGCCATAATTTAAAGCGGCCCGGGTATTTGTCGAAGTAGGCCAGGGGATCCTTGCCGGCTTTGGCCATCCAGAATAAATCCATTTCCATACTTAACAACGCAGGTTCGGTGCGATCTAACAGCACATCATAAGGCAATGCATTATTGGTTTTTATAAACTCGAAATCGTGATTGTGGTAAGCCAGGGTCAGTCCGGCCTGGTTACAGGCCTCGCCCCAGCGATTGAGGTTATCCGCCAGTTTTTTGTAGACATCAATGTGGGAGCCGCGTTGCTCTTCGGTTAAATAAGGCAGCACAATATAACGGTGGCCCGCTTCCAAAGCACTCTCGATGACCTTATCGACGCTTGCTTCAAACGCCGTCAGGGGGTATGGACCGAGGGGGCTGTTAATCCCTCATCCTTCAGCATCTGTTTTATACGGGCGGGTTTATGACCAAAATAGCCGGCAAACTCAAGCTCTTTGTAACCCACGGCAGCCACCATTTTCAGGGTCGCGGGCACGCTTACCGCCATCCAGTCACGCAGCGTATAAAGCTGCAACCCGGACACTCCATGGTGTTGATGTTGATGGGCCGAGACCGATAGCGACACCGGCATTGCCGCCACACTGGCCGCCGCTGCGCTAAGTTGTAAAAAACGACGACGGTTAAAGCCGGTACCGTCTGGATTGGCAGAGCATGAAGCTGGCATAAATATCTCCTTTACAGTGCTGGTGTTAAGTAGCTTGCGCCGGCGATGGGTGCCGGCCCTGTGCTGTGGCGTACAATCAGTTCAAAAGGCAAAATCACTTTTGGGGCTTTGCTGATTTTGCCGGTCAATACCTCTACCAGCAGACTGACGGCAGTATGACCAAATTCTTCTGCCGGCTGGGCGATGGTGGTCAGCGGTGGATCGCTATAGGCAGCAAAGGCAATATCATCAAAGCCTGCCACTGACATATCCTGAGGGATCCGCAAACCGGCTTCTTTAATGGCCTGCATGGCGCCAATGGCGGTTTCATCATTTTCACAAAATACCGCTGTGGGTGGCTGCGGTTGCGCCAGGATTTTGCGGGCGGCTTCATACCCCGCCTGCAGGGTAAAGTCCCCATCAAACAATAAGCTGGAATCAAAGTCGATACCGGCCTGCTGTAACGCATCCTGATAACCCGCCAGCCGCTCCTGAGTCAGCGGACTGGCCTGCGGGCCTTTAATCAAAGCGATACGACGATGACCCAAATCGAGCAGGTGGCGGGTCATGGTGGCCGCGGCCAGCCGGTTATCAAGGGTCACGGTGGGACACAGACTGGTGTTTAGTACTTCACAGGCATTCACCATCGGCAACAGACCAGCGCTGGCGGATTTTTCGGGTGAAAACGGGTTAGAGGCGCGTAGCTGAATAAGGCCATCTGCCTGCGCTGTCTGCACCATGCGGGCATAGTCTGCTTCAATTTGCGGATTGCCCAGCGTATTGCCCAGCAGCAGAGTATAGCCACGCTGGGCGGCCGCTTCCTGCATGCCACTTATCACCCGGGCAAAAAATAGATTTGCCACGGTGGGGACCAGCACCACCAGGCTATGGGTTTTACCGGAACGAAATTTTACGGCCATCAAATTGGGTTGATAGCCGGTCTGCTCAATAGCACTAAGCACCCGGCTACGGGTCTTCGGAGATACCCGCTCAGGTTGCTGTAGAGTACGTGAAACCGTGGCTACCGATACTCCCGCCAATTCTGCTACATCTCGAATGGTTGCCATGAGGGTTGTGACTCTCTCCACCTGTGTTATAAAAATGTAACCGTTACCATTAACAGATAAAACGATGACGTAATTCCAATATAAAATCCAGTATAAATTCCAGTTTATAAACATTTTTACAACATTAAGCGGGAACTCTTCCCTACAAATTTACATGTTCACCCCAAGTTTAACCAAAAGGGTTTGACACAAAAGAATGTAATCCGTTACATTTTAATTCAGATAACAAGTTTCTAACATTTTTTTCCGGAGAGGCACATGGCACGAACACATAAAATCCGACTCGGGATGATCGGCGGCGGTGAAGGCGCCTTTATCGGGGCGGTTCACCGGCACGCGGCGGGATTAGACGGTCATTACCAACTGGTCTGTGGCGCATTTTCCCGGGATGAGGACAACAATACCCGTACGGGCGAGAGTCTGGATTTAGAGCCTTCGCGGGTTTATGGCTCCTGGGAGCAAATGCTCGAAGCAGAAGCAAAACTGCCTGAAAACGAGCGTATGCAGGCAGTAAGTATTGTGACCCCAAATCATTTACATGTGCCGGTGTCTCTGGCGGCGGCCAAAGCCGGGTTCCATGTATTTTGCGAAAAACCGGCTGCAGTCAGCTTTGAAGAAGTAAAACAGCTGGCGCAGGATTTATCTTCCTGCTCGGTTCTGTATGGCCTGGCGCATACCTATCTGGGTTACCCGATGGTGTTTCAGGCTAAAGATCTGGTGGCCACCAATAAACTGGGCACCATCAGAAAAGTGTATGTGGAGTATCCGCAGGGTTGGTTGTCAGGTGAAGAAGAAAGCCACAACAAACAAGCCTCCTGGCGTACCGATCCGGCGCTGGCCGGAGCCAGTGGCTGCATGGGCGATATCGGTACCCACGCCTTCGGTTTGATTGAGTTTGTGTTGGGTGAAAAAGTCACTGAGTTATGTGGTGTGCTCAATACCCACGTGGCGGGTCGGCGGCTGGATGATGATGGCGCGGCGTTGATTAAAACCGAAAGCGGCGTTACCGGCGTGCTCATCGCCAGTCAGGTTTGTGCCGGTGAAGAAAATCCGCTGAAAATTCGGGTCTATGGTGACAAGGGTGGCCTGGAGTGGCAGCAAATGGAGCCAAATACCGTTATTTACCGGCCCGTCGATGCGCCTTATCAGGTGTTTCGTGCCGGTGGTGGTCAGCCCGGTTTGTGTGAAGCCACCATGCAGCGCTGCCGTATTCCTGGCGGACACCCCGAAGGGTATCTTGAAGCGATGGCTAATTTGTATACCTCATTTGCCACCGCGATTCGCCAGGGCGAGACCGGCACCGCTGACGGTGTACCCGGCATTGAAGCCGGCGTTCGCGGAATGGCCTTTATTCAGGCGATGCTCGATAGCAGCGACAGTGAAACCAAATGGCACCCGGTGCCTGAGCTTTCACAATAACCTTGTCACATAACAAAGGAGATAATCATGGCTGCCATTAAAGGGCCCGCAATTTTTCTGGCACAGTTTGCCGGCGACTCCGCCCCGTTCGATACCCTGGAAGGCATGGCTGAATGGGCCTCGTCTTTAGGCTACAAAGGCATTCAGGTGCCCACCGATCCGACTTTATTCGATTTAGAGCAAGCGGCTGATTCACAGGAATATTGTGAGGCGGCAAAAGCCACCTGTGCCAAATATGGGATTGAGATCACCGAGCTGTCGACGCATTTGCAGGGGCAGTTGGTAGCGGTACATCCCGCCTATGATGAGCTGTTTGATAACTTCGCGCCGGCGCATCTGCACGGCAACCCTAAGGCACGCACCGAATGGGCGATTGCACAGCTGAAACTGGCGGCCAAAGCCAGCCAGCGCTTGGGGTTGAGCGCCCATGCGACCTTTTCCGGGACGCTGATGTGGCATCTGGTTTACCCGTGGCCCCAACGGCCGGCGGGTCTGGTCGAACAAGGCTTTGCCGAACTTGCTAACCGCTGGAAGCCGATTCTGGATGTGTTTGACGAAGCCGGCGTGGATGTCTGTTACGAAATTCATCCTGGCGAAGACTTGCACGATGGCGCCACCTTTGAGCGGTTCTTAGCTGCGGTGGACAATCATCCCCGGGCCAACATCTTATACGATCCCAGTCACTTTATTTTGCAACAGCTTGATTATCTGGACTTTATCGACAGATACCACGACCGCATCAAAATGTTTCATGTGAAAGATGCTGAATTTTTACCTAATGGTCGCAGCGGCGTGTATGGCGGTTATCAGGATTGGGTGGAACGACCGGGTCGTTTTCGCTCCCTGGGAGACGGCCAGGTCGATTTCAAGAGTATCTTTAGCAAGTTAACCCAGTATGGCTTTGATGGCTGGGCGGTTCTTGAATGGGAATGCTGTTTGAAAGACTCAGCACAGGGCGCGGCAGAAGGTGCCCCCTTTATCGCCAGTCATATTATTGAGCCGGCGACCAGCACCTTCGATGATTTTGCCGGAGGCAACTCCAGTGAAGCAAAAAATCGTCGGATTTTAGGATTACAGAACAACTGAAGGACTGCTGGTTAGCAAGCTTTGGACACTCGCAGCGAGGATAATAATGACTAATACAACGGCGCGCCTGAGCGTGATGATGTTTCTCCAGTTTTTCATCTGGGGCGGCTGGTTTGTCACCCTGGGAACATACCTGGCAAATACTTTGTCCGCCAGTGGTCAGGAAATTGCGATGGCGTTTTCCACCCAATCATGGGGGCCATTGTCGCGCCATTTATTATTGGCATGATTGCGGATCGTTTCTTTAATGCTGAGCGCATATTGGGGGTGCTGCACCTGGTGGGGGCCGCGTTACTGTTTATGATGTATAAGGCCAGCGACTTTAGTGCGTTTTATCCTTATGTGCTGGGCTACATGATTGCGTATATGCCCACCCTGGCATTGGTTAATTCGGTATCGTTCGGCCAGATGCAGGACCCGTCTAAAGAATTTGGCAAGATTCGGGTGTGGGGCACGATTGGCTGGATTGTGGCCGGACTGGTCATCAGCTATCTGTTTTCCTGGGACTCGCGCGATGCCATCAATGAGGGGCTGTTGCGTAATACCTTTATGCTGTGTGCTATTGCCTCGTTGCTGCTGGGCGTGTTCAGCTTTACGTTGCCGGCCACACCACCCAAAGCCAAAGGCCAGGCTGCCAGCCTGGGTCAGGCACTGGGCGTAGATGCCTTGTCATTGCTGAAAAATCGCAATTTTGCCATTTTCTTTGGCTCTTCAGTGCTCATCTGCATTCCTTTGGCCTTTTACTATCAAAATGCCAACCCGTTTCTAACCGAAATCGGGGTCGAGAATGCCACCGGAAAAATGACCCTGGGCCAGGTATCAGAAGTCTTATTTATGCTGGCGCTCCCGGTATTTTTAAATAAATTCGGGATTAGGAAAACCCTGGTGCTGGGGATGCTGGCCTGGGTGCTTCGCTATGTATTGTTTGCCTACGGCAACGCCGATAGCGGCCTGGTGCTATTGATTACCGGTATTGCCTTACACGGTTTGTGTTATGACTTCTTCTTTGTCTCAGGCCAGATTTATACCGATGCTAAAGCCGGACCGGGCATCAAAAGTGCGGCCCAGGGGCTGATCACGCTGGCAACCTACGGGGTGGGCATGCTGATTGGGTTCTGGGTAGCCGGTCAGATTACCGATGCCTATGTGACGCCTGCAGGCCATAGCTGGGAAAATGTCTGGCTGTTCCCGGCTGGTTTTGCTGCCGCGGTGCTGGTGCTGTTCTTGTTATTCTTTAAATCAGAAAAGGTAACCACTGATGCCTGATCGTCGGCACCTGCTTAAAGGCCTGGCACTCACTGGGGCCGGGCTTACTCTGGGGGCCTGCCCATGGCTGGAGCAAACACCATGTCGCATGCTTTAAAAGGTAACATTCGCCACTCGGTGGCCCGCTGGACCTATGGCGAGCTGGATATTGAGTCGTTATGCCAGGTGGTCAAACAGCTGGGTTTTAATGCCATCGACCTGGTCGGCCCGGATGACTGGCCGGTATTGAAAAAGCACGGTATCGACAGCGCCATGTGCAATGGCGCTGAGCTTAATCTGGAAGATGGCTGGTGTGACCCTGCATTTCATGAGGCCCTAATCAAACGCTATCTGCAGCATATCGATTTGGTCGCCGATGCCGGTTACACCAACCTGGTGTGTTTTAGTGGTAATCGCCGGGGCATGGACCCCAAAGTTGGCTTAAAGCACGCCGAGACCGGATTAAAACAGGTGTTGCCACACGCCGAAAAGCGTGGGGTGGTGCTGCAAATGGAGCTGTTCAACAGCAAGATTGATCATCCCGATTACATGGCAGACAACTCTGCCTGGGGCATCGAATTATGTCAGGCGCTGGGCTCCGACAACTTTAAGCTGCTGTACGACATCTATCATATGCAGATTATGGAAGGCGATATTATTCGCACCATTCGCGAGAATGTGGATTATTTCGGTCATTTTCATACGGCCGGTGTGCCGGGCCGGCATGAGATTGATGATTCGCAGGAGTTGCATTACCCGGCCATCGCCCGGGCGATAAAAGACACCGGCTTTAGCGGCTATCTGGCCCAGGAATTTATTCCTACTGCGCCGGATATGACGGGTCAAATTGAAGCATTACGGGCGGCGGTTCAACGCTGTGATGTCTGAAGTAAGCATAACCACGCTATGCGTTTAAGAGGATAAAACATGGCTAACAATCATTATGATGCAATCGTTGTCGGCTCGGGTATCAGTGGCGGCTGGGCGGCCAAGGAACTGACGGAAAAAGGCTTGAAAGTACTGATGCTGGATCGGGGTCAGAACATCAAGCACATCGAAGATTACAAAAATGCCCACAAAGAAGCATGGGATTATCCCCATCGCGATCTTGCCACGCAGCAAATGAAACAAGAGCATCCGGTTTTGTCACGGGATTATCCTCTGAATGAGTCTACCGCGGGCATGTGGGCCACCAATAAAGAGTCGCCCTACGTCGAAAAAGAGCCTTTTGCCTGGTTTCGTGGTTATCATGTGGGCGGGCGCTCATTGTTATGGGGGCGTCAAAGCTATCGGTTGAACCACGAAGACTTTCTGGCCAACAAAAAAGAAGGTATCGCGGTCGACTGGCCTATTCGTTATGACGATCTGGCGCCCTGGTATGACTATGTTGAAAAATTTGCCGGCATCAGTGGTAACCGCGATGGTTTAGATGTGCTGCCCGATGGCCAGTATATGCCTCCCTTTGACCTCAACGTGGTTGAAAAAGACGTCGCTGCCCGCATCCGCAAGCAGTATAAAGATACCCGGCATTTGATTATTGGCCGTGCCGCCAATGCCACTCAGGCGCAGCCTGAACAAGGCCGGGCCGGCTGCCAGGCGCGTAACAAATGCTGGTTGGGGTGCCCGTTTGGCGGCTATTTCTCAACCCAGGCCTCCACCCTGCCGGCGGCAGTGAAAACCGGCAATCTGACCTTACGTCCAGACTCTATTGTAAGTCAGATTCTGTATGACAAAGACAAAAAGCGCGCCCGTGGGGTGGAGGTTTTGGATGCCAATACCAACCAGACCTACGAATTTACCGCCAATATCGTGTTTGTGAATGCCTCGGCCCTGAACTCGGCGTGGTTGCTGATGAACTCCGCCACCGATGTCTGGGAAGGGGGCTGGGCAGCAGCAGTGGTCAGCTAGGCCGCAATGTCATGGACCATCACTTCAGAACCGGCGCGTCGGCGGTGGTGGAAGGCTACGATGACAAATATTACTACGGGCGTCGTCCGTCCGGCTTTTATATCCCGCGTTTTCGTAACTGGGGCAATGATAAGCGTGATTATACCCGTGGCTTTGGTTATCAGGGCAGCGCGAGTCGGTCTGGCTGGCGCAAAGACATCGCCGAGCTGGGCGTTGGCGAAGATCTTAAAAATGCAGTCGCCGAGCCGGGTACCTGGACCATTGGCATGAATGCCTTTGGGGAAATGCTTCCCGACGAAAGAAACCGAATTACATTAAATCGTAAGGTCACGGATAAATGGGGCATGCCGGTGTTGGAGATGGATGTGAAGATTCGTGAAAACGAACATCGCATGCGCAAAGACATGCAGCAGGATGCCATCGAGATGTTTGAAGCCGCTGGCCTCAAAGATGTGCATGGCTGGGATGCAGGCTATGAGCCGGGCATGGGCATCCACGAGATGGGCACCGCCCGCATGGGGCGCGACCCCAAAACCTCGGTGCTCAATAAACACAACCAGGTATGGGATGCCAAAAATGTGTTTATTACCGATGGCGCCTGTATGACGTCGGCCTCCTGTGTCAATCCATCGTTGACCTATATGGCGTTAACGGCCCGGGCTGCAGAGTTTGCGGTAAATGAACTTAAAAAAGGAAACCTGTAAGCATGAATCGTCGTGACCTGTTAAAGCTGATTACCACCGCCACCGGGATTGCCTTTGTCGGCAGCGCCATGGCGTATGATATTCGCCCCAGTGTCAGTTTGAGTGATACTGGTTTTTCCAAAGATGATGTCGCTTTTTTAAATGAAATGGCTGAGGTCATCATTCCGCGTACTTCTACCCCGGGTGCCAAAGATGCCAATGTGGGCCAGATAATGGCGGTGTTGGTGGCAGATTGTTATACCCCGGATTTGCAAAAAGCCTTTCGTGACGGCATGAAATCATTGAACCGTGAAGCAAAACAGGAGTTTGGTAAAGACTTTTTGCTGCTGAACAAGACCGACAAGCAAGCGTTGTTAAGCCGGCTTGACCAGGAAGCCAAGCAAGATAATCAGACAAAAAATCTAGGCGATGTGGCAATGGGGTCGCCTAACGGACGCTGGCCTGACTCTAACGAGCCGGTGCCCCATTATTTTTCGCTATTTAAACAGCTTACTTTGTTTGGGTTCTTTACGTCTAAAGAAGGCGGCACCAAAGTGTTACGGTATGTGCCGGTACCCGGCAAGTACGATGGTAACGTAGATTACAAACAGGGCCAGACCGCCTGGGCAACCTAAGCGCAACACGCAGGAGAGATTTAAATGAATACAATGTACAAAGCAATGGGCGCGGCGGTGGCTGTGGCGCTGGGCACATTCTCGGTAGCAGGTGATCTTATGGCAGCAGATGACGAACTGGAAGACTGGCAAAAAGCTCAAAAAACCGAAGTCTGGGAACCCGTGCCGCCCAAAGTGACCGCCGAGCCGGGTCAGCCGCCTTCCGATGCCACCGTGTTATTCGACGGCACGGATTTATCTGCCTGGGAATCGGTGCAAGGGGGAGAGGCCAAGTGGACGGTGGAAGACGGCGTACTGACCGTGAAACCGGGTACCGGCGATATTAAAACCAAACAGTCATTTTGTGATGTACAGCTGCATGTTGAATGGCGCGCCCCCAAACCCGAGGCTGACATGGAAGGTCAGGAGCGCAACAATAGCGGCGTCTTCTTACAGCAGCGTTACGAGATTCAGGTACTGGATTCTCATGAAAGTAACACCTATCCCAATGGTCAGGCCGCAAGCGTTTATAAGCAAAGCATCCCGCTGGTCAATGCCACCCGGGCGCCTGAACAGTGGCAGGAATACGATATTATCTTTACCGCGCCCCGGTTTGACGGTGATGAGCTAACCTCGCCGGCTTTCGTGACGGTGTTACACAATGGAGTGGTGGTACAAAATCATTATGAATTGACCGGCAAAACTGAATGGATTGGGGCGCCGTCATACGAAGCCCATGGCTGTGCGCCGATTCAATTGCAGGATCACTCCAACGAAGTTAGCTTCCGCAATATCTGGGTACGTGAAATCAAACCCCTTAAATAAGCTCTCCCGCTTGTTGACTCACCCGGCCGCAGCGAGTGCTCGCGCCGGGATTTTTATGTTTTAGAGTCTTAGGTTATAAGCTTGTAAGCCGGCTTGGTTCTGGTAGGCTGTGCGCTTTTTTACCACAGGAAACTGCCACTTTATGATAGGTGAACTTGCTGCGCTGACCGTGGCGTTGTGCTGGGCCATTGCGGCCCGCATGTTTCGGGTGTTGGGCGCCTCGTTTTCGCCCTTATCGCTTAACCTGTGGAAAGGGGTGGTGGCCATTGTGCTGCTGGTGGCGGTAACCCAAATCTGGTTACCCCCGGTGAGTTTGCCGGTCAGTGCCTACGGCTGGTTATTGCTTAGCGGCATCATTGGCATCGGCATTGGCGATACCTGTTTTTTTCAGGCCTTAAATAGAATTGGGGATACCCAGTCGGTATTGATCACCGAAACCCTGGCCCCCATTTTCACGGCTTTGCTGGCGATGGTGTGGATTGCCGAGTGGCTGACCTGGCAACAATGGATTGGCATTGCGGTGGTACTGTTTAGTGTGGATATGGTGGTTAAAGTACGCCGCCGCACCGAACTGCACCTGTTTGCGCCTTCCGGCTATATATTCGCGGCCGTCGCTGCAGTATGTCAGGCGGTGGGGGCGGTGGTGAGCCGCGATATTCTGACCGCTTACCCGGCGCTGGATGCGTTTAACGCCAGCCTGGTGCGATTGACCGGCGGTCTGATTATTATTGTGATACTGATGCTGGTACTGCGAAAACGCTGGTTACCCACCAGTGATGAGCCGGTCACCATGTGGCGTACCTTTGCACTGGCGACCATACTGGGCACCGCGGCGGCGTTGTATTTACAAATGGTGGCCTTTGCCAATGCCCAGGCCGCAGTGGTGCAGACGCTTATTGCCACCAGCGCGGTGATGTCGCTGGCGGTGGCCTGGGTCGCCGGTGAGCGTACCAAGCGCGCTACGTTGTTGTGGTCTTTTGGGGCGCTGGTGGGGGTCACTATTTTGGTGGCCGCCGGGCGTATGAGTGGGGCCGGGCATTAACCGGCCATCTTTTTTAGCGTCGGCCTGATTAATGCTTGTGCAGCCACACGCGGATCTGTATAATTCGCGCCCTTACAGCCCACCTAACTCGTTCCTTGCCTCAAGCAGTTGGCTGTACTGACGAGGCTACAACCGTAAGGAGCAATAATGCGTCATTACGAAATCGTTTTTATGGTTCACCCTGATCAGAGTGAACAAGTACCTGGTATGATCGAGCGTTATACCACTATCCTGAAGCAAGACGAAGGTCAAATCCATCGTCTGGAAGACTGGGGCCGCCGTCAACTGGCTTACCCAATCGAGAAGCTGCACAAAGCGCACTACGTGCTGATCAATGCCGAAGCAACTGCTGAAGCTGTTGATGAGCTGGAAAACGCCTTCCGCTTCAACGATGTTATCTTGCGTAACCTGGTTATGCGCACCAAAAACGCTGTGACTGAGCCTTCTCCTATGATGAAAGAAGAGCCGCGTCGTGAGCGTCGTGACGATTCTGCACCTCGTACAGAGCGTACTGAGCGTACAGAAAAGAAACCTGAAACCACTGAAGATAACGCGTAAGGAGATCTAGCATGGCTCGTTTTTTCAGACGTCGTAAGTTCTGCCGTTTTTCTGCAGAAGGTGTGACTGAAATTGATTATAAAGATATCGCTACTTTGAAGAACTACATCACTGAAAGCGGTAAAATTGTCCCTAGCCGTATTACCGGTACCAGTGCGAAGTATCAGCGTCAGCTGTCTTCTGCGATCAAGCGTGCACGTTTTCTTGCACTGCTTCCGTACACTGATTCTCACAAGTAAACTGGCGAAATAAGGGGTAGTTAAGATGGACATCATCCTACTGGATAAAGTCGCCAACCTTGGTGGTCTGGGCGATCAGGTAAACGTTAAATCTGGTTATGCACGTAACTTTCTTTTCCCACAGGGTAAAGCAGTTCCTGCAACTAAGAGCAACGTAGAAAAGTTTGAAGCACGTCGTGCAGAACTTGAAGCAAAAATTGCTGAAGAGTTGTCTGCGGCTCAGGCACAAGCTGAGAAGCTGGAAGCACTTGAAGAAGTGACCATTGCAGCGCCAGCGGGTGACGAAGGCAAACTGTTCGGTTCAATTGGTACTCGCGACATCGCTGATGCAATTACTGCAGCGGGTGTTGAAGTAGCAAAATCTGACGTACGTCTGCCTACCGGCACACTGCGTGAGACTGGTGAATACGACATCGACGTACAGCTGCATACAGATGTAGCCGCAACCGTTAAAGTTGTGATTATCGCTGAAGCATAATTGCTTCAATGCGCTATTAAAAAAGCCGCTACGGGAAACCGCAGCGGCTTTTTTTATGCCTGCAGTACTGCCATTAAAGGTTGGCTTTGCGAACTGCCCGGGCGCACTTTCCCCGCCATTCGTCATCCAACACCGCCAGCGAACTTAAGGTGGCGGCCTGGTCTGCAAAGCGACGATTAAACACACATTGCATCAACGTACCCACCGCCACGGTAGCGTCATTACGCTCCAGTAACTTTACCGTATCGCCAATGCGTAGCACACCGGGCTGTTTGACCCGATAGTACCAGCCGGTAATGCCCTGGTTACCCACAAACTTATCCAGGCCTGCATGATCAAAACGATGGCATATTTTCACACACGGGGCACGTGGGGCGCTGACCTGGACCACCACGTCGCCCATCTGGTAGATATCCCCGATAAACACATTGGTATCATCCATATTTTCCACTAGCAGATTTTCTCCCATCATACCCGGTGCAAAAGTAAGCTCAGGGTATTGCTGCTTTAAGGCCTCATAACCTTTGAACGAAAACTGGTGTAATACCTTTTCCGGGCCGCCATGCAGTTTGGTATTGGCTTGCTGGTCTTCGTTGGTGCCAGCCTGATTCACGGTAAGCTGGCTGACCGGCTGCTTAACAATAGCGCTTAACGATTGACGGGGACCCAGCGGGGCGGGCTGGCCGGCATACAGTGAAAAAATAGTCATAGGCTCTCTTATGTGAATAAAAATTTTTTTGGTATTCAAACCATTTGGATATAGCTTACGACTTACACTATAACAACACTACTTTAAAAAAATACAGGCCCGCCAAACACATGGAATCGTTACGCACTGTGAACACACAGACTGTCGATGCGCATCTCGCACCGTACGATGAACCTTTGGTTCGCGCCGCCCAGCAGGGCGACCGGCAGGCGTATCAGGCGCTTTATGAGCAGTATCATCGGCGGGTTTATGCATTGTGTTATCGCCTGACCGCGGATACCGGGCTGGCTGAAGATGCGACCCAGGAAGTGTTTATCCAGCTGTGGCGAAAGCTGAGCGCGTATGCCTGGCAAAGTCGCTTCACCACCTGGCTTCACAGTGTGGCCACCAACATTACCTTAAGCTATATGCGCAAACAGAAAAGCTGGGTGGTGCGCATGCTCAATATTGAAACCAGTTCGGAAGCACAGGAGCTGAATGCGAGCCGTTGCCCTAGTGAGGTTGATTTGGAGGCGCTGATAGTACGTTTGCCGGAACGCGCCAGAGTGGTGTTTGTATTACATGCGATTGAAGGGTATCGCCACGATGAAATTGCAACCTTGTTAAATATCGCCACCGGCACCAGCAAAACACAGTTTCACCGGGCCAGACGAATGCTCACGCAATGGCTTGAAGGAGAAGATTATGGGCAGTAAATCCAGCTTGTCAGATTTAGTAAAGCAATTGCCGCAGGAAAAAACACCTACGCGGGATTTGTGGCAGGGCATTGAACTGGCCCTTGAGCACGAGTCGCAGCCCCATTACCGGCGTAATAGATCGCGGTTATGGCTGGCCAGTGCGGCGGCCGTCTTATTGACAGCCGGGGTCGTCAGTCAGCTGTGGCAGTCGCCGGCGACTGAATCAACGCCGGCGCCGCTACTTGGTGATGCATTGGTCAGGGCCCTGAGTGAGCAACATCAGGCGCAGCTAACCCAGATGCTGGTTACGCTACAGGATACTACGCCGGTAACCAGTAACTGGCAGCAACAGCTTGAAGATTTACAACAGGCTGAGAATGTTATAAAGCAAGCATTACAACAGGACCCCAACAATACGGCGCTTTTGCAGATGCTGCAAAATGTGCATCAACAACAACTGCTGCTGGTCGGGCGGGTGCACGCACCCAAATGGCAGCGCATTTAAGCCCAAGGGAAAAAACAATGAAGCTTATATCTGGTTTAGTAAGACCATTTGGCACCGTAACACTAACCATGCTGTTAAGCAGTATGAGTCTGGTGGCGCTGGCTCAGCAAAAAATAGATGAAAGTGTGCAAACCTCCGCCAGCCCCAATGTGGAGATAGAACATGTCAGTGGCGAGGCCGAGATCATCGTCTGGGACAAGAATCAGGTCAGCATTACCGGCACCCTGGGTAAGAATACCGAGTCCTACGAATTTGAAAAGCTTGAGTCGGGGGTACGCTTTGAAGTCGACACCAAGCGCTATCGGGGCGACTGGAACACCGGCCATGATCGCGGAGACGATCTGGTGATTAAAGTCCCCGCCGGCAGTCGGGTGTTTTACACCGCGGTAAATGCTGATGTAGATATCAGTGGCATCACTAACAGCACCGAGGTTGATTTGGTGAATGGCGATATTACTGCTTCGGGCCTAAGTGGTAGAACCAAGCTGGAAACAGTGAATGGCGATATTGAATTTGAAAATGTGGCCGGCGAACTCATGATTGAAACCGTTAATGGCGACATTGAAGGTCAGCATACTGGTGGCGAACGGGGGCGCTTCATTACCGTTAATGGTGATATTGAAATAACCACCCAGGCGCGCAATTTACGGCTTGATTCAGTGAATGGTGACATTGACTTTGTCACTGAAGAAATAGAGCAGCTGGATATCGTCACAGTCAATGGCACGGTGAATGGTGAGGTTACGCTTAGCAACAAGGGCGATCTTAGTGCTTCCTCAGTAGGAGGAGAAATCAGTCTGACCTTTCAGCAAGAGGTGGCGGCGCGATTTGAATTGCAGGGTCATGCAGGCGGGGATATTGAGAATAATCTGACCGATGCAACCCCCTCCAAGGCCAAATACGGGCCCAGTCAATGGCTGGAATTCACCACCGGCGACGGTAGCGCGCGAGTGGAGATGTCGACCGTTCACGGCACGCTGGAATTGAACAAACGCTAAGCTTATCCCAGGGCTTTGCCATCGTCACCAGGGCATTTAACAGGCACCAGTAGGGTGCCTGTTTGGTTTGCCCATAGCGAGCAAAACGCTATAGCTACCTGCTTTATTAAAATTCTGGCTTACTTATTGCAATATTCTGTGCAAACCGCCGTTACTACCAGCATTGCGACAGCTTTCATGGTCATCTATACAGCGTCCTTGGGGCGCTGGAGCACGATTATTGACCTGACCATTTCGCTACAGATTGTTTATTCGACTGTGAAAATAATGCTGACCAGCGAGTAACGACGGGCCGTATTTATTGAGGAGTTGTATATGCAATGGCTTACAGCCAGGGGATTATTGTCACGCATTGAGTTGCGTATTATTGCCGCTATCGCGGCGGTGCTGGTGTTGGCCAGTAGTTGTGCGGTCAGACAGCCCGAGCAGGTAGAGGGCACTTGGGTGGTTACCGAAGCGCTGAACACCAGCACCAGCGCCATGTCATCAAATCAGGCAAAACAATGGTTGGGACAGTCTTACCACTATGGTGCTGACCAGCTGATACTGGGCCAGATTCAGTGCCAGTCACCCAAGTACAAAAAGGAACAGCTTGATAAGGATGAGTTTCAGCAGCAGTTTCATGTGCCCCTGGCTACGCTGGGTAAAGGGCTGACGGATGTTGATACATTTTCTATTGAGTGTAATCGCGGGGCTTCAATTCCCGGCCAAACCGTGTTTCTGACCGGGCATCAGGAAGCGTACATTTTGTGGGACGGGGTGTTTTTCAAACTGGAAAAAACCGACCAATTAACCAAAGCGCCCCTGGCGCGCGACTAAATCAGTTGGCCGAAATACCCGGTTACCGTTTGGTTCCGGCCCTGGCGCTTAGCCAGATACAAGAGGTGATCGCAATGTGCCAGCACCTGACTGACTTCCGATTTTTGGGTGATCTCTACCAGCCCACAGGAAAACCGCAACGTCCCCTCGGCCTTGTGTTCGCGTAAATCCTGCCCTGCAATGATGGTGCGTAGCTCGTCAATTTTTGTCTGAGCCAGGTCCAGGGAAGATTGGTTAAGAAGCAGCACAAATTCCTCGCCACCATAGCGACCAAACACATCATCCTGTCGAAACTGGTATTTGCACAACTTGGCAAACAGAGCCAGCACGGCATCGCCGGTCTGATGACCGAAGCTGTCATTGAACTGCTTGAAATTATCAATATCCAATAACGCCACACACACCCGATCATCCTCACGATTCATCGCTTTAAGGCGTTTGTGAATCAACTCAAGGGCATGCCAGCGATTGTTGACGCTGGTGAGACTGTCGATGCGGGCAAAATTATCCAGTTGTTTTTTTTGTTTAACCAATCGCCACAAAAAGATACTGACCACCATGGCAAACAAGGTAGAAAAAATAGCAATTAAGGTCATTTTTTCTGACTGCGTCTGATGCAGTTTGGCCTCTACCTGCAAATAAGCCAGCTGCCGGGTGTCCAGTTGTTGTTGAATTTGCGCCAGATGCGCGGAACTGAATGACTGGCTACGCTGGGTCTGGTACAACTCAATAAGCGCTTCGTAATGTTGTTGAGCGGTTGTAAAGTCCTGGTTGAGCCAGGCAATTCGGGCCTGGCCTAACAGTGCGTCCATATCAAAACGCAATCCTTGCAGGGTTTCGTTGCGGGCCTGCTGCATTTTGGCAAAATACATTTGGGCCAGTTGCGGGTTTTGTAAGCCCACCTGAGCGGCGGTAAGTGACAAATAGGCGGTATAATATTGACCGGGAAGCGGGGCTGGCGTGGCCTCGAGCAGTTGCAATGCTTGCCGGGCATATTGGTCAGCCAGCTCAAAATTTTTCTGTTCGCGGTAGACCAGCGCGGTCTGCAACAACACGGTTATTCGACTTTGAGGACGCTTGGTGCTATTCGCTAAAGTAGCGAGCTCCTGCAAAAGTGAAAGGGCTTCGGCATATTTTTTTTGTTTCAGGGCAGTGGTTATCTGACAGGTCAGCCCTTCTTCGCGTACTTGCAGATCCTGCGCAATATAATTGGTGTATTTCTGACAGTATTCAAAGGCCCCGGCGGCATCACCAAGCCAGTAGAGTGCCCGGGCCATGTCCATATAGATACCAATCAGGGGGTAATCGTACATGGTCTCCATTTGCTGTACGTGGGGCGCATGGTCAATGATGTCCTGTATTTCCAGTATCGCACTTAAGTGAAAACCATTGGTGTGTAACACCTGAAACAAAATTGAGGTCGCCCAGCGTTCAATACGAGGCCACTGCTGGGTTTTAGCCAGCTGCTTGATATGTTGCAATTGAGAAATTTTTTCATCCCGGTCAAGGTCCGAAAACCACACATCAAACACCTGATATTCATAAAAATTCTGGGGTATTGCTGACGTAGCGTATCCAGTTCCTGCGGACTCAGGGTATAGAAGTCCTCCTCTCTGGAGGTATTGGTGTGCACGGTATTGTAAAAATATTTACCCAGGGCAGTACGGGTATCAAAGGCGTGCTCTTCCAGCGCCGCCAGCCGATCTTCATACCTCACCTGTAACAGCCGACGCCGCTCTTGCTCGTAATCAGTAACACTTTGGGCCAGGCCGGTGCCTGGGATGAGTACCAATAACAGCGATATGAGTATTGTTTTAAAATTGGTAAAAAAGTACTGCAAAGTAAGATCGGTATTTCGGGACCATACCATTATTGTATGCAACCGATGCAGGACTGAACAGCTTTTCTACAAATGAATCTTTGCGCATCAGCTGTGCGTTGATTTTGGTCCTTCGGTGTTTTCGAATTTATCTTATGGTGGAAATAACGCATAATACGTTCTTTATGTTTTTAAGCGGTCTGTGTTTGTGAAAGTAGTCTCCTCTGGTAAAGATCAAAGTGTGGAAAAGCTCAAGGTCCCTCCTCACAGTATCGAGGCCGAGCAGTCTGTACTCGGTAGTATGCTTATCGATAGGGACAGTTGGGACAAGGTAGCCGAGCAGGTTATTGATCAGGATTTCTACAATCGCTCGCATCAGATCATCTATCGGGCCATTGTGCGGTTACTTAATCGCAATGAGCCGGTGGATCTGATCACCGTTTCCGAAGAACTGGAACAACACGACGAACTGGAAGATGCCGGTGGCTTTGCGTATTTAGGCGAGCTGGCCAAAAACACCCCCAGCTCAGCCAATGTGGTGTCCTACGCCAAAATCATTGCTGAGCGGGCCATTACCCGGGAGCTTATCGGCGCCGCCCACGAAATTGCCGAAATTGGCTATAACCCGGAAGGCCGGGATAGTGCTGATATCCTCGATTATGCCGAAAGCAAAGTGTTTGAAATTGCCGAAAAACGGACCAATGAGTCTGAAGGGCCGGTTGGGGTAGACAGCGTTCTTGGCAAAACCATCGACCGGCTTGAAGCCCTGATAAAAACCAATAAGGAAGTAACCGGGGTCACCACCGGCTTTACCGATCTGGACAAAAAAACCAGTGGCCTGCAACCTTCAGACTTAGTGATTGTGGCGGCGCGTCCGTCGATGGGTAAAACCACGTTCGCCATGAACTTGTGTGAGAACGCCATGATGGCCGAAGAAAAACCGGTACTGGTGTTCAGCTTAGAGATGCCTTCGGAACAAATCATGATGCGGATGCTGGCTTCATTAAGTCGGGTCGATCAAACCAAGATACGAACCGCGCAGCTGGACGATGAAGACTGGGCCCGTATTTCAAATACCATGGCGATGCTCAAAGACCGCGACAATCTGTTTATTGATGACTCCTCGGGGCTGACACCGATGGATGTGCGTAGCCGGGCCCGTAAACTTGCCCGGGAGCGTGGTGGTATTTCTATGATCATGGTGGATTATCTGCAGTTAATGCGGGTGCCCTCGTTAAGCGACAACCGAACCCTGGAAATTGCGGAGATTTCCCGCTCACTCAAAGCCCTGGCTAAAGAGCTGGAAGTACCCGTGGTGGCGTTGTCTCAGCTAAACCGGAGTCTGGAACAGCGGGCTGATAAGCGCCCGGTCAATTCGGACTTGCGTGAATCAGGCTCTATTGAGCAGGATGCCGATTTGATCATGTTTATTTACCGGGATGAGGTGTATCACGAAAACAGTGAAGAGCAGGGAATTGCAGAGATCATCATCGGTAAGCAACGTAATGGTCCCATAGGCACCTCCCGGCTTACCTTTCAGGGCCAGTTTTCGCGGTTTGATAATTACGCCGGTCCCGCCATCGCCGACGATTATTGATTGCTGTTTATTGATAGCAATCCCCTCAGGCAGGTTCTGGATATTATTAAAGACCAAAAAAAAGCGCTCAAATGAGCGCTTTTTTGCTATCTGGAATACCGCCGGAACTTAGTTACGCTCTTTTGGTACTTCTTCGGTCGCAGTTACACGAATGTGGATGCGACGATTTTTCTGATGTGCTTCAGCAGTATTAGATTCATCTAACAGCTGAGTCTCACCAAAGCCTTCAGTAGAAAGGCGTGAAGCATCAATGTCGTACTCGTTTACCAACACGTCTTTAAACGCTTCTGCACGGCGCTTAGACAGGTCCATGTTGTACTGCGCATCGCCAGGTTGTGACGCATGGCCTTCAATCAGTGCATCTGTTTTGCCATAACGTTGCATAAACGAAGCAAATTTCTGAATGTTTTCGGCGCGCGGGTCGGTAACTTCAGCACTGTTGTGAGGGAAGAAAACACGGACTGTGTGAGTTACTTCTTTTTGTTCAAAAACAGTACAGCCGTCTGCATCTACACGATCATTGCGAGGCGTATCAGCGCACTGGTCTTTGTTATCAGCAACACCATCGTTATCGCTGTCTGCGGTGATCTCACAGCCACGGTTGTCAACCTGGGCGCCGGCCGGGGTATTGGCACAGTCATCCATGTTGTTCATAACACCATCATTATCAGTGTCATTGTTAACCGGCGTTGAAGGAGCAGGAGTAGGCGCTGATGAAGATGAGCCGCCCATTGGGAATACTACACCTACTTTGGCGCTGTAGTCGTTGTAGCTTTCATCCAGACCCTGGTAACCAGCAATTTCAGTAACCAGTTTCACTTTTTCATGGATGTCCCAGTGTTTACCGATACCCAGATTGATTAGGTCGTGGTTTTCAGAAAAATCCTGACGCTTGTATCCACCAAACAGGTACCACATATCATTCGGTAAGAAATACATACCATCTACACCGTAAGATACACCAGAAACACTGTCATCCCTGCCCAGCAGTTGTTTATAGTCGATATCCAGTGCTGTAAGTTCTGCGCGAACCGCCCAGGTCTCATCGAAACGCCAGCCATATTCGCCGCCGAATCCCATGCCATCTTCCATAATATCATCGGCTGGCTTGGTTTCTTCAGCGCTGTAATACATCCCATGTAGACCAATCCAGCTATCGAATGGTTTACCAGAATTGTCCTGGGCATAGCTGTTAGCCGACATGACGGCTAAAGCAATTGCTGCAACATTAAATGTTTTTTTCATAGTCACATCCTATGTAAAGTTGAGTGAATAACTTAGTTCCGGGAATTATGCAGGTACTATACCAAAACAGCATAAGGAGCAGTGCAAGTATATAACCCCGTTCTTACCTTTGACAACCGTTTAAAGTAGCTATAATACTACGTTCACCGCCATTGTCGCGGTGTTCGGCCAAAATAATGCCTTGCCAGGTGCCAAGCTGTAGCTTCCCATCTGCTATTGGGATGGTGACCTCGCATCCCAACAGGCTTGATTTTATATGCGCCGGCATATCATCACTTCCTTCGAAAGTGTGAGTAAAATACGGCGTATCTTCTTTCACAGTATGGTTAAACCAAGCTTCCAGATCAGTTCTGACTGACGGATCAGCGTTTTCGTTAATCGTTAATCCGGCGCTGGTGTGCTTTAGCCAGAGATGGAGAAGGCCGACCTTCAGGGTGTTAATCTGGGGCAGAGCCGCAATAATGTCGTCGGTGATTAAATGAAACCCGCGGCGCTGGGCAGGTAGGGTAAGGGTTTCGCTGTGCCAGATGCTATTTGTCAAAACAGATTTCCAGATGGGCCATGCCTTCATCACTATTAAACGGCATGATGAGTTTGGGGCCATCGACCTGATGGCTGATGGTATGTTGACTGCCGGAGACCACCATCGGGGTGGCCATGCCGAAATCGAAGCCTTTTTCAGACAGTTCGCGTTTGGCGTTACCACAAATCATATTGGTGATTTCACCCACCATGTCGCCTACCTCAGCATCGACCGATGCCGGCCGTTCGCCAACCATGCGCTCCATCAGGGTTAACGCCAGATTTTCATCAAAGGTAATCGACAATGAGCCTTTTACCTGTGGCCCCACCATGCCAATCAGACCAGACACATCCCCTTTAGCAATATCAGTGTTTTTTTTCATGGGTTTACCAGGCTTAAGGCTGGTTTGTGCCATGGTTTCAAGGACATTAAGAAGTCCGCTTATGAATGGATTTACAAACTCAGCATTCATGTTGTTCTTGCCCCTTTACTTCTTCCTTTTCGGCTTGCTGACAGTCAGCACAAAGGCCGTGCGCTTCGATGGTTTGTTTTGACACCGAAAAGCCGTGTTCCTGAGCCTGTTTATCTAATGTTGCCTTTAGCCCTTGCGACTGAATTTCTGCCACATCGCCACAACTGTCGCAAATCAGGAACTGGACAGGGTGATGGCAGCCGAAATGATAACAGGCTACAAAGGCATTGGTCGATTCTAACCGGTGAATAAAACCAAATTCGAGCAGAAAATCCAGGGCGCGGTATACCGTAGCCGGTTTGGCACTGGTTTCGGTTTCTTTTAGCGAATCAAGAAGCTCATATGCCCCCATAGGCCCATGTTTACCCAGCAAAATATCGTACACTTTTTCCCGCAATGGGGTAAAACGTACGTTTCGCTGCTCGCAATAAGCACGGGCTTTGTTAATTAACGTGGCGTTTGTCATTATTTCGTCTTCGCTGTTTAGGTATTTTGCTGCGCAACAATTACAGACTTAGTCTGTTTTGGCCTGTTGAGCCTGTTGGATACTTTGCGCACCGTGTTGTTCCAGCATATGGTTGATTAATCTGTCTTCAAGGGCAAAACGGTCTTCCAGGGTTTCTCCCAGAGCGGCCAGTTGCTGGTCGAACCGAGAGCTGTCGGCGACCTGCAACTCGGTCGCAAACGCATCATTAAAAGACAATGCCTCATCGGTAATGCGAGCCAGCTGAGGGTAAACGTCATGTTTTAGCGCGGTGCCACGGTTATCATCACTGACCAAAATATCGTAAACCTCGAAATGTCCGGCCGAGAGATAGTCCATAAGTAAATTACAGAATTGGGTAACCTGGTGCTGTTCCGGAAGACAAGGCGCTGTCTGACGAAGGCCAATAAGCTCACAATACTGAATAAGCAGCTGCTGACGGGCCTGTAACCAGTGGTCGATGGTGGCAGAATGACCACCCCATTTGTCTTGCAGTTGTTCCAGTTTGTTTAACATATTGCCTCTCTCAGACAAAGTTATCAGCGCGATGTTTCGCATGCATGAGTTGAGTATAACACTGCCAAGGTTCAGTACAAATCGCCTGTTTTACCAGCAAATTCGCGAAACCCTTGTCACCACCCAAGACCGCAGATTATCATCCCGGATAATCAACCTTCACGGTATGCTTCACCTTATGATGAACAAAGTAACAGTTTCTGAGCTGCAGGCCTATCAGGGGCAATGGGTGGTGGTAGCCAGTAATAAAGTTCTGGTTAGTGCCGACACCGGTGAATTGCCAGCAGGGCCCTGGCAAGGGTTACCTTTTTTGCAGCACTATGCTGATGAGGTACATGTTTTACCGGCTCTGGATTATGGCGAAGCAGAAGTTGCCCATCTGCATGTTTTGGATATTGGCAGTGAACATATTAATGTGCAGGGCTGGGAGTGGGTGTCGTTACGGCATTTGCTGATGCTGCATGATCCGCAAAGCTTTCGTGAATTTGCCCGCGCCTGGCAGTATGTCCATTTTTTACGCACCCATCGCTATTGTGGCCAGTGCGGTTCACCGGCTGAGCAGGTGGGCTGGGAAATGGCGATGCAATGCACCCGCTGTCGTCACCGCACCTACCCCAGAGTCTCACCGTGCATCATCGTCGCCATCTATGATTATGATCAGCAAAAGATGTTATTGGCCCGGGGCGTGCGTCATAAAGACCCGCAGATGTACTCAACCCTGGCCGGGTTTGTGGAAAGCGGAGAAACCTTAGAACAGGCGGTACATCGTGAAGTGTTAGAAGAGGTGGGCGTACGGGTCACCAATGTGCGCTATTTTGACAGTCAGCCCTGGCCTTTTCCGCACTCGCTGATGGTCGGCTTTATTGCCGAATATGCAGGGGGCGATATCTGTATCGATGAGCACGAAATTGTCGATGCCCAGTGGTTTGATTTTACCGCGCTGCCTAAGACACCGCCCAAAGAGTCCATCGCCGGGCGGTTGATTGAAGCGGTGATACATAAGCCGTAGTAATCCAAATCTGCACCCCGGGGTACAAGCCCCATGCCCGGATTTTTGTGGGCATAAAATCATACCCGGAATAGGAAAAGTTGTTATACTTCGGCCCCTTTTCGAGTTCATGTTCATGTCCACCGAAGACTATTGCTATTTTTGAGGAAGTTATGTCACAGCAGTCACCGACGCCAATTGCCGAGCTGAAAAACGACCGTTATTTACGGGCCCTGATGAAGCAACCTGTGGATATGACCCCGGTGTGGATGATGCGCCAGGCCGGACGCTATTTACCTGAGTACAAAGCGACCCGGGCGCAGGCAGGGGACTTTATGTCTTTGTGCCGCAATGCGGAACTGGCGTGTGAAGTGACCATGCAGCCCTTACGCCGGTTTGAACTTGATGCGGCCATTTTATTTTCAGATATTCTCACTATTCCTGATGCCATGGGACTGGGACTTTATTTCGAGCCTGGTGAAGGCCCTAAATTCAGCCGACCGCTGACCTGCGCTGCCGATGTCAACAAAATCGGGGTGCCGGACCCCGAAGGCGAGCTGCAATACGTTATGAACGCGGTGCGTACTATCCGCAAGGAGCTGCGTGGTGAGGTGCCGTTAATTGGGTTCTCCGGAAGCCCCTGGACCTTAGCGACCTATATGATCGAAGGTGGTGCGAGTAAGGCTTTTACCAAAATAAAAAAAATGGCGTTTGCTGAACCTGCTACCTTGCATGCGCTGCTGGCCAAGCTGGCAGATTCGGTCACCCTGTATTTAAATGCGCAGATTGCGGCTGGGGCCCAATCGGTAATGATTTTTGATACGTGGGGCGGCGTGTTGTCGCCGCGTGATTACAACGACTTTTCATTGCAGTATATGGCCCGCATTGTCGATGGTCTGACCCGCGAAAACGAAGGCCGCCGGGTGCCGGTCACCTTATTTACCAAAAATGGCGGCATGTGGCTTGAAGCGATTGCGGCTACCGGTTGTGATGCGGTGGGCCTGGACTGGACCATCAATATCGATGAAGCCCGTGACCGTATTGGCGACAAAGTCGCCTTGCAGGGCAACATGGACCCTTCCATGCTGTATGCCAGCCCTGAGCGCATCGAAGATGAGGTGGCCGATATCTTATCCCGTTATGGTAAAGGTAGTGGCCATGTCTTTAATCTGGGTCATGGAATTCACCTGGATGTGCCCCCGGAGAATGCCGGGGTCTTTATTGAGGCGGTGCATCGATTGAGCCGGCCTTATCATGGGTAATACAGGTATTTGGGTGATATGAAACGCTGGATCTACCTGCTTTTGATCGGCTTTATTGCCGTCGCGGCCTACAAATATGGTTATTACCAAAAACTGCTCGCCGTCAGCGATAAAAATACCCAGCGTATTCTGATGCGGCTACAGGAAAAACCTGAGCCGGATCCGGTTCAGGTGGAGACGCTGACGGCCACCGCCGGCCAGTCCTCCGCGGCGGTGTCCCCTTATACAGGTGAGGCACTGGCGGATGATGCTGACTCGGAAGACCGGGTAAAAGAGTTCTTTACCCTGCACCCTAATGCCCGCAGCTTATTGCTGCATTCTGTGCGTTGCAACATTGACGGCTGTGAACTAACCGGCGAGTTTACTGGCCAGGTCTCCGAGTTTGAATTGATGGTGGAACAGCTGGAACGGCAGCCATGGTGGCGCTATGGCAAGGCTTCGCAAAAAAACGCCACCAACACTGCTAAAGGCAGAACCAGGTATTTTGTCTTGCGTTACCAGGCGGTGGTGAACTCATAACACCCGCTACGCATCACGGGGCAGGCCTTTTTCCACCACCCGGGTAAGCCGGGCGGTTTTCCGGTCCGGCTGGTGCTCGTGATGCTGCAATTTTTGCTGCTGTTGTTCAATAGCCCATTGCAGATGCGGCTCAACCAGAGCTGAGGCTGAGTCCACCGCCTGGGTCAGTACCTCCAGAATTTCCTTGTCCGCCCGGGCATTGCCCAGCGCCACCGCAATATTACGCTGCCATTTTTCAAAGCCAATACGCCGGATGGGTGAGCCTTCGGTGTTGGTTAAAAATGTGGCTTCATTCCAGGCCCATAAAGACAGCAGCGACTGACCATGCAAGGTCTGGCGTGGATGAAAATCAGTTTCTTCTGTGACACTGGCGTAGCGATTCCAGGGGCACACCAGCTGACAGTCATCACAGCCATAGATACGATTACCCATAAGAGGCCGTAGCGCTTCAGGAATGACGCCATCATATTCAATGGTCAGATAGGAAATACACTTGCGCGCGTCTACCTGGTACGGGGCCACAATTGCGCCGGTGGGACACATAGTGATACAGGCATTACAGCTGCCGCAGCCTTCTGCCACCGGCTCATCCACGGGTAATGGCAGGTTGATAAACAACTCGCCCAGAAAAAACCAGGAGCCGGCCTCACGATGTAAGGTTAATGAATGCTTGCCGGTCCAGCCCAGGCCGGCTTTTTCAGCGATAGCATGCTCAAGGACCGGCGCTGAATCCACAAACGGGCGGAACTCGGTGGTGGCAAGCTCCCGGGTTATTTTTTCCCCCAGTTGTTTCAGCCGTTTACGTAACACTTTGTGATAGTCCCGCCCCAGGGCATAACGGCTGATATAGGCGGTGTGGCTGTCTTTAAGGTTTTTGGCAAAAGAAGCATCCGGCGGCAGGTAATCCATGCGCACACTGATGACCCTGACTGTTCCGGGACCAGTTCGTCGGGCCGCGCGCGTTTCATCCCATGCTTTTGCATGTAATCCATATCGCCGTGATAGCCGTTGTCTAACCATGCGCGAAGCGCACCTTCATGGTGTTGCAGATCAATATCGCTGATGCCAACCTGCTGAAAGCCTAGCGCACGGCCCCAAGCCTTGATATCGTGAGTTAACTGAACTAAATCTACTGTACTGATTCTGGACATGGACATATGCTGGATACACAACTGAACTCAAGTTTATCATACAAACTGTTTCGCGCCGATGCGGTCCGGGATAACGAACAGCAAGCAGCTCAAGAGAGCGCGGTGACGTTATTTACCCTGATGGAACGGGCTGGTGAAGCTATTTTCAGACAGTGCGAGACCGCGTTTCCCCAGGCGGACCACTTGCTGGTACTGGTAGGACAGGGCAACAATGCCGGCGATGGTTATATTGCTGCCCACTGTGCCCAAAAGGCCGGGCGCAAGGTCACGGTGTGTGCAGTAGAGCCAGAGCGTAAGCTGGATGGCGACGCCGGCCGGGCCCAACAGCGCTGGCTGGAAGCGGGTAATTCAGTCTCCAGATTCGATGACGAGCTACTCGCGCAATGCGGGGTGGTTATTGATGCGCTGCTGGGCACCGGTATCAATACCTATATTCGTAACGAGTTTGCACAAATCATCGATACGGTGAATCACAGTTCGGTACCGGTGATCAGTATTGATGTACCTTCAGGCCTGGATGCCAATACCGGACACTCGCTGGGGCGGTGTGTGCAGGCCGATGTGACGGTGACCCTGGTGGGCATTAAACCCGGGCTGACCACCGGGGCGGGCAAGCAGTCCTGCGGACGGCTGGTATTTGAAGATTTGGGTGTCAGTGACGCCTTTTCCAAATTGGTGAAACCCTTTGCCAGTTGGCTCGATATAGAGCAATTTACCCGTTTGGGGCCACGCGATGTGCACAGTCATAAAGGCTCGTATGGTCGCCTGCTCTGTGTGGGCGGCAACAAGGGCACAGCCGGTGCCATTCGGCTGTCCGGCGAGGCGGCCTTGCGCAGTGGGGCGGGAATGGTGCGCACCTATGTGCATGAAAAGTCGATTATCCAGGTCAGCGCCGGCCGACCGGAGCTGATGGTGAGCAGTGAAGATCTGGAGGATGCGCTGCAATGGGCTACCTGTGTGGTCATCGGGCCGGGCCTGGGGCAGGATGACTGGGCCCAGCAGACGTTTGCCCAGGTGCTTAAACACTGTCAAAGTGAAGACAAGCCTGTGGTGCTGGATGCCGATGCGCTGAACCTGTTAAGTCAGCAAGCCAGTGCCTATACGCTTGAACACAGCATATTGACCCCGCATGCCGGCGAAGCTGCCAGGTTACTGGGGGTATCGGTGGATGATGTAGAAAGCGATCGCTTTAATTATGCCAAACAATGCGCCCAGCGGTATCATGCTACCTGTGTTCTCAAAGGCGCCGGAACCATCATTGACAATGAAACCTCGGTGGCAGTGTGTCGGCATGGTAATCCGGGCATGGCCACGGCCGGCAGCGGGGATGTACTTAGTGGTATACTTGGTGCATTACTTGCTCAGGGAATGAGTCTCGATATTGCCAGTCGCTATGGTGTAACATTACATGCTAAAGCTGGCGATGACTTAGCTGAGCTTTATGGACAACGAGGTATGCTTGCCAGCGATTTGTTTGAAGCAGTGCGGGCACTTATTAATCAGTAGTAGTTTGCCGGCGACACCCAGGCGGCAATAAACAGGCAGTTTGAATAACCATGGCAGAGTCTTTATCGCAGGCCCGTTACGAGGCCACGATTATTAATGAACAACAAACCCGTACCCTGGCACAACAGCTGGCTGCACAGGCCAAAAACGTTATCCGCCATGGGCTGGTGATATATCTTGAGGGTGACCTGGGGGCCGGTAAAACCACCTTTAGTCGTTATTTTATTCAGGCTTTGGGACATTCAGGCAATGTTAAGAGTCCTACCTATACGCTGGTAGAACCCTATGAGCTTGCCGATTTTGCGGTGTATCATTTTGATCTGTATCGGCTGGCTGATCCGGAAGAGCTGGAATTTATGGGCATTCGGGACTATTTTTCGGAACATACGCTGTGCCTTATTGAGTGGCCGGAGCGGGGCACCGGTTTGTTGGCGCCTGCCGATATACATCTGAGTATTGAATTGCAGGATGACTGTCGCAAAGTAGTGGTACGCGGAGACTCCGCCGCAGGGCAGAAACTGGTTAACAGCCTTAACCAGTAACAGGGTAACCAAGCCTTAATAATAATGACGACCTAACAGGCAAAGGCGAAGTATGGTGCGCTTACTTTTATTGTTTACGGTACTGTGGCTGGTGGCAACACCCGCGATGGCCGCTGCTGGCCAGATTGACGGCGTGCGGGTTGCCCCGGCGGCAGACAAAACCCGGGTGGTGCTGGATTTGGCCGGGCCCGCTGATTTTACCTATTTTATCCTGGCCAACCCGCACCGGGTGGTGATCGACTTAGCCAACACCAGTGATGATGCCAGCCTGGCGATAGCAGGCAAAACCGGTTCGCTGGTCAGGCGGGTACGTTATTCCACGCCAAAGAATAACCAGTCGGCCCGGCTGGTGGTGGATCTCAACCGCAAGGCTGATCCGTCTTTGTTTGCGGTGGCCCCCGACGGTGCCTATGGCCACCGATTGGTGATTGATTTACACGATAGTCAGCCGCAGGCGGCCCAGGCTACACAGACAGGTAACAGCGCACCGATACGAATGGACAGTGGCAGCAACGCCCGGGATCGGGATATTATTATCGCCATTGATGCCGGACATGGGGGTAAGGACCCGGGCTCGGTGGGTCCTTCGGGCACTTATGAAAAGCACATTACCTTAAGCATTGCGAAAAAACTGGCGGCAATGATTGAGGCCGAGCCCGGTATGCGCCCGGTGCTAACCCGTGATGGTGATTATTATGTTTATCCCACTAAGCGACCTGAGATTGCCCGCCAGAAGAAAGCGGACTTACTGATTTCAATTCATGCGGATGCCTTTAGCCAGCCGGAGCCAAGAGGCGGTTCGGTATGGGTATTATCCATGCGGCGGGCAGACTCAGAGCTGGGTCGCTGGCTGGAAAAAACCGAGCGGCATTCGGAATTGCTGGGGGGCGCAGCGGAAGTGATTTCAGATAACGCCAGTGAACGTTATCTGGCAGAAACCATCATTGGTTTGTCGATGGACCATTCCATGTCGGCCAGTTACGATTTAAGTAAAAAAGTTATCGGCGAGATGAAACAAATTACCCGCCTGCATAAACGCAAGCCTCAGGCGGCCAGTTTTGCGGTTCTTACCGCACCGGATATCCCTCAATTCTGGTGGAAGTCGGGTTTATCTCTAATCCGCAGGAAGAAAAAAACCTGCTGTGGGAAACCTTTCGTACTCGGCTGGCCCGGTCTATGTTTAACGCCACCAAAAGTTATTTCATGCAGGTGCCGCCCGATGGCACCTTGTGGGCCGCGCAAAAAGAACGCAATCGCACCCATAAGGTACGCAGCGGCGAATCGTTATCACTGCTGGCGCAGCGCTATAATGTAAATATCAGCAGTATTCGCGAAGCCAATAATCTGCGTAGCGACGTGGTGCAAATTGGTCAGGTGCTGACCATCCCCAGCACCTGATAACTCAGTAACAACAACGGATACACAAGAATTTTGCCTATACAACTGTTACCTCCACAATTGGCTAATCAGATCGCTGCCGGTGAGGTGGTCGAACGACCCGCCTCGGTGGTGAAAGAGCTGGTGGAAAACAGTCTGGATGCCGGGGCGACCCGAATTGAGCTGGAGATTGAGCGCGGCGGCCATAAACGCATCAAGCTCAAGGACAACGGCAAAGGCATCGCCAAAGAGGAGCTTCAACTGGCCCTCAGCCGGCATGCCACCAGTAAAATTGCCTCGTTGGATGATCTTGAGCAAATTCTGTCGCTGGGATTTCGGGGCGAGGCGCTGGCCAGTATTAGTTCTGTAAGCCGCTTAACCCTTACCTCCAAACCCGAAGCACAGAACGAAGCGTGGCAGGCCTGCTGTGAAGGTCGTGAAATGCAGGTGACCGTGACCCCGGCGGCGCACCCGCAGGGCACGACCATTGATGTTGCCGATCTGTTCTACAATACGCCAGCCCGGCGGAAATTTCTACGCACCGAAAAAACCGAATTCCAGCATATTGAAGATGTGTTGCGACGCATTGCGTTAAGCCATCCCAGGGTCAGCTTCTTACTCAAACACAATGGTAAAGATGTAAAGCGCTATATGGCGGGTGCTCAACAGCCCCATAATCAGCGTATTGCGCAGGTGGTGGGCCAGAAATTTGTCGACAATGCGATTCATGTGGCGCTGGATTATGAAGGGATGGCGGTAGAAGCCTGGCTGGGTACCGAGCAGGTAATGCGCAGTAGCAATGATTGCCAGTTTTCCTTTGTAAATGGCCGCGGGATGCGCGATAAACTGATCTTGCATGCCATCCGGCAGGCGTACGAAACCGTGTACGCTTCTCATGAACAGCCCGCGTTTGTGTTTTACCTGACGATTGATCCCAAAGATGTGGATGTCAATGTCCACCCGGCGAAACACGAAGTGCGCTTTCAGCAAAGCCGGCTGGTGCATGATTTTATTGTAAAAACGGTGATGGAGGCCCTGGTGCCTGATGCCCAGCGCTGGGAGCAGCAGGAACCGGAACATGATTACATTCGGCCACTGACGGCCGGGCGCGAGAAGCCAGCCCCTCCTGCCGACACCTCCTCCCCGGTGTCAGCGTCGCGGTCCGACGCTATATTTGCCCCGCCTTCGGGGCGCGCGGGCATGCACCATGGGTTTAACCCTGGTGCAGGGGCCGGCGTGTCCGGCCGGGCCGCAGGCGGGGGCGGGGCCCGGCGCGTAACCCGGGTATAAGCGAGGCTTACCAGACCCGGTATCGTGAGTTAATGACCCCAGCCGAACCGCAGGGGGACAGTAAGGCGCCGCAGTCGCCCGAGACCCTCGCGTTATCAGTGCAGTATCGTTTAATCAGCCGGGCCCCCAGTGTTGGTTAGTTGGCGCCAACGATTTACTGGCGCCCTGGTGGCAGCAACTATTAGACCATAGTCGTACCTCCCAGCCGCTACTGATGCCGGTAGCGATTGAAAATGAAGAAATTTTTGAATCAACGGTCAATTTACTCAATGACCTCGGATTTGTTATAAATCGGGCGGCTGGCAAACTGCGATTACAGCAGGTGCCAGCAGGTAGCCGCCACCTTCCCTGGGTGTCCCTGTTTCCGGCGATAATGTCGGTAGATGCAGACACAATCGAGACCATGTGTCAGCAAGTTGCAAAGCTACCCGTGACCTGGCCCGATTCGGTGTATACCCTGGTCTGGCAATGGTTTGATGAGCAAGCACAGGCAAAACGCTGGGATTGGATTCAGGAGTTTGGTAGAGTGCGTACGCTGGAAAACCTGATTCAACAATGGGATAACCCAAATGCCTGAAGGTAATAAGTCTGCCTTGCCGGTAGTCGCCATTATGGGCCCTACGGCTTCGGGTAAAACGGGCCTGGCTCTGGAACTTGCCGGGGCGCGGCCATGTGAAATCATCAGTGTGGATTCGGCGCTGGTCTATACCGGTATGGATGTGGGCACCGCCAAGCCCACCGAAGCAGAACAAGCCGTTGCCAAACACTGGCTAATTGATATGCTGGATCCCGCCCAAAGTTATTCGGTTGCCCAGTTTTGTCAGGATGCCACCACCCTGATTGAACAGATTCATGAGCGTGGCCATATTCCGGTATTGGTCGGCGGCACAATGATGTATTTTAATGCCTTGATAAACGGTATTTCGCCCTTACCTAAGTCTGACGAAACGACTCGGGCAGATATTGCCCGTGAAGCGCAGCAGCTTGGGTGGGAAAAATTGCATCAGCAATTGGCGCAAATTGATCCGGTGAGTGCACAACGCATTCATCCGAATGATCCACAGCGCCTGACCCGGGCGCTGGAAGTGTACCGTAGTACCGGTAAGTCGCTGACCGAGTGGCAGCAGCAAAAAGGGCCGGCATGTCCCTATGCCATTACGCAATTTGCTATCGCGCCTGAAGATCGGGCGCAGCTGCATGCACGTATCGCCGAGCGTTTTGATATGATGCTGGATAATGGGCTGGTTGACGAAGTTAACCGTTTACGGCAGCGGGGTGATCTTCATGAAGACTTACCCGCTATACGTTCAGTAGGGTACCGACAAGTTTGGCAGTATCTGGCGGGGGAGCTGTCTTATGCGCAAATGCGCGAAAAAGGCATTATCGCTACCCGACAATTGGCAAAGCGACAAATGACCTGGCTTAGAGGTTGGCCAGAGGTCACCTGGCTGGACACATTTGCTAACGATAATTTGGCTAAAATATTGGCAAAAATCACACCCTGAATAAGGAGTGTGGTATACATTAAGCATAGTGACCGTATTATACGTGTCACATTAATAATAAAAATTAAGGATTTCAGATGGCTAAAGGGCAATCTCTACAAGACCCATTTTTGAATGCGTTACGCAAAGAACGTATCCCAGTGTCAATTTATCTGGTAAATGGTATTAAGCTTCAGGGCCAGGTTGAATCGTTTGACCAGTTCGTGATTTTGCTTAAGAACACAGTCAGCCAGATGGTTTATAAACATGCTATTTCAACTGTAGTACCGGCACGTGCCATTACTATGCCTAGTGCAACCCAAGGAGATGCAGACAATACTAAAACTGACTAATTTAAGAGGTACATCGCTTGTTTGACCGTTATGAAGCCGGTGAACGGGCAGTCCTTGTTCATATAAATTTTACTGACGACAATACCAAAGAAGAGCTTGCGGAGCTGGAGCTGCTGGTAAATTCTGCTGGGGTGGATGCCGTTGAGGTATTAACCACATCGCGGAATGCACCGCATGCGAAGTATTTTGTAGGTTCAGGCAAGGCCGAAGAAATTGCTGCTGCCGTTAATGCGCATGAGGCGAATGTGGTTATCTTCAATCATTCGCTGTCGCCGTCGCAAGAGCGCAATTTAGAAGCGATCTGCAAGTGTCGGGTGTTGGACAGAACCGGCCTGATACTGGATATTTTTGCGCAGCGCGCCCGTACCCATGAAGGTAAATTGCAGGTAGAGCTGGCGCAACTTCGTCATATCTCTACCCGGCTTATCCGGGGTTGGACTCACCTTGAACGCCAAAAAGGCGGTATTGGCCTGCGTGGTCCTGGTGAAACCCAGCTTGAAACCGACAGACGTTTGTTGCGGGGCCGGATAAAAACCATTTTACGGCGTCTGGAAAAAGTGCAAAAGCAACGCGAGCAGGGGCGCCGCTCTCGCAAGCGTGCTGAAATTCCTACCGTATCGTTGGTGGGCTATACCAACGCGGGCAAATCTACTCTGTTCAATCAGATTACCGATTCCCATGTCTATGCAGCGGATCAATTGTTTGCAACGCTGGACCCCACCTTGCGTAAAATCGAACTGCAGGATGTGGGCGAAGCGATTCTGGCCGACACCGTCGGATTTATCCGGCATCTGCCCCATGATTTGGTGGCCGCGTTTAAAGCGACGCTGCAGGAAACCCAGGAAGCCGATATTCTCTTGCATGTGGTCGATGTGTCAGATGCGCGTTATCGAGAGACTATGGACGAGGTAAATGAGGTGCTCGATGAAATCGACGCCGGAGATATTCCTCAGTTAATTATCTGTAATAAGATAGATAATCTCGATGACGTCGCCCCGCGTATTGAACGCAACGATGAAGGCATGCCGGTAAGGGTGTGGCTGTCGGCGCAAACCGGCCAGGGCGCTGAACTGTTAAGTGAAGCACTAACCGACTGCCTGGCAAAAAATATGGTAAGTTACACCTTGCGCATTCCACCGGCACAGAGTCAGTTACGCGGTGTGTTGTATGAGCTCAATTGCATTTCGCAGGAGTCTTATGCTACCGATGGCGACTGGGTGGTCGATATTAAAATGCCTGCGGTAGACTGGAATCGTCTCGAGAAACGCTTGGATACCGGTCTTTCTGAATTTGTGGTGCACCACTGAACTTGTGGTACAGGGTAGTTGCGCACACAAATTTTACGTACACTAAATCAATAACCACTTTACGGAGTATTAGCATGGCTTGGAATGAGCCGGGTGGCAACAAGAATAATGACCCCTGGAAAAATCGTGACAAACGTGACCAGGGACCACCGGATCTGGACGATGTGTTTAAAAATCTGTTCGGCAAATTCAGTAAAATGGGCGGCGGCGATGGCGGCGGTTCAGGCAAAAGCATGGGCAAACTGGGCATCAGCCTGTTGGTCGGTTTGCTGGTTGTCATCTGGTTTGTGAGCGGCTTTTACACGATAAAAGAAGCGGAACGTGGCGTGGTTTTGCGCTTTGGTGAGTTTTACACCGAAGTAGAGCCCGGCTTGCGTTGGAAGCCCACTTTTGTCGATACCGTAATCCCCGTTGATGTGCAGTCAATTCGTGACCTGGATAGTTCAGGCTCGATGTTGACCGAAGATGAAAACGTGGTAGGGGTGCAAATGGAAATGCAGTATCGTGTCTTTGACCCGTATCGCTGGAATTTCTCGGTAATCAATCCAGAGTCCACCCTGAGCCAGGCATTGGACAGCGCGATTCGTTATGTGGTGGGTCACTCAGAAATGGATGATGTACTTACCGATGGTCGTGAGGTGACTCGTCAGCGGGTGTGGGAAGAACTGCAATCCATCCTTGAACCCTATGATATGGGCGTCTCTATCATCGATATGAACTTCAGGGATGCACGTCCACCTGAAGAAGTTAAAGATGCATTTGATGATGCGATTTCGGCACAGGAAGATGAACAGCGCTTTATTCGTGAAGCCGAAGCCTATGCCCGTGAAATTGAACCGCGTGCTCGTGGCCGGGCCAATCGTCTGAATGAAGAAGCTCAGGCTTATAAAGAGCAGGTTATTCTGGAAGCCCAGGGTGAAATAGCCCGGTTTGAGGAACTATTGCCACAGTATGAAAGTGCGCCAGAGGTGACTCGTGACCGGATTTACATCGAGACCATGGAAACCGTATTTGGTAACACCAGCAAGATTCTGGTGGATACGAAAAACGGCAACAACATGATGTATCTGCCTTTGGACAAGATTATGGAACGCCGCAACGGTTCATCGCGCAGCATGAAAGATATGCTACCTGATTTACAGTCGCTCGATTCAAACAACAATCAACGTAACTCGAACCCCAATAATAATTCGAGAGTTCGTGACAGTCGCTTTAACAATGGAGGACAATAACGCATGAAGAATTTGCTGGTAATTGTGCTTATTCTACTCGTCGCGCTGGCGTCAGGCTCCTTGTTTGTGGTCCGCGAAGGCGAACGCTCGATTGTTATTCAGTTTGGTAAAGTTCAACGCGATGGCGACACCGGTGACACCAGGGTATTTGAACCAGGTCTGCACTTTAAACTGCCGTTTATTGACTCGGTCAAAACCCTGGATGCACGGATTCAGACGCTGGATGATGCACCAGACCGTTTTGTTACCTCTGAGAAAAAAGACTTAATTGTTGATTCTTATGTAAAATGGAAAATTGATGACTTTGCACGTTACTACCTGTCAACCGGGGGTAACAAGATGCAGGCCGAGGCGCTGCTTAAGCAAAAGGTCAATAACGGTCTGCGCTCTGAATTTGGTACCCGTACTATTCGCCAGATTGTATCTGGTGAGCGTTCGGCACTGATGAACCAGGCGATGGAGCAGGCATCAACTTCTTCTGATGAGCTGGGAATTGAGATTGTGGATGTGCGGGTTAAGCAAATTAATCTGCCTACTGAAGTCAGTAACTCTATCTTCCAGCGTATGCGTGCTGAACGTGCGGCGGTGGCCCGTGAGCACCGCTCAGAAGGTCAGGAACAGGCTGAGGTCATTCGCGCCGATATTGATGCCAAGGTTACGGTAATGCTGGCGGATGCCAAGCGTAACGCCCGTCAGGTTCGTGGTGAAGGGGATGCTGCAGCTGCACAGATTTATGCGTCTGCGTATTCTCAGAATGCCGATTTCTATCGTTTCTTAAGAAGTATGGATGCGTATCGCAACAGCTTTGATAGTAAACAGGATATCCTGGTAATCGAGCCGGATTCTGAGTTCTTCCGCTACATGAATGATAAAAACGGTAACCGCGGTAATTAAGCTGCAAGCTACCGAAATAAAAGCCAGCCCTGGGGCTGGCTTTTTTGTGCCCGATCCCCACGTTCCGCGCCATAGGCCAGCCCCGATTCAGGTTAAACATCGCAGGGGGTATACAGGAGAGGGCCCGTCTCAGCTATTCAGATGAAATCTCGTTCTGTAAACCCGTCCTTTCGTAACGTTTTTTTCACAAAGTGTGCGTTGCGGCCCCGGTTAGGCTACAATCGCTGCCCTAAAAAGACGAGATAAGCTGCATTGAAGCCCGCCAGAGGCCCGCAGCAGTGTGAATTATTAGTTAGAGGTATCAGTTTGTCTTCCAATCAATCATCCAGCCAGACTTCTTACGAAGAGCAGGCGCAAAGCGGCTTTTTTGCCCGATTTTTAGGCACAGTAGAATGGCTGGGAAATCTTCTGCCCCATCCGGTCACGCTGTTTGCGTTACTGTCACTGTTTATTGTGCTGCTAAGCGGCGTGATGGGTTATTTTGATATTTCGGTGATGGATCCCCGCCCTGAAGGTGCCAGTGGCCGTAGCGCCGATGGGGTCATCAGCGTGGTTTCTTTAATGACCGCCGAGGGCTTACAACGCATAGTCACCGGCCTGGTTACCAATTTCACCGGCTTTGCGCCGCTCGGGACCGTGCTGGTGGCGCTACTGGGGGTGGCGGTCGCCGAGCATTCCGGTCTGCTATCCGCCGCGATGCGCGGATTGGTGATGAATGCACCTAAGCAGGTGGTTACCTTTGCCATTGTGTTTGCCGGCATTGTTTCCAACACCGCCTCTGAGCTGGGCTATGTGGTGCTTATTCCACTGGCCGCCATGATCTTTCATTCGCTTGGCCGCCACCCGCTGGCCGGTTTGGCGGCGGCATTTGCCGGGGTTTCTGCCGGATACAGTGCCAATCTGCTACTGGGTACGGTGGATCCTCTGTTATCAGGCATCACCGAAGCCGCGGCCCGCATGATTGACCCGGAATATACCGTGGGTCCGGAAGTGAACTGGTATTTCATGTTTATCAGTACCTTTGTGATTGCCATCATGGGGGCGCTGGTTACCGAAAAAATTGTTGAGCCCCGGTTAGGAACCTTTGATGACTCGCAAGCCCCCGAAGGGCTTGAGAAACAACAGATGAATGCGCCAACGGCGCAGGAAAAGAAAGCCCTCAAATGGGCCGGTGTGGCGTTTGCCCTCACCTGTGGGGTACTGGCCTTAACCATTGTGCCGGACAATGGCATCTTGCGTCACCCTGAGACCGGTGAAGTGGTTGGCAGCCCATTTTTGAAAGGCATCGTCGCCTTCATCTTTATTACCTTTGCCATCCCCGGGTTTGTGTACGGAAAAGTGGCCGGCACCATGAACAATGACAAAGATGTCATTAATGCCATGTCCAAAAGCATGGGCTCGATGGGCTTATATATCACGCTGGTATTTTTTGCTGCCCAGTTTGTGGCGTTCTTTAAATGGACCAATTTGGGCACCGTACTGGCCATCAAAGGCGCCGCTATGTTGCAGTCGGTAGGGTTGGACGGCCCTTCGGTATTCATTTTGTTTATCACGATGTGCGGGCTGGTGAATCTGTCGCTGGGGAGCGCCTCGGCGCAGTGGGCCGTTACCGCACCAATTTTTGTTCCTATGCTGATGCTGCTGGGCTATGCCCCTGAGGTGATTCAGGCCGCGTACCGGGTAGGGGATTCAGTGACCAATGTCATCTCCCCGATGATGAGCTATTTTGGCTTGATTCTGGCGATGGCGGCCCGCTACCGCAAGGACATCGGTATGGGCACCCTGATTGCGATGATGTTGCCATACTCGATGATCTTCTTTGTCGGCTGGACGGTGCTGTTCTTTATCTGGGTATTTGTGCTGGGGATGCCTGTGGGCCCGGGCGCCGCCACCTACTACCAATAACAGACACAGTTAAAGGCAGCCGGATGGCTGCCTTTTTTGTCTCAGGGCCAGGTAAGCCACACGGACAACCGTTATTTTCGATTGGCCTGATTGGGCTTTCATTACGCGGCTTTAAGCGATCGAATATTTATATCCGTCGGTATACATAGTAAAGTTTAGCTACACCTCTTATTCGGATCAGGATAGATGAAGTTCAAAGGCACAACGGATTATTCGCATCGGCAAAAAGACCGGCTCGGGGTACTCATTACTAATCTGGGGACGCCGCAAAGTCCTACTGGCGCGGCGCTGAAACCCTATCTGAAACAGTTTTTATCCGATCCCCGGGTGGTGGAGGTACCGCGCTTCATCTGGTGGTTTATTTTAAACGGGGTGATTCTGAATATCCGGCCAAAGCGTTCGGCTAAAGCTTATGCATCGGTATGGACCGAAGAAGGCTCGCCGCTATTGGCTATTACCAAACGGCAGCATGCGGCCCTGGCGAAAAAATGTCAGCAACACTACGGCGATGATGTGGTGGTGGAGTTCGCCATGCGCTATGGGCAGCCGTCTATCGATAGCGCCATCGACCGCTTAAATGCTCAGGGTGTACGCAAGTTGGTGGTGTTACCCTTGTACCCGCAATATTGCGCCTCGACCACGGCCTCGACGTTTGATGCCTTATCCGAAGACTTTCGCGGCCGCCGCTGGATCCCGGAGCTTCGCTTTATTACTCAGTACCATGACCGCCCGGCCTATATTGCAGCGCTGGCCAACAAAATTCGCGCCCACTGGGAACAGCACGGGCGGGCGGATAAATTGCTGATGTCGTATCATGGGATCCCCAAACGCTATTTGTTAAATGGTGACCCCTACCACTGCCAGTGCTACAAGACCTCCCGGCTACTGGCTGAGGCGCTGGGTTTATCCAAAGATGACTATCTGACATCCTTCCAGTCTCGATTTGGCCGGGAAGAATGGCTGCGCCCGTATACCGATGAAACTATGAAGCGCTTACCCGGCGAGGGCATTAAGTCGCTGCAGGTGGTCTGTCCGGGCTTTTCCGCAGACTGTCTGGAAACCATCGAAGAAATAGGCGACGAAAATAAAGAATACTTTATGGAAGCCGGGGGCCAGCGTTACGAATATATCGAGGCGCTCAATGCCGATGAAGAGCATATAGATGCATTGTTTGGCTTGATTCAGCAAAACCTGCATGGCTGGGAACTGGAACAGGATACCGATGCTCGGGCCCGCCGTGCTGAAGCATTAGGAGCAAGTCAATGAGTGTAGATATCCCAAAGGCGCCAAAAGCCCTGGCACAGGCGCAAAAGTTGGCAAATTTAATGGATACCGCATTTCGGATCCCCGTGGTGGGTTACCGTATCGGTCTGGATGGCTTATTAGGCTTTATTCCGGGGATAGGCGATTTCATCTCGTTGTTGCTGGCCGGTCGTATTGTGCGCCTGGCCAGTAAAATGGGGGTGCCTGCAGATATGCAACGTAAAATGATCCGTAATATCATTCTGGATTTCATCCTGGGCTTAATTCCGTTGGCCGGAGACATTGCTGACTTCTTTTTCAAAGCCAATCGCGCCAATGTCAAAATGATGGAGCAGTGGTGGCTGGCTCAGCATGATGATGACATCAAACACGCCACCAAAGAAAAACTGACCCAATGGGCCTCAGAGCCTTCGGCCTAATACCTGATAACGACCCTTAGCGTAACGCCGCTAAGTGCCTTCAGCTTAATACCCGGTAGAAGCTGCTGGCTTTCCGCTGCAAAGCGCGTTCAGGGTCAGGCCCACAAAAAGCCCCTAGCATACTAGCGAGAAGCACTCTTGCGCCTGCGACAGCGGGCGGCGACCCGCATTGCTGACGCGCCGACCCAGGAATTCATTTACTGCTGACTAATCGCTTTCATCTTTGGCTGCGTAGCCATTAACACCCTGGTACCAACGCACTTTCAATAAAGGAGCAAGAATACAGGATGAAAGCTTCAGACCTATTTGTAAAAGCCCTGGAAGCCGAAGGGGTGGAATACATCTTCGGCATTCCCGGTGAAGAAAATCTGGATCTTCTTGAATCTCTTCGTACATCAAACATTAAATTGATCCTCACCCGCCATGAGCAGGGCGCAGGCTTTATGGCTGCCACCTATGGCCGCCTGACCGGTAAAGTCGGAGTTTGTTTATCGACCTTGGGCCCGGGGGCGACCAATTTGGTCACCCCGGCTGCCTATGCGCAACTTGGCGCCATGCCGATGCTGATGATTACCGGTCAAAAACCAATTAAAACCTCCAAGCAGGGCCGGTTTCAGGTGATTGATGTGGTGGATATGCTCAGACCTGTGACCAAATATACCACTCAGGTTGTCAGCGGTGAGCGCATCCCTTCGGTGGTCCGTGAAGCCTTCCGGGTGGCCCATGAGGAGCGCCCGGGCGCAGTTCATATTGAACTGCCCGAAGATATTGCCGCAGAAAATACCGACTCACCCTTGCTTAAACCCAGCATGACGCGCCGGCCTATTGCCGAATACAAGGCCATCGCCCGCGCGGTAGAGATGATTGAACAAGCCACCTCACCGCTGCTGTTAATTGGCGCCGGTGCCAATCGGAAGCTGACGGCTAAGATGTTACGCGAATTTGTCGATGCCACCGGTATTCCTTTTGTGACCACGCAGATGGGTAAAGGGGTACTGAATGAGAGCGACCCCTTGTTTGCTGGCAATACGGCGTTGTCCGATGGTGATTTTGTGCACCGGGCGATTGAACGGGCAGATCTCATTATTAATGTTGGCCACGATGTGGTCGAGAAACCACCTTTCTTTATGCATCATGATGGTCAGCAGGTAATCCATATCAACTTTGATTCTGCTACCGTCGATCCGGTGTATTTCCCGCAACTGGAAGTGGTGGGCGATATTGCCAACAGCATCTGGCAAATTAAAGAGGACATTACGCCCCAAACCGACTGGAAACTGGACTTCTACAAAGATGTTCATGAAGCTTATGTACAACATCGGGGCGAAGCCGAAGACGATGACCGGTTCCCGGTACTGCCTGAGCGGTTTGTGCGTGATGTCAGAAAAGTCATGCCCGAAGATGGCATTGTGACGCTGGATAATGGCGTCTATAAAATCTGGTTTGCCCGCAATTACCCGGCCTATACTCCCAATACCTTGCTACTGGATAATGCGCTGGCCAGCATGGGCGCCGGCCTGCCTTCGGCAATGGGGGCCAAATTGGTTCATCCCGAAGTACCGGTGGTCAGTGTCTGCGGAGATGGCGGCTTTATGATGAACAGCCAGGAGCTGGAAACCGCTGTACGCTTGAATCTGGACTTAGTGGTGATTGTGTTACGGGATGATGCCTATGGCATGATCAAGTGGAAACAATCGCATATGGAGCTGGGTAACTTTGGCCTGGATTATGGTAATCCGGACCTGGTGAAATATGCCCAAAGCTATGGCGCCCAGGGTTGGCGTATCCAGGAAACCGCTGAAATTGCCACGACGTTACAGCATTGTCTCGACACCCCGGGGGTGCATGTGATCGACTGCCCGGTGGATTACAGTCTCAATGACGAAACACTGAACCGTACAATCAAAAAACTCAGTCAGGAAATCTAAGGAGTCTTCGCAATGTTAAACGACAGTTATCCCTATTATCTGGCAAGCGAAGCGGTATTTGCCAACCAAGATCTGGATGTCACCAATAAATACACCGGCGAAGTGGCCACTAAAGTGGCCAAGGCAGACGCGGCGACTATTGATAAAGCGATTGCAGCGGCCCAGCAGGCCCAGCCTGCCATGACCAAAATGGCGCCGTATCAGCGTAAAGCGGTGCTGGATCATTGTGTAAAACGGTTTGAAGAACGCTTCGATGAGCTGGCCCAGGCGCTGTGCATAGAAGCAGGTAAACCCATTAAAGATGCCAGGGGCGAAGTGACCCGGTTGATCGACACCTTCAGAATTGCTGCTGAAGAGAGCGTGCGAATTAATGGCGAGGTCATTAATCTGGAAATCTCCGAGCGGGCCCATGGCTATCAGGGTATGACCAAAAAAGTGCCGATTGGTCCCTGTTCTTTTATTTCACCGTTTAACTTTCCGCTTAACCTGACAGCGCACAAGGTTGCGCCGGCGATTGCTGCGGGGTGTACCTTTGTACTGAAGCCCGCTTCGCGTACTCCTATTGGCGCGTTGATTATCGGCGAGGTTCTGGCCGAAACTGACTTGCCCAAGGGCGCGTTTTCTATTTTGCCCTGTAGCCGTGATGGCGCCGAGCTGTTTACTACCGATGATCGGCTCAAACTGCTTAGCTTTACCGGTTCACCGGATGTGGGCTGGGAGCTAAAAGCCAAGGCCGGGAAAAAGCCAGTAGTGCTTGAATTGGGCGGCAACGCAGCCTGTATCGTCGATGAAGACGCCGATTTGGATGATGCGATTAATCGCATTATTATCGGTGCCTATTATCAGTCAGGCCAAAGCTGTATCAGTGTGCAGCGTTTGCTGGTCCACGAACGTATTTACGATGAGTTCAAAGAACGTTATGTGGCCCGGGTCAAAGATCTGGTCAGTGGCGATCCCAGTGATGAGAATACCTTTATCGGGCCCATGATTGCGGAGTCTGAAGCCGAGCGTCTGGAAAACTGGATCAATAGTGCCCGCGACCAGGGGGCCAGCGTACTGTGTGGCGGGACTCGCAAGGGGCCCATGCTGGAGGCGACGGTACTGGAAAATGTTCCCAAAGACTGCGATGTAAGTGCGGATGAAGCCTTCGGTCCGGTCTCGGTGCTGGCTAAATTCAGCAACTATGACGAAGCCCTGCAAGAGGCGAATGACAGTCGTTACGGTCTGCAGGCCGGGGTATTTACCCGGGACATCTATAAAATTCAGCAAGCCTGGGACGAGCTGGATGTCGGCGGGGTCATTATCGGCGATGTGCCTAGCTGGCGGGTCGATAACATGCCCTATGGTGGGGTTAAAGACTCCGGCCTGGGTCGCGAGGGCTTACGCTATGCCATCGAAGACATGACCGAAACCCGACTACTTGTTATTCGTCGTCCCTAGGCGGGTTCGCTGGTAAACATTTCCAAAATGGGTAAGGGGATTATCTCCAGCGCCCTGATATTGGTCGCGTTCAGGTTCACCTTGGGCGCGACCCCTGCCTTATAGGCCTCCAGCCAGCGTGAGGCGCACAAACACCACCGATCACCCGGCTTCAGGCCGGGAAAGCCCAGCTCATTCCTGGGGGTCATTAAATCGTTGCCCTGCATCACCGAAAATTCCAGAAACTTACGATCTACGATAGCACACACACTGTGGTTGCCCATGTCCGAAAGGGGCACATAGCAAAAGCCTTCGCGGGTATACCCGCCGTTACCGCAACATAACTGTAATGGCTTGCCATATACATTCTTTGCATTCGCCACGGTTCTTTTCCTTTGTCCTGAACACTATCCTTACAGGCAGAGTATAAAATAGCCAGTTCAATAGCAATACACCATTTCGAAATAAAATAACGAGAATCTAATATGTTAGATAAAAGTGAACTCAGCAAATCGGTGGAAAATGACAATATGTCACGCGCAGAAATCGACCGGTTTGATGAAATGGCAGAAGCATGGTGGGACCCGAAAGGCCCCTACAAGACCGCCCTGGCCTTTAATGCAGCCCGGGTCGACATCATGCAGGCACAGCTCTGTAAGCACTTCAATCGCGATGCGCAGGCGGCGCAGCCACTGGCCGGCCTGAGTCTTTTGGATATCGGTTGTGGCGGCGGTCTTATCAGTGAATATATGGCTAACGCAGGGGCGCAGGTAACCGGCATTGATGCCAGCGCCACCAGTATTGAAGTCGCCAAACGCCATGCGCAACAATCGGAAGTGGAGGTTGATTATCAGCATAAATTGTCCTCACAGCTTACCGACCAGCAACAATACGATGTGGTGATCAATGCCGAAGTGGTGGAACACGTGCCTGATCAACCGGCATTAATTAAGGACTGCACTCGTCTGGTAAAGCCCGAAGGCATGCTGATTCTTGCTACCTTAAATCGCACCTGGCTCAGCTATATTGTTGCGATAGTGGGGGCTGAATATATTATGGGGTATCTTCCTAAAGGCACCCATAGCTGGCGCAAGTTTGTGAAGCCCGGTGAGTTGGATAGCTGGGTGGGACCCTCGTTTACCCGGTTTTACGAAACCGGCATGCGAATGAACCCAGTGACCGGTGACTGGAAAAAAACCGCCAGTCTGGCGGTGAACTTTATGCTGGTCTACCACCGTCATTCATCAAACTAATAAGTGTATGTCCACCAGGATAATTTGACTGTAACGGCCATCGCGTTAGGCTGAGAAAAACCGTAAAAGAGGCCCTGCTATGAAAATATATGAAACCCGTTCTGCCCCTAACCCTCGCCGGGTCAGAATGTTTTTGGCAGAAAAGAATATTGAGATGGAATATGTGCAGCTGGATTTGCAAAAAGGTGAAAACCTGAGCGCCGAAATGCGGGCAAAAAATCCTTTGGGTAAGGTGCCGGTGCTGGAGTTGGATGATGGCACCTGCATTGCCGAGTCAGATGCGATTTGTACCTATTTTGAAAATATTCAGCCTGACCCTCCGCTGATGGGCGTGGATGCCAAAGACAAAGCGGTAGTGGCGATGTGGCAACGCCAGGTGGAGCTGGCGCTGATGATGCAGGTCGGGCTTTGCTTCCAGCACACCACTGGCTATTTTAAGGACCGGATGGTGCCGGTGGCCGAATTTGGTGAAGAAGCCGGAATTAATGCCAGTAAATATCTGAATATTCTGGAGCATAGGCTAGAAACTCATCCTTACCTTGCTGGCGAGCGCTTCACTATTGCCGATATCACCGCCTTGTGTGCTATCGACTTTGCCCGGGTGGTAAAAATACGCCTGCAGGATAAACACAAAAATCTGCATAATTGGTACGAGCGTATCAGCGCCCGCGACAGTGCCAGTGCCTGATGATTACGCTCTACACGGCCGCCACCCCTAATGGTTGGAAAGCCTCGGTGGCGCTGGAAGAAATGCAGCTGCCTTACGAAGTACACACCGTGGATCTGCGCGGTGGCGAGCAACATAGTGAGGCCTTTCGGTCACTAAACCCCAATGGCCGGATCCCGGTTATTGTGGATAATGAGCGGGCGCATACGGTATTTGAATCGGGCGCCATCATGCTGTATCTGGCCGAAAAAACCGGCCTGTTTTTACCCTGTGAACCGCAACCGCGAAGTCAGGTATTACAATGGCTGATGTTTCAAATGGGCGGGGTAGGCCCGATGATGGGGCAGGCGAATGTTTTTTACCGCTACCTTGATCAGACCATTCCGGTGGCCATTGAGCGCTACCAGAAGGAAGTACGACGGCTGTTTGAGGTGCTGGACACCCATCTTGGTGAACATGAGTATCTGGCCGGCGATTACAGTATTGCGGATATGGCCAACTGGTGCTGGGTACGCACCTACAAATGGTCCGGTGTCTCTATTGATGGACTGGAACATTTGCGCCGCTGGAAAAACAGTATTGAAGCCCGGCCTGCGGCGCGCCGGGGCGTTGAGGTGCCTCACAAGATTGTGCCCGAAGAAATAGCCAAAGCCGGAAAACGGTTAATCTAGCTCAGGCTGGCTTCAGCTCCAGCCTGAAACCCCGGATCGTTTTATCCGTCAGAGTTAACTGTCTATCAGTGCTTTCAGATTCTCCAGGGTATCGGCCTCGTTGGCAGGCTTATCCCAGCGAATGCGGTGAAAGCGCGGAAAGCGCAGCGCGATCCCCGACTTATGCCGCCCTGAGGGATGCACAGCATCAAATGCGACTTCCACCACCAATTCTTTGGCAACTTCACGTACAGGGCCAAAGCGGCCGACGGTATGCCGGCGTACCCAGTTGTCCAGTTTTTTGAGCTCTTCATCGGTAAAGCCAGAATAGGCTTTGCCAATGGGAAGCAGGGTATCTTCCTGCCAGGCGCCAAAGGTAAAATCGGAATAGAAACTGGAGCGTTTACCGTGGCCACGCTGGGCGTACATAATCACCGCATCGGCCAGTTTTGGCTGGCGTTTCCATTTGTACCATAAGCCCTTGGGCCGGCCGGCAACATACTGACTGTCTTTGCGTTTGAGCATCAACCCTTCTACCGCAGTATCGTCACTGGCCGCCGCATAAAGCTGTTGCAAGTCATCACGATTACGCGCCGGCAGCGGCACCGACAAATGTAGACGCTCACTGGCGCTGCGCTGGATAAAATCAGCAAGACGCTGATGACGCTCCGCTAAGGTGAGCTGGGTAAGAGACTCTTCCTGCTCGGTAATGAGGTCATAGACCATTAACCCCGCCGGCAAACTTTCAATCAGCTTTTTAGGCGGCTTTTTTTTATTCAGTCGCTGCTGCAGCTGATTGAAGGTATCTACCTTATCTTTGTGCATGATCAGCAACTCGCCATCCAGCACACAGTGTTCGCTGACACTGTCCAGTAAATCCGGAAACGAGGCGCTGATATCATCGCCGGTGCGGCTGAATAAGGCTTTGCCGTTAACGGTACTTACCAACTGCACCCGGATACCATCAAATTTGTGTTCAATCTGCCACTCATCAGGGTCCAGCGTTTCCAGGGTTTTTTCTTCTACCGGGTGGGATAACATCACCGGGTGAAAGGTGACTTCCTGAGAAATATCGGGTTTGTCCGCCTTGCCTTCCAGCCAGGCCAGCAGCTCGGTATACGGCGGCGATACGCCATGCCACAAGGTTTCAATTTCCGCCACATCGGTATCGCCGAAACGGGCCAGAATGTGTTTCATGGTGCGCGCCGACACCCCGATACGCAGTCCCCGGGTCCCTAATTTTATCAGCGCCCAGCGCTGGGCTGCGGTCATAATATCCAGATAATTAGCCAGCAGCGGTTTTACTTCGGTGCGTTTGGCTTCGGCAAACTGGGTGACAATATCGCTTAGTGAAGGCAATCCAGCGGGGCCGGGGGGCTTTTGAGCAGGCCATAAATGGGCGACGGTTTCACTCATCTCGCCCACATAGTCGTAGCTCATATCGAACAATACCGGGTCGATGCGTTCCAACATCAGCTGTTTCACGGCATTGCGTTTAAAAAAATCAAAACGTAAGGAGCCGGCCATGGCGGCAATGGCCCAGCCCCGATCGGGGTCCGGTGTCCGCTCAAGATAATCAATAATCAGCGCCGATTTGGCATTATGGCTGCCGGTAAAATACAGCTGTTCCAGCAAGTCACTGAAGTCTTCCATTAACCGGTCTCCTGCTCATCTTCATACCCCAGTAACGACAAAGCCCGGGCTTTGTAGCCCATTTGTCCGGCCTGATATACCAGCGCATCTTCGCGGCCATGGGTCACCCAGACTTCGCCCGGGTTAACTTCTTTGATGGTTTGAATCAGTTCTGGCCAGTCGCAGTGGTCAGAGATGATCATGGGCAGTTCTACCTGCTTCTGCCGGGCTCTGGCACGAATCTGCATCCAGCCTGACGCCATCACGGTACGCACATCCGGCAGCGCCCGCGACCAGCGATCAGCCAGCGCCGAAGGCGGGGCAATGACAATCTCGCCAGCCAGGGTGCTTTTATCTGCTACTTCGCTCACGGGGATCAGCTCACCCAGGTCAATACCGTGTTGTTGATACAAGTCACACAGACGAATCAATGCGCCATGCAGATAAATCGGTTTGTGATAGCCCGCCTGCCGCAACGCCAGAATAACCCGTTGGCATTTTCCTAATGCATAAGAGCCCACCAGGTGACAACGATGCTTAAACACCTGCAAAGAATTAATCAGTTTGTCGACCTCGCGCTCAATGGGCGGGTGGGTAAAAACCGGTAATCCAAAGGTGGCTTCGGTGATAAACACATCGCAGGGGACCACTTCAAACGGCGGGCAGGTGGGGTCGGGACGGCGTTTATAATCGCCCGAGACCACCAGACGGCTGCCCCGGTATTCCAACAACACCTGCGCCGACCCCATAATGTGACCGGCCGGATACAGGGTCATGCGCACCGGATCGTCCGCCTCACCCAACAGCACACTTTCGCCATAGGGCAGGGTTTGCGTGGTTTGCGCCATGTCCTGGCCATAGCGGGTGGTCATGATGGCCATTGTCTGGTCAGTTGCATACACATGCGAATGCCCCGCGCGGGCGTGATCCGCATGGCCGTGAGTGACCACCGCCAGAGCCACAGGTTCCATGGGGTCGATATACAAATCGGCAGGGCGACAGTACAGCCCGGGCGATTCTACGCTCATCCAATGTTGGGGGTGCAAAAGTTTCTCCTTATGCCGGAACAAAAATATACGCACCAGGACAGCGTTTGGTTGTAGCTGGGTAAACTTAGCATCGCGCCGGTGCGTAATAACAGGCAAAAAACACGGTAGGAACCCTCATTTTATCTGATAAATTTTCTCGCTGGTTTGCCGCCCGCGGCTGGCAGCTTCGCGATTATCAGCAGCAAATGCTGGAGCAGGTGCCCAATCAAGCTGCCACCTTGCTCATCGCACCTACCGGCGCGGGCAAAACCTTATCGGGGTTTTTGCCCAGTTTGCAGGATCTGGACGAACACCCCATGGAGGGGCTGCACACCTTGTACTTATCGCCGCTGAAAGCACTGACGCAGGATATCCATCGAAATCTGTTAGAGCCGGTAGCAGAAATGGGGTTGCCCATTTCCATTGAAACCCGCACCGGCGATACCCCCTCCCACAAACGCCAGCGTCAGCGTCGCAAGCCCCCAATATATTGCTGACGACCCCAGAGTCGTTGATGCTGATGCTCTCGTACGCCGATGCTGACCGGCTGTTTGCAAAACTCAAAACCGTCATAATCGATGAAGCCCATTCGCTGGTGGCCAACAAACGGGGGGATTTTACGGCGCTGGCGCTGGCCCGTTTGCAGTATTATGCGCCGGCGATGCGCCGTATAGGGTTGTCGGCCACAGTAGCAGAGCCGCCACTGTTGGCCGGGTGGCTGGGTCAAACCGGCGAACCGGCCCATATTTTACAGGTTGATGCCCCGGTGCAGCCCCACATCCGGATGTTGCATAGTGAGGCGCGTATGCCGTTTGGCGGGTTTATGGCCCGTTACGCCATCGCGGACATTTATCGGGAGATTGGCGAGGCTGGCACCACCTTAGTATTCGTAAATACCCGGGCTCAGGCAGAACTGGTGTTTCAGATGTTGTGGGAAGAAAACCGTAAAGGGTTACCCATCGCGCTGTATCACGGCTCGTTAAGCAAAGAGCAGCGCCGCAAAACCGAGAACCTGATGGCGACCGGCAAGCTGGCCGCCATCGTGTGTACCTCGGCGCTGGAGCTGGGCATTGACTGGGGCAATGTGGATTTAGTGATTCAGGTGGGCGCGCCCAAAGGCGTAAGCCGGTTACTACAACGTATCGGCCGGGCCAATCACCGGCTGGATGAGCCCAGTAAGGCGTTGCTGGTGCCTGCCAACCGCTTTGAAGCACTGGAGTGTCAGGCAGCCATGGAAGCTATTGCGGCGAACCAGCTTGATGGAGAGCGGCCGCAGCCCGGCGCCATGGATATTCTGCCGCAGTTTATTTTAAATTGTGCCTGCAGCGCGCCCGCCGATCCCGACGACATTTACCAACAGGTGTTGAATGCACCGCCGTATCAGGGGGTGGACCGGGCGACATTCGATAAGCTGTGGCAGTTTACCGTGGACGGGGGCTATGCGCTGCAGGCGTACGACCGTTACCAGCGGCTGATAAAAAATGACAAGCAGTGTTGGGAGCCGGCTTCAAAGCGAATTATCCAGCGTCACCGGCAGAACATCGGCACCATTGTGGAAGCCGGCCGCCTCAAGGTGAAACGCATTCGCCGGGCTAATCAGGGTAAAATCATTGGCGAGGTAGAAGAGCATTTTGCACAGCAGCTGGTACAGGGCGACACCTTTTATTTTGCCGGCGAAGTGCTGCGTTATGAAGCCATTCGGGATATGCAGGTTCATGCGAAACCGGCTAAAGGCGGCGAGCCCAAAATTCCGAGTTTTTCCGGCGGGCAGTTGCCACTGTCCAGTTTTCTGGCCGACCGGGTGCGGGGGTTATTGGAAGATCCAGCCCGCTGGCAGGTGTTGCCCGACCAGGTACAGCAATGGCTGGCGTTGCAACAGCAGTTTTCGGTGATCCCCACCCAGGATCAGATCCTGATTGAACAATTTGAGTTTCGGCAGATGCAGGTCAGCCTGTATTACACCTTTGAAGGGCGTAAAGCGAATCAGACCCTGGGCATGCTGTTAACCAAACGTATGGATAAGATGGGACTCAAACCCATGTCCTTTAGTGTCACCGATTATGGTTTATCCATCAGTGCCTTACGACGTATTGATGAGCAGCAGGTCGCGCAGCTGTTTGCCCCGGATATTTTAGGGGATGAGCTGGAAGACTGGATGCTACAGGCGCCTATGCTCAAGCGTTCCTTCAGGCAGGTGGCAGTAGTGAGCGGGTTAACCGAGCAGCGTTACCACAGCAACCAGAAAACCATGAAGCAGGTGACTTTCTCTACCGATTTGATTTATGACACCTTACGAGAATACGATCCTGACCATGTGTTGCTGGCCGTGACCCGGGCAGATGCAGAGCGAGAGCTATTGGACTTATCCCGCCTGGCCGATTTACTGATTCGGTTTGTGGGCAAAACCCGACTGGTCAATCTGGATAAACCCTCACCGATGGCCATTCCCATTGTACTGAATGTGCGCTCGGAACAGGTTAAAGGCGCCGGCGCTCAGGCATTGATGGAGCAGGCTGATTTATATGCCGAAGCCGATGCCATGCTTGATGAGGTCAGAGCGTTGTTGGCAGGTAAAGCCTGAACCCCCAGCGAATCATTAACCTAATTCAGTTGATAACGAGGTTTTTTTGGCAGTAAACAATAACGAGTGGCTAAACCACAAGCTGCAACAGGCGCACATTGTAGCGATACGCTTTGGCGGTAATGTCTGGTTACTGGATGCCCGGGGGATAGCGTATCTGCCCCATCGGGATTTACTGATTGTGTCGGATTTGCACTTCGAAAAGGGCAGCTATCTGGGCCATCATGGTAATCCCATCCCTCATCTGGATACCCGGGCCACCCTGGCGCGTTTGGCCGCAATTATAGAAGATTATCATCCTGCAACTGTGATGTGTTTAGGCGACAGTTTTCATGATGCGCAGGGGATTGGACGTATGCTACCGGAGGACCTGGCGACCCTGAACGGGCTTATCAGCGGGGTGGGCTGCTGGCAATGGGTGCTGGGTAACCACGATCCCCACATTCCCGAGCAGTTGGCTGGGGAGCGCCTACACCGGTTAAAACTCGATGCCATTGGCTTTTGTCACGAGCCGGAGCCGGACTGGCCCGAGTGTGAGTACCAGGTGATTGGGCATTTTCACCCCAAAGTCAGCTGCCGGGTGGGGCGCTATCCGGTTAAAGGCCGATGTTTTGTGATGGGGGAAAAATACCTGGTGATGCCAGCGTTTGGCCAGTACACCGGTGGCTTGTGGGTAGACGATAAGGCCATGCAGCCCTTGGTGCCCAAGGCCACCCGTCGTTGCTATGTGCTTCAGGATGAACGGATTTTTGCGGTGTAAGGGATAAGCTTTCAGGACCAGGGCGGAGACAAAAAAAGCGATGCTATGGCATCGCTTTTCATCCAGGCAGCGGCGCGGTTTTAGGCGCCCGCTGCGCTAAATCAGGTACCGCTGCGTTATAACCGGTACCGCTGTGTGAGAACGGGAACCGGGTACACTAGCGCGGACGCTAGTCGCGCCAGCGCTTGGTGAGCTCGCCGTAGGCGTCAATCCGGCGATCACGAAAATACGGCCAAATCCGTTTTACCTGTTCGGTACGGGCCATGTCCACATCGACCATCAACACTTCGTCTTCATCGGCGCTGGCCTGGGCCAGAATTTCACCCTGAGGACCGGCGATAAAGCTTTGGCCCCAGAATTGAATACCCGGGTCATTTTCTACCGGCGATGCTTCAAAGCCGGTCCGGTTGGCCACCACCACCGGCACCGAATTGGCTACCGCGTGGGCCCGCTGGATTGTCTGCCAGGCCCCGAACTGACGCTGCTGTTCATCCTCCGAATCGGTTTTATCCCACCCAATGGCAGTGGGATAAAACAGAATATCCGCTCCGCGCATGGCCATCAGGCGGGCCGCTTCGGGATACCACTGATCCCAGCACACCAGTACCCCTAGTTTACCCACACTGGTTTCAATGGGCTCAAAACCCATATCGCCGGGAGTGAAATAAAACTTTTCGTAAAAACCCGGATCATCAGGAATATGCATCTTACGGTATTTGCCGGCAATTTCGCGACTGCGGTCAAACACCACCGCGGTATTGTGATAAAGCCCGGAGCCTCGTTTTTCGAACAAAGAGGTGATCAACACCACCTGATATTTTTCAGCCAGTTCACCAAAAAATTCGGTGGCGGCGCCGGGGATAGGCTCAGCCAGATCGAAAGCATCGGTGTCTTCCTGCTGGCAAAAATACAAGGTGCTGTGAAGCTCCTGCAACAAAATACACTCACAACCGTCCGCCGCCAGCTGGGCAATTTTATCAGCGCTACGCTGCCAGTTTGTGGCTTTGTCATTATCAGCCACAGACTGTTGAACCAAACCTATTTTTAAATTATTCGCCGGCATAGACAAACACTCCTGTTTGAAGTTGAGAAATTACCTGGGCTTTGAGGGTATGTTGTGGCACCTGCATGGAAATGCAATGCAGGCTGCCGAATTGCTGAACCAGGGCCGAGCAATCAATACCGGTGACCGTGTATTGTGGGTAAGCACGACGCAGCACGGTCAGGGCCTCAGCATCTTCGGGCTGATTATACACCGGCGCCAGAATATGTTGATTACAAATCAGAAAGTTTGCGTAGGAGGCGGGCAAGCGCTCATTGTCCTGGTTGTACATCTCAGGTAGCGGCAACCGATACTGAGGATGCTCGGGCAGACGTTGTGCCAGCTCTGCGCACAATGCCGTCAGACTCTCAAAATGCGTATCTTGGGGGCGGTTATCACAAGCCTGTATTACCACAGCCTGCTGGGGGGTAAAGCGCACCAGCGTATCGATATGGCCATCGGTGTCATCACCCTGTAAATGACCATGTTCTAAGATGGTCACCCGGGTGGCGCCCAATGCTTCTTTAAAGCCCTGCTGATACTTCTCCAGGGGCATCTGGCCGTTACGCTTTGGATTCAGCAGACATTGCGCGGTGGATAATAAATGACCATGCTCATCAATCTCCAGCGCACCACCTTCGGCCACCCAGTCGATACTGGTCAAAGGCTGACGACACAGCTCAGCCAGATAGCGGCGATTAACCCGATTGTCCTCATCGGCGTTAAATTTTTCACCCCAGCCATTAAACGCAAACTCCAGCGGGCGCGGGCCGTTTGCACTATTACAGGTTAAAAAGCCATAATCACGGACCCAGGTGTCATTGTAGGAGGCCGGTATAATCAGCACCCGGGCGTGTTCAGGAAGCTGGCTCTGAACCTCGCTTACCAGATTCGACGGACACAACAGAATCACCCCGGCCCCGGTTTCATTAATACGCTCAATAATTGTGCAGTAAGTGTCGCGCACGGTTTGCAGCCAGGGGGCCCAGTCGGTGTGCTCATGGGGCCACGCCAGTATCACCGCGTCGGCGTCCACCCATTCGGGGAAAAGAATTGAACCTGTTGTCATTAGGCAGTGTCCATAGTGTCGAAAAAATCAATGCGTATGATAGCAGCCCTGTCAGGCGGACTAAAAAGGATTGATAAATAATTTATTGCTGGCCACGGCGATTAAGTATCGCATCCGGTTAGATAAGAAGGTGGGCGGGTGGTTGCTTGTAAAGCTTGCTGGACAGCCTTGGCATAAATGCCCTAAGTGGTCTGCCGGGAAACGCGGGCCATCCGCAGGCTTAACAATTATCCTGCAGGCGAGTGCTGAATGCCCATAGCTTGCGGTCATGGCGGAAGATTTTCAGTGCAGATTTTGTCCGTCATTATGTTATAATTACGCCGCCGACGGGGGAGCCCGTCAGGTTTTATTGGCCGCTGGTTGCAACCGTTACCAGCCGGTGGTGTTTTAAAATCGCATTGTTTCGATAGGCGCGACAGGGGATTTTTGATTTGGCGTGCAAGGAGAGTGCTCCTGCTATTTGCCATCAAAGTCCGGACCGGGTCAGCGTAAACTCTACCTAAGTTGTTGAATTGGATAAAAGCATGTTAGCGAAAGACGCGGTGGTTGTGTGCGATGCACTGGAAGCTGCCATCTCTGAAGAAGCCCGAATAGTACGCCAGGCTCTGGTCGACAAAGGCCTGGAAACGCCCATGGTGGAAAACCGGTTGTCTGATGAAGACAAGCGCACCCGTATTGCTGGCGCAATGGCTGACATCATGGATACTTTAGGGCTGGACCGAAGTGATGATAGCCTGGCTGATACCCCGGAACGTATTGCCAAGATGTATGTGAATGAAATTTTTGGCGGTCTGGATTATGCCAAATTTCCTAAAATCACCCAGATTGAAAATAAAATGAAGCTGGATCAGCCGGTGCAGGTAAGCGATATCAATCTGACCAGCACCTGTGAGCATCATTTTATCACTATCGACGGGACTGCTACGGTGGCATACATTCCCAAAGATACTGTATTGGGATTGTCAAAAATTAACCGTCTGGTCGGCTTTTTTGCCCAGCGCCCGCAAGTGCAGGAACGGTTAACCCAACAGGTAATGGTCGCTATTCAGGCTCTCACCGGCACCGAAGATGTCGCGGTAAGCATCAATGCCACCCATTATTGTGTGAAAGCACGGGGGATTCGCGATACGAATTCATTCACCCGTACCAGTGCCTTAGGCGGTCAGTTCAACAGTGACTCCAACCTGCGCCGGGAATTTTTCAACGTCTGAACAGGTTACCTGAAGAGGTGCTAGCGACTTAGCGCTTCTTCGCCTGCCTCTGAAACCACCAGATTAATGTTGTCGCCAATACCATCGGCCGGTACAATTTCCAGCTTGCATTTGCAGTTATCACAATGGGCTATCTGAGGGCTGTACATATTACGGATTTCATAGTCCGAAAGACTGTTTTCAGCCCCGCAATGCGGACACAGATATTCGTGTTCTGTTGAGGTTCCCATTTCTTTTTCCGGCTTTTTCATGCAATTGAGTTCCAAAGTACAAACAATTTTCAGACCAACCCGGTAGCAGTTGGTGATAAATATATTGGTGACCTCAGAACAAATGCATCGGGAAAGTCCTGTTCCCACCTGACAAACAGTCATACACAGCGTATATAGACTATAGCCAATGTATTCAGGTTTGCTGGAAAAATTCGTCGGCTTACACGCAGGTGACCTTATTTTGAAAGGTTAACCTGAAAGATTGGGCACGCCTGTGAAAAAAACACAGGCGCATTGGTTAATTTCTACCTAGCTGAACAGCCACCACTGCAACTGATACCCCCGCAGGTTTATTTCCGGCTCATTACCACTTAGCACCGCTTTACTCAGTAAATCTTTGGCCGGCGCATGCTGAGCCACCGTAAGAATATCGCCATTGATGATTTGGGCCTGCTCGCTAAAGTTGGCAATGATCATCAGCTTCTGGCCGTCGTCACTGACTCGCAAACCGGCAAATGTATGGTCATTATAGGTGTCGAGAATTTGGGTGCGGGCATCACCAAACACCGGATGCGCTTTGCGAATAGCCAGCATTTGTTGAAGCATGGCAAATACATTTTGCTGGCTTTGCTCGGTGAGATTGTCCGGCGCGCGTTCGCCCAGAGCCAGACTGATTTGTTGGTCGGTAATGGCCACCCTGTGCACCCAGCGATCATCATGCCAGCGGGTCTTATCGTTGCGATAAGAATGATCGTTTAATAACCCCAGCTCGTCACTGGAGTACAGCAAGGGGATACCGCCAATACTAAAGGCAATACCATAGAGTAATTGAATGCGCGCCAAAGCGGTGTCTATCTGTTGCTGATCACGAGCGGCCAGCCCCCGTTCCAATCCGCACAATGAGGCCAGCGTACCGCATACCCGGCAATCGCCGGTAGAAGGATTTTCCGCAAAAGGCACCCCGCTGGCAAAAGAGCCTTCGAAGCGACCGGTAAAAAACTGATTCAGAAAATAACGATGATCATGGGGATTGATGCCGGCCTGCTGCGCAATCGCATCGTCAAAGGTCCAGCCAATATCATCATGACACCGAATGTAATTGATCCAGCTGGTGTCCGGTGCGATGGCAAAACTTTTTTTCATCGAGCGGGTCAGCAGTTTGGTTTTGCGGGTGGCCAGGCTGTTCCACAAAAGCGCCATCAGTAAAGGATTGTACGATAACTGGCATTCTTTTTTGTCGATGTATTTTACCACCTCATCCGGATGCACAATGGCCTCAGACTTAAACACCACTGCGGGGGCCGCAATTTGCAGACAGGCATTAAACGCTTTGATCAGCGTGTGGGCCAGCGGTTGATTTTCACAATCGGTGCCCAGTTCTTTCCAGATAAATGCCAGGGCATCCAACCGCAATGCCGAACAACCAATATTCGCCAGGAACAGCATTTCGGCCGTAATGGCGTTAAACACCGCCGGGTTACTGTAATTCAAATCCCATTGAAAGCTGTTAAAGGTGGTCCATACCCACTTTTGCAAGGTTTCGTTGAAGGTAAAACTGCCCCGGCGTACCTGCGGAAATATTTCCCGTAATGTAGTTTCGTATTGCTCAACCTGCCCATGATCATCAAATAAATAATAGAAGTTTTGATAATACGCATCGCCGGCCAGCGCCGCCTTAGCCCAGGTGTGTTCATCTGAGGTATGGTTAAACACAAAATCCAGAACCAGCCGGATGCCCGCCTGTTGTAACGCCTCCGCTAAGCTTTTAAGCTCGGCCATGGTGCCCAGCTGGGGATTCACCTTACGATAGTCAGATACGGCATAGCCACCATCACTGTCCCCGCAGGGGCTTCGTATAGCGGCATCAGGTGCAGATAGGTGATCCCCAGGGCTTTGAAGTATGGAATTTTGTGATGTAAGTCAGCCAGGGTGGGGCCCATTAAATCGACGTAGCACGCCATCCCCGCTTCCTGTTCACTACGATACCAAAGTGGGTTAGCCAGACTATGGGCATCTTGTTCGCGTAAACGGCTATCACGCGCGGCAAATCCGTCGGCAAGATTTTTAATCAGCTGTTGCAAATGAAAGTAACAATCGTACTGATGGCCGTACACCTGTAAGTAATGACTAAATAGGGTGTCGAAGTGGGTCTGTAGCCTGGTGGTGAAGGTGCTGGAATCGGTCGGGCTGAGCCCATGCAGTGCATCAGATGCCAGAATTCGTTCAAGACAGCGGGTGCTGTCAGCAGCATGATTCATCGGATTTCTCCTTAAAAAAACCGCCTTATTCTGACACTCACAACATGGCAGTAACTGGCGATGTTACAAATTATTCACATAATTGTTTACACAATTCGCGACTCTTGGTAACTTATCTTAAACGATTAAGTTAAAACTTCAAATGAAATGTCTGCGACGTAACGCGGGTATTTCAGGGCCCGCCCCGAGCGGTAATCATTCACAAGGCTTAGCGGCTGACCAACCTGAAAGCCGGGCTTTGTAGCTAAGAGGCAATGTACCATGCAGCAATCTCAGGGAACTCTTATTCGCTGGCTCACCTATCTGATGTTTATGATGTTTGCTATGACATCAGACTCGGTGGGTGAAATTATCAAAGAGGTCAAAGTTGCCTTTGACGTAACCAATGCTCAGGCCAGTCTGATGCATTCGTTGCCGATGCTGGGCATTGCATTGTCCGGGTTATTATTAGGCTTTCTGGCCGACAAGCTGGGACGAAAACCCACTATTATTCTGGGGTTGGGGCTATTTGGTCTGGCCTGCTACAGCTTTTTGCTGGCGAACGATTTTGTGTTTATCGTGGCGTTAATGAGCTTGTCGGGCATTGCCGTAGGGGTTTTTAAAACCGGGGCCCTGGCGCTGATCGGGGATATTTGTTCTTCCACCAAACAACATACGGCCACCATGAATGGCGCCGAGGCGTTTTTTGGGGTAGGAGCGATTATCGGGCCGTTACTGGTGGCCTGGCTGATCCACCAGGGGGTGGCATGGCAATACTTATATGTGATTGCCGGTGGCATGTGTACCTTACTGATCATCATTGCGGCGTTTGTGAAATATCCTGAGAATCGTAAGCCGGTTACCGCGAGCACTGACAAAGTATCACTGCTTAAAAGCCTGAAACTTGTTAAAAATCCTTATGCACTGGGATTCTCGCTGGGCGCCTTTTTGTATGTCGCGGCCGAAAGCGCTATTTATGTATGGATGCCAAGCTACCTGGTGTGTGATGCCACCACGGTGAAGGCAACCTATGACTGCTATACCGACGGCGCCGCCCGCCAGTTAGCCATCTACTCGGTTACCGCCTTTTTCATTTTACGGGCCCTGGGCCGGTTTGTAGGGATCTGGATGATGGCACGGTTGAACTGGGCGCTGGTACTGATGTTATTTTCAGGGGCTATTGTGCTTTGTTTTGGGGTCGGTCTGGCCGGGGGCAAACAGGTGGCACTTTTTCTATTCCCGTTGACCGGTATTTTTATGTCGGTAATTTATCCCACCTTTAATTCAAAGGGCATCAGCTGTTTTGAGCGTCACCAGCATGGCAGTGTCGCCGGAGTTATATTATTTTTTACTGCTGCCGGCGCCGCGTTCGGGCCCCTGGTAATGGGGCTGGTCAGTGATGCCATGGGCGGGGATGCAAAATATGGCTTTATGGTGGCCATGGGGTTTGCCACCATCCTGTTTCTGGGGCTGTTATATAATTATCTTTATGACCCCACCAGCAAACGTCTCAGCACCATTGAGGCCAGCGACTATGGGGCTCCCTCGCAGTCATAACCGGATAGCCAATGGTGTGCTATCTCATGCCTTCTCGGGGTTAACCGGGCAGGGGACCGCTCAGGCAGTCCCGGTCTCGTACAACTCCAGGGGTAAATCGTCAGGATCGGCAAAAAAGGTAAACCGTTTGTCGGTGTATGGGTCGGTGCGAATCGGCTCCACCTCCACGCCGGCGTCCTGCAACTTCCTGATTGCGGCATCCAAATCGGAGACTTTAAAAGCCAAATGGCGCAATCCCTGTGCTTCGGGACGGCTGGGCCGCGCTGGCGCATCCTCAAATGAAAACAGTTCAACCTGAGAGCCATCCGGCAGGGCCAGATCGCATTTATACGACCGTCTGGCTTCGCGATAATTCTCATCAATTACCCGCAGGCCCAGAGTTTGGGTATAAAATGCTTTGGAAAACGAATAGTTACTGCAAATGATTGCTACATGGTGAATGCCGTCTAACATACTGTTGTTTTCGTAAAATCTGAATTATCACCGCAACATAGCAAAAATTGCTGAGCAGCACATCTGTCGCCAAACTCTAACAGGTCATTCCAGGCGTCGGGGGGGCTGGTCTGAAACAGACCATTTTGCGTATGCTACCGCAATGATATTACGCTAAAATTTGTGTATATCATGTGCGGTTCATTTCATTCTCTGGGAAGCTATTATCATGCTGAATCAGGATTACAGCCTGCCGGTGACCATCGCCACAGCCGGACAACAGTGGGAAGCCTCTCCCGCGGCGAAAGTGTGGCGTAAAAAGCTTGAGCGCCAACAGGCCGAGTCGGGCCGGGCCACCTCCGTAGTACGTTATGATGCGGGGGCGTCATTTAACACTCATCAGCATCCTGATGGCGAAGAGATCCTGGTGCTGGAAGGGGTCTTTAGTGATGAGTCTGGCGACTACGGGCCAGGGTGTTATTTGCGAAACCCTGCCGGCACAGAGCATGCCCCTGGTCGAAGCCGGGTTGCGAGCTACTGGTGAAGCTGTGTTATTTTCAGCCCGGTGATATACAAAGTGTGCGAATTGATACCCAGCGTGCCGGCTGGCAGCAAGGCAATACTGCCGGGCAAAAACTCTTACCCTTGCATCAGTTCAATGGCGAAATCACCCAGCTGATCTGGCTTGAAGCCGGGCAGCTGTGGCGTCCGGTGATCCCACAGGGCGGGCTGGAAATGTTTATTATCGAGGGCAGCCTGGAGCTCGACCAGCATACGCTGAGTGCCCAAACCTGGTTACGGCGGCCCGGGCTTACCCGCTGTGAGTTCACAGTCAGAGAGGGCCCGGTCCGGGTGCTGCTCAAAACCGGTCATTTACCTACGGAGTCGGTATGAAATTTATCTCTTTGCTAATAAGTTCTTTGTGTTTATTGATCGGCTGTTCGGCCTCCAAACCTGATAATGTCGAACCTGTTACCGACTTTGAGGCAGAGCGCTATCTGGGCACCTGGTATGAAATCGCCCGTCTGGATCATAGCTTTGAAGAAGGGCTGAGCGAGGTTACTGCCACCTATCGCGAGCGCGAGGATGGCGGTATTGCAGTGATCAATCGGGGCTACAATGCCGAAGAAGATCAGTGGGATGAAGCCGAGGGCAAAGCCTACTTTGTGCAGGACCGGCAAACAGGCTGGCTGAAAGTGTCTTTCTTCGGGCCTTTTTATGCCAGTTATGTCGTCACCCGCCTGGACCAAGACTACCAGTGGGCGCTGGTCACCGGCCCGGACAAAGACTATCTGTGGGTGCTGGCCCGTCAGCCCTCATTACCGCCAAAGACGCAACAACAGCTTATCGCTCATGCCGCAGAGTTGGGCTACAACACCGATAACTTAATTTTTGTCGATCACAGCAACAGCCAGTCTGCGGATACCGCTAAATAAGGTATACTGCGGGCTTTAATGATTTTGAGGAACAACAGGCTGTGAGCGAACAACAAATACGTGAACGGGCCCAGCAACGCTGCGAACTGTGCAAAAGCGAAGCGTCACTAGGACTATACGCGGTACCCCATTCACCGGTACAGGGGTTTGACAGCACCATTTTGGTGTGTGAAACCTGCGCAACTCAGTTGACCGGTGAAGCCGCGCCCGATGCTAATCACTGGCGTTGTCTCAATGATGCTATCTGGTCGCCCGTACCCGCGGTACAGGTTGTAGCCTGGCGTATGCTTAAGACCCTGAATGCCGAAAGCTGGGCCCAGGATTTGCTGGAAATGATGTACCTGGACGATGAAATGCAGCAATGGGCTCAGGCCAGTGAGGCCACCACCAATAGTGAGCCTACCCTGGACAGCAACGGCATGGCGTTAAGCGCAGGCGATACGGTTCATCTTATTAAAGATTTGAATGTGAAAGGCGTTAGCTTTACGGCTAAACGCGGTACCGCGGTACGCAATATCAGCCTGAGTGATAATACGGCGCATATTGAAGGACGCGTTAATGGCACCCGGATTGTAATTATCGCGGCCTATACAAAAAAAGCCTGAAAACCCGTTGGCAGCACAGGTGGGCGGGTGCGGGAAGTGAAAAATTCGGGCATAATATCGCCACACTTCTTTTGTGGTATTAAGGCTTTGTTATGCAATCTATTACTCTGCGCACCCCTGATGACTGGCATCTGCATTTTCGTGATAATGAATTACTGGCCGAAACCGTGCCGGCTACCGCGCGTTGTTTCGCCCGCGCCATTGTGATGCCGAATCTGGTGCCCCCGGTAGTCAATGCCCAGCAGGCCACCGCCTACCGACAGCGTATTGAAGCCGCCCGGCCTGCTAACAGTCAGTTTACGCCCCTGATGACCCTGTATCTGACCAATCAGACCACCGCGCAGGATATTGCCGATGCCCACGCCGCCGGCGTTACAGCCTGCAAATTGTATCCTGCTGGAGCCACCACCAATTCAGATGCGGCAGTGACCGGCATTGAAGCCTTGTATCCGGTTTTTGAAGCCATGCAAAAGGCAGGCATGCCCCTTCTGATCCATGGCGAAGTCACCGATAACCACATTGATATTTTTGACCGCGAAAAAGTGTTTATCGAAACCCACCTGGCGCCTATTGTGGCGGCTTTTCCCGAGCTTAAAGTGGTGTTTGAACACATCACCACCTCCGAGGCGGTGCAATTTGTCAGTCAGGCCAGCGACTTTGTCGGCGCTACCATTACGCCGCAGCACCTGTTGCTGAATCGCAATGATTTGCTGGTGGGTGGCGTGCGGCCCCATAATTATTGTTTGCCGGTATTAAAACGTAATACCCATCAGCAAGCGTTGCGAGATGTGGTGGCCAGCGGCTCCCGTAAGTTTTTTCTGGGTACTGACTCGGCGCCTCATGCCCGTCACAAAAAAGAAAATGCCTGTGGTTGTGCCGGGTGCTACAGCGCCTGGAGCGCCATTGAGCTATATGCAGAAGTGTTTGAGCAGCTTGGCGATGTGACTAAACTGGAAGGCTTTGCCAGTGAGTATGGCGCTGATTTTTATGGTTTACCACGCAACAGCGGTACCATCACCCTGGTCAGGTCAGCCTGGCAGGTGCCTGAACAAATTACCCTGGCCGATGGCACCGATATGGTCCCGTTTTATGCAGGACAAACCCTTAACTGGAAACTGGAAGCGAGTTTGTAACCACCATGAATACACGTTGGTTGTCGGTACTCTGTGTGCTGTGGCTCGCAGCGTACGGGCAGCCGGTGGCGGCCAAAACACTGACTATTTACACCAGCCCGACGCCGGTGCTCAGTGACGCTTCAGGATCGCCGGATAATCCAGGGTTCGCAGTAGAATTAGTGCAGGGGATAATTAGCACGGCTGGCTTTGAGCACCGTCTGATTAACCAGCCCGGCGCCCGGACGCTGCGCGATACCCAGCATAAAGCGCTGGCACTATCAGGGCTGATAGCCCGGACGCCCGAACGTGAAGACGCGTTTTACTGGATCACACCGGTGCTTGAAAATCAGGTGGTATTGTATGCCCTTAAAAATAGCATACTGACCAGCACGGCCCCTGGCAGCACAAAAGATTTTGACAATATTGCGGTGGTGCGAAATGACTTTCGTGCCCGGCGAGCCCGTAGCCTGAATCCAGCATCGGTGGTTGAACTGAATAACTGGAAACAGGCGGTCTCGGCAGTGCTTAAAGGCCGTGTTCAAAGTGTATTGTATTCACCCGCCGGCCTGTCCAGTCAATGCCAGCAGCACCAGCTGGCGTGCGAAGAATTGGTGCCGGTGGCGCAACTGCCTTCCTATTATCTGTATCTGGCCATGGCTAAGGTACCGAAAAATGCTGCATTGCTGCCGGTACTAAAACAGGCCGCGCAGGACTACAAGGAGAGCCCGGCCTACCAGCAGCTGATGTACCGGGCAAAAGTTGCGTTTGCGCAACATGGCGTCACCAGCGTCATCAGCGATAAGCTGCTGACCCTGGGAAATGTGCAGATACCCGTACAGGGTATGCCTAACTTATGGGTGTTGGCTGATCAGCTGCCTTATTTTGTACAAAGTCAGGGCAATAAACAGCTTTCGGGGTATACTGTCGAGTTGGTGCGCCAGATACTGCAGCATGCCGGGGTGGAGGCGCCGATCTTACTGACACCATGGCCACGTATTTTGCGGGAAATGCAATTTAAGCCGAATGTGATGACGGTGGCCATGGCCCGGACCCCACAACGTGAGGAACAGTATCACTGGATAACTCCGGTAACCCGTACCCAACACGCCTTATTTGGCTTGGCCAGTAGCCACACTCCCGTGATACCTGAATTAAACAAGGTGCCTAAGCAAGCCCTGGTAGCGGTGAGAGAAGGCGATTTCAGAGCCGCGGCATTGCGCGAGCTGGGCATTGCGGTGCGTACCTACAGCAGCTGGGAAGAAGCAGTACAGGCTGTTATCGACCAACAGGCAGACTATGTATACAGCTCCAGGCCAAGGCTGGCAGTGCTGTGTAAAACCAACAGTGACCTGTGCAATCGCCTGCAGTTGAAAGTGCCTGCTACCATCGTCACCACTTACATTGCTTTATCAAAAAACAACAGCGATCCGGCGTTAGTGGCCCGCCTGACACAGGCGGCCAGGCAGGTGAAACAATCTGAAGAATTTCAACAGCATGCGGCGCGCTGGCGCAAACAAATGACTCTGCTGCATAATGTGCCGGTGCACATGGAGCAGGGAGTGGTAAATTTATGGCCGTCTAAGGACACCGAATGACTCAATTTAATACTCTCAACCTTTCCGACAATATTGCGGGCGCACTTTCTTCTGCCGGCTTTCAGACTATGACCCAGGTGCAGTCGGTCACTCTGCCAGACACACTGGCGGGCCGTGATGTGTTGGTTCAGGCCAGCACCGGCTCAGGTAAAACCGTGGCCTTTGCGGTGGCCGGGTTAAGTCAGATTGATGTAACCGACTTTCGTACACAACTGCTGGTACTGTGCCCCACCCGGGAACTGGCCGCCCAGGTGGGCGAGCAAATTCGGCTGGTGGGCCGGCAAATGGCCAATCTCAAAGTACTGACCTTGTGTGGTGGTGAGCCGATGGGTCCCCAAATACAGTCCCTCAAACACGGCGCCTCAGTGGTAGTAGGCACGCCCGGACGTCTGGTAGACCATGTAAGTCGTCGTACCTTATCGCTGGCCCATGTTAAAGTCCGGGTGCTGGATGAAGCTGATCGGATGCTGGATATGGGCTTTGCCGATGATCTGGCCCGGCTGTTCTCACTGACCCCGAAAAAGGTGCAAACCCTGTTTTTCTCCGCAACCTATACCGAACAGGTAGATAAGGAAGCACAACGCTATTTAACCGACCCGGTGGAGCATCGTCAGGTGAGCGAGGACCTGCAAAAGCCGGATATCGAGCAATTGGTTTTTCGGGTTGACGATACGAATCGCATGCAGGTATTAAAGGGGGTGCTGTCAGAATACCAGCCTGCCAAAGCCGTGGTATTTTGTAACCGGCGGGAACAGGTAACCCAGGTGCATGAGATGCTGGAAGATGCGGGGTTTACCACCCAACCCCTGCAGGGGGAAATGACCCAGCCACAGCGTAATGAAGTGCTGGTTCAGTTTGCCAGTGACAGCCTGCAGGTGCTGGTGGCTACCGATGTCGCGGCCCGTGGTTTGGATGTGAAAGATATTGACTGTGTTATCAATTTTGCGGTCAGCGAAGAGGCCGAAGTGCATATTCATCGCATTGGCCGCACCGGCCGGGCGGGCGCCAAAGGCGCAGCGTACACGCTGTGCAGTGAAGCCGAGGAGCCGGCGCTGGGGCGGATTGAAGCATTACTGGATACCGCATTGCCGCGTAAAGGGGGCCAGAGTCTGCGATTTCATGCCAACCGAATCAAAACCCCGGAATTCCAGTGTATTGCCGTGGGCGCCGGTAAAAAGCAAAAACTCCGACCTACCGACTTTTTGGGTTCGCTGACCCAGGAGGCCGGTATAGAAGGCACCGATATTGGAAAAATAACCGTACAGAGCCAGGTCAGTTATGTAGCGGTAAAGCAGCGCAGTGTAAAACGCGCTATGCGTCAGTTTCGTGAAGGGCGCATTAAAGGCAAAAAAGTGAGGGCGAGAAAACTTGGCTAATTCAAACCCCGGACGGGCAAGCAAAGGTGAGACTGAAATATTAGCGTTGTTGGCGGGCTTATCGCCAACGGTAATGGCTGCTGATTACTGGTATTGCCTGGTGACGCAAGCGCAGCTTGAGGCCATCTCACCCGACCGCATTCAGGGAATGTTTCGCGAATCAGAAGGCATTACCCTGATTGTACGTCAGGCGGAAAAACAAAGCAGACAGCTGGCCTCGCAGGTGACCGATATGGCCGGGCCGTTTGCCTGTATTACCTGTCAGGTACATTCCAGTCTGGAAGCAGTGGGGTTGACTGCTGCGATGGCCCAGGCGCTTACCCACCACAATATCAGTGCCAATGTGGTGGCCGGTTTTTATCACGACCATCTGTTTGTCGCTGCCCGGGACGCGAACCGAGCCTGTGAGGTTCTGTCCCGCCTGGGCGCAGGTAAAGATACTGGCCAGGGTCAAGACTAAGCTGCTTAACTGTTACTGCCGTAAACGGTATAGCAGCATATAAAAAAGGGCCTTCAAGGCCCTTTTTGGTTTAACTCATGCCGGCTGTTCCACCGGCATTGTGCGGTAAGCCAGTATGGCAACTACCAGATTTTCACACGTTGTTGCGGAGGTAAGTACAGCTCGTCTTCTTCGGTAACATTAAACGCGCTGTAAAACGCCGGTACATTTCGCACTGCACCATTGGCTCTGAACTCGGCAGGTGAGTGGGGGTCGGTCTGTACCTGGGTGCGCAAGGCTTCTTCACGGTATTTGCTGGCCCATACCTGAGCATAGCCAATAAAGACCCGCTGCTGACCCGTAAACCCATCCATTTTCGGAGCGGGTTTGTCGCCCAGTGACATTTCATAGGCTTTTAACGCAATGCTGATGCCGCCTAAGTCACCGATGTTTTCGCCCAGCGTAAATTCACCATTAACATTCAGACCTGGCAAAGCTTCAAAGCTGTTGTATTGCTCCACCAGCATGTTGGTACGGTTTTCAAACTCTTGCTTATCGGTGTCGGTCCACCAGTTACGCAACGCACCATCACCGTCAAAGGTGGCGCCGGAGTCATCAAAACCATGACCAATTTCGTGGCCAATGACCGCCCCGATGCCCCCATAGTTGACCGCATCTTCGGCTTCCATATTGAAAAACGGCGGTTGTAAAATGGCGGCGGGGAACACAATTTCATTCATGGCCGGGCTGTAATAGGCATTGACCGTTTGTGGTGTCATGCCCCATTCATGATCCCATACCGGACCACCTTGTTTTTCCAGCATTTCCTGATAAGCCACCTCTGCGGAACGGCGCAGGTTACCGACCAGATCATCCGGTTCAACCGTTAAGGCTGAATAGTCTTTCCATTGATCAGGATAACCAATCTTGACGGTAAATTTAGACAGTTTGTCCAAGGCTTCTTTGCGGGTGTCATCGGTCATCCAGTCCAGCTTAGTGATGCTGTCTTTATAAGCGGCCAGCAGATTATCCACCAGCTCTTCCATGCGTGCTTTGGCCGCAGGCGGGAAGTGTTTTTCCACATAAACCTTACCGATCACTTCACCTACCGTGCCATTTAGCAAGCCAACCGCACGGCGCCATTGTGGTCGCTGCTCTTCAACACCGCTTAGTTTTTTTCCATAAAACGCAAAATTTTCTTCGTCAAAATCGGTGCTCAGGCGGGTCGCATTGGCATGCAGCAAATGCCATTTCAGGTAGGTCTGCCAGGTTTGCAAATCTGTTTCGGTAATCAGTGAGTCCAGCTGCCCCAGATAGTCATTTTGCATCACCACCAGCCCGTCTAAATCGCTGAGCTGAAGCTCTGACATAAACAACTCCCAGTCAAACTCGCTCATGACGGTATCCAGTTTGTCCAGTGGCACCTTGTCATAGTTGGCAGCCCAATCGCGGGTTTGCTCTTTTTTCATGTGCAGCTTGGCCATCGCGGTTTCCAGCGCCATGATAGACTCGGCTTTTTGCTCGCTGTCTTCAATGTTCGCCAGCTTCAGCATGTTCGCGATATGAGTCTGGTAGGCTGCTCGCAGCTCCACCGACTTTTCATCATCGTTAAAGTAGTATTCCCGGTCTGGCAGGCCCAGCCCGCTTTGGTAGGCATAAATCATGTACGTGTCAGGCGCTTTAAAATCCGCATACTGACCAAGCACAAATGGCGCGCCTAAATTGTATTTATTGGCGTAGGCAAAATATTTGGTTAAGGCCTGATAAGAGTCAATGTTTTCAATGGTCTGCAAATCTGCCTGCAACGGCGATAAACCCAGTTTATTACGGGTTTCGGTGTCCATATAGCTTTTATAGAAATCACCCACTTTCTGTTCGTTGGTGCCTTTGGCAAACTCGCCTTCGGCAGACGCTTTGATGATTTCAATCACATCGTCCTGAGCTGCATCCCGCAAAATCTGGAAGCTACCGTAGGAAGATTTATCGGCGGGAATTTCAACTTTATCCAGCCAGGCACCATTGACGTACTGGTAAAAGTCATCGCCTGGATCCACCGAGGTGTTCATGTTTTCTTTGATGACCCCAGAGGTTAACTGTTGTTGTTCTTGCTGGCTGGCTTCCTGCGCCGGTTGAGAGTTTTGAGGTGTAGGGCCACAAGCGGTCAGCGCCATCAGCACCGATAAACTCAGAATGGTTTTTTTCATTGTTATTCCTGTTTCAACTGTCGTGTAAAACTGTTGTGAAAAAATATGCGTTTTATTTAGTAGCACGGGTCGGCTATAAAAATCATCTTTATGTGGCAAAAAAACACAAGTTGTAACATCTTAATTGCCACCCACTGGCGAATATCAGGGACTACCGATAAAATCGCCGCAATGTCCCCAGGCAGGATGGGGAAACCCCTATTTTCAGTGTTATCATGAAGGTTACCGATGGCCGGCGTGAAGGGCAGGGAATAACACCCATAAAACATCACCGGTAGCCGCAAACGCTGCGATATTGTGCAGCCAGGTATCATCGATTATCGACTGCCCAGCGTATTGGTCATCACACCGTTATCGCTGTTACGCATTTAACTATAAGAGTCTTTATGTTTTCATTTTTTGAGCGGCTGACCCAGCCGTTTCCGGATCAACCGCCCGCCCAGCCGCCGAAGGGCATCATTGCATTTTGCCGTCATTACACTCAGGGCATGTGGAAAATCATTGCTACGGTGTCCTTGCTAAGTGCCATTGTCGCGATTCTGGAAGTAACCCTGTTTGGTTTTTTAGGTCAGCTGGTTGACTGGTTTTCAGAACATGATCGCGAGACCTTTCTGGCGAATGAAAAATGGACACTGCTGGGCATGGGTGTAACGGTGCTGGTATTGATTCCCGGCTTTATTTTGTTGCGTTCACTCTTTAGCCGGCAGGCGCTGATGGCAAACTATCCGATGCGGATCCGCTGGCAGGCCCATCGCTATTTATTAGGGCAAAGCTTAAGTTTTTTCCATGACGAATTTGCCGGCCGGGTAGCCACCAAGGTAATGCAAACCGCGCTGTCGGTGCGTGAAACTGTGATGAAGGTGCTGGACCTGCTGGTTTACATCAGCGTGTATTTTATCTCGATGGTGGTGCTGATATTTGCCACTGACTGGCGGCTGGCGGTGCCACTTATTATCTGGTTTTTTGTCTACATCGGCATATTACGGACGCTGGTTCCCAGGTTAAAAACGGTGTCTCAGCGCCAGGCGGATGCCCGTTCGGTGATGACCGGGCGTATCGTGGATAGTTACACGAATATCACCACCGTAAAGCTTTTTTCTCACAGTCGCCGGGAAGCCGACTATGCCAGGCAAAGTATGGATGGCTTTTTACATACGGTGTATCCGCAGATGCGGCTGGTCACCATTTTGGAAAGTTGTGTGGAGATGGCAAATGCCATACTAATCTTTGCCGTGGGCGCCTTGTCCATCTACTTATGGTTGCATGAGGCTGTATCGCCCGGCGATATCGCCATCGCAGTAAGCCTGTGCCTGCGTTTAAACGGGATGTCCCACTGGATTATGTGGGAAGTCTCGGGCTTGTTTGAAAACCTGGGGACGGTGCAAGATGGTATCAATACGCTGGCCCAGCCGGTAGCGGTGACGGATAAACCCAATGCCCGGAATTTGCAGGTTAATGGCGGCAAGATTGAGTTCGATGGGGTACATTTTGGCTATATGGGCGCCAACAACACGCCCATCGATGTCTTTAATGATTTAAATATTCATATTCAGGCGGGCGAAAAAGTGGGGCTGGTGGGACGCTCCGGGGCCGGTAAATCGACGCTGGTGAATCTGCTTATGCGGTTCTACGATACCCAGTCCGGTGCCATCCGGATTGACGGTGAAGCCATTGATGAAGTGCCCCAGGAAAGTTTGCGCTCGCTGATCAGTATGGTGACACAGGATACCTCCCTGATGCATCGTTCGGTGCGCGACAACATTTTATATGGCCGTACCGATGCCACCGATGAGCAGGTAATTGCGGCGGCCAAACAGGCTGAAGCGCATGAGTTTATTCTGAGCCTGACTGACAGTGCCGGCCGCACCGGCTATGATGCCCATGTGGGCGAGCGCGGCGTAAAGCTCTCTGGCGGCCAGCGCCAGCGTATTGCTATTGCCCGGGTGTTATTAAAAGATGCGCCTATTCTGATTCTGGACGAAGCGACCTCGGCGCTGGACTCTGAAGTGGAAGCGGCTATCCAGGAATGTCTGAATTCGGTGATGCAAAACAAAACTGTACTGGCCATTGCGCACCGACTCTCTACCATTGCCCAGATGGACCGGTTACTGGTGCTGGATAATGGTCAGGTGGTAGAGTCGGGCACTCACAGCGAACTGGTGGCCAAAAAAGGTATATATGCAAAATTGTGGGCCCATCAGACGGGCGGCTTTATCGGGGTGGAATAACCGTGTATTAATATAGGTACAACACTTACAAGGAAGTATGCCATGCGGCCAGAACAATCTATTTTTATTTTCATAATGGTATTACTCGGGGTAAGCGCCTGTGCAGCCCCGGTGACGTCGCCCGAAAAAGCCCCGGAACCACTAACCTGGCAACCATATTATTCGACCCATGGTGTTCCGGTGGTACCGGTGCTGAACGAACATGACGTGTACGTCTTGTCTGAAACCCAGCGTGAAACGTTTATGAGGTGGTTCGAGGCGCCGGCCCAGCAACATTTACCTCCTCACAAGCGGCTTGCTGCTTATCTGGAAAATACCTTATACGGTTTTTCTTTTAATGGTAGCACCCATACAGCGCAAGAAGCGGCTCGTGAGGGAGAAGGAAACTGTTTGAGTCTGGCAATTCTTACCGCGGCTTACGCCCGCCTGGCCGGTCTTGAAATTAAATTTCAACGCGTCAATAGCCCTCCGCTGTATAAAAAGTACGGCGATCTGATGCTTATTTCTTCGCACGTAAGGACCAAGATTTTAAAGCCCGATGTTAAGGAGGCGTCGGCCAGCGAGAATACCCTTAGAATAGCCCGTGGCGGGGTTATTATTGATTACTTTTCACAGTTCGATAATGTCACCGGCGGGTATGTCACGGCGGATGAGGTCACAGCCATGTTTTATCGTAACCATGTAGCCCAGGCATTGATCGAAAACCGATACCCTGAAGCCTTTTGGCTGGCTCATAAAGCCTTAACACTGGCCCCAACTGATCCTGAAAATGTTACCGCCATGGCGCTGACTTTACGACGCTTAGGCAGAGGGGAGGAGGCCGACAACTTGTATCAGCGCAGTGTCGAGGCGGGGGTAAATAATATTACCTTGTTAAGCAACTACGAAAAGCGCCTGAAAATGGTCGGGAAGTATGCGCAAGCCGATGAGATAGAAAAGCTGATACTGGATAACGAGGACCACAATCCCTATGCCTGGATCGCCCTGGGTCATGAACGACTCGTCGCAAAACAGCCCCGCAGGGCAGAAATTTTGTTTAAAAAAGCGTTGCGACGGGCGCCTTATCTGGATGATATCTATCTGGGCCTGGCCAGTAGCTATTTTTTACAGGGAAAGCGTCTGTTGGCTGAACAAGCGCTACTGCAAGCCCAAGAACTGGCATGGGATGAAAAATCAAAATTGCGGTATGAAAAAAAGCGCAGTGTATTAGAAAGCTTTTAACAGAGGCCCGGGCCATAGACAAGCGCCTGTTGCAGGGTAGGTGAAACCGATAAAGCCCTTGTATCTGCGAGGATGTTCAGTATAATGCGCATCCCTCCTTGCGAATCCGCACTTTCAATAAGATAAGACGCAAAATTCCCAAGGATAATGTGAGTTAAATGCCGTATTAGTCGGTACTAAAGGGGTGTAGTTCGAATTGGTAGAACAGCGGTCTCCAAAACCGATGGTTGGGGGTTCGAGTCCCTCCACCCCTGCCAGATTGATTGTTCTGTGGAGTGTCCACAGAGAAACAACGCAGTATTGCTAGGATCGTATCATGAGCGAAAAAACGGAAAATTCGTCCAACCCTCTGGACATGTTTAAATGGGTGGTCGTGTTTGCCTTACTGGCGGGCGTGATTACCGCCAATTACATGTATGGTGAACTGTCCGTACTTTATCGTGCGATCGCCGCCGTGGTTATTGTGGTTGTGGCTGGCTTTATTGCCGCTACCACAGACAAAGGCAGTGCCTTTATCACGTTTGCCAAAGAGTCGCGGATGGAAGTTCGTAAAGTCGTTTGGCCGACCCGGCAAGAAACCAATCAAACTACCTTGATTGTTATGGTAGCCACCCTGGTAATGGCACTGATCCTGTGGGGTCTGGATGGCATTATCGTGCGCGTGGTCGGATTTATTACTGGAATTGGAGCGTAACGTATGTCTGAAGAAGCAAAGAAAAGATGGTACGTAGTACAAGCTTATTCTCAGTACGAATCTCGGGTGAAAAAGACCCTGCTTGAATACATCAAAATGCATGAGATGGAACAATACTTTGGCCAGGTGTTAGTACCTACCGAAGAGGTTGTAGAAATGCGTGCAGGCCAGAAACGTAAATCAGAGCGTAAATTTTACCCTGGTTATGTGCTGGTTGAGATGGAAATGAATGAAGATTCATGGCACCTGGTGAAAAGTGTCCCACGGGTCCTTGGTTTTATCGGCGGCTCTTCTGACCGTCCTATGCCTATTTCACAGCGTGAAGCAGATGCAATCTTAAATCGTCTTGAAGAATCTGTTGATAAGCCTAAGCCGAAAACATTGTTTGAGCCAGGTGAAGTGGTTCGGGTTACCGATGGCCCATTTGCTGACTTTAACGGTGTGGTTGAAGAAGTTGATTATGAAAAGAGCCGTGTAAAAGTATCGGTACTTATCTTTGGTCGCTCAACCCCGGTTGATCTTGAGTTTGGTCAGGTCGAAAAAGGCTAAGTACCAGGCTTGCAAATGTATTACCAAAACGCTGCCAAATGGCAGCGTTTTTTTTGCCTGGTGATTAGCGTGCGAAAGCGGCCAGGGCATGGGTGGAGTCAACCGCCAGTTGCACCCGGTCGCCGGGCCGGAACAAGTGTTCATGGGATACCCGCACCTTGACCTGGGTGTTTTCATGCTCATCCAGAGATACTGCACATAACCGCGAGCCCCCTTCAAAACGCACCCACTCCACACAGCCATTGCCGGCATGATCCTGGTGACGAATATTGATGTCATCGGGGCGTAGCAGCAAGTCTACCTCACCGCTGTCGGTATCGATGGGGATGCCCGGGGCGGCGCCGATACAGGTTCTAACCAGTTGCTGGTCGAAGCGGCCCGGAACAAAGCTGGCATCGCCCAGAAAATTCGCCACAAAGCGGCTAGCGGGCTTCGAGAAGCAATTTTCCGGGGTATCAAGCTGTGCCAGTACCCCCTTATTTAACACCCCCACACGGTCGCCGATGGACAGGGCTTCATCCTGATCATGGGTCACCCAGATAGCGGGCACATTGGCCGCTTTCAAGGCTTCGCGAATCTCCCACCGAAGACTGTCCTTAAGCGCCGCATCCAGATTAGATAAAGGCTCGTCCAGCAGTACGAAGTCCGGCTCATGGGCCAGGGTTCGGGCCAGTGCTACCCGCTGCTTCTGGCCTCCCGATAACCGCTCAGGCCGGGCATTTCTGAATTTATCCAGCCCCAGCAGTTGCAGCCAGTGATCGCCCAGCGTGGTGTTTTTCAGCTTAAAGCAGACATTTTGTTCCACCGTCAGATGGGGAAACAAGGCAAAATCCTGAAACACCATACCGACATTGCGCTTTTCCGGGGGAATAAGTTTTTTCGGGGTAGCCTGCCATTTACCCAGAGAAATGACCCCGGTAGCTATAGGAATCAAACCAGCCAGCGCATGCAAAATAGTGGTTTTGCCACAGCCTGTGGGGCCTACCAGCATCAAAATTTCATCGCTGTCCAGGGTAAGGTCAAGATGATTGACGACCGGGGTTTCTCCGTATTTAACGGATAGATCAGAGACTGTGAGCATACGACCAGGCTACTCCTCGTTGAGTTTGAATTTATTGCCACCTTCGCCGGTGAGCATAATAGTTAACCCGATACCCGATAAAAAGACCAGCAAGAGTCCCGGAATAGCGGCCATGCCAAAGTAACCCGCTTCATACACCCGCCACATATAGGTGGCCAGGGTTTCAAACCCGGTGGGCCCGAGCATCAGGGTGGCGGGCAGTTCGCGCATGACTTCCAAAAAGACCAGCGCCGCCCCTGCGACCATGCCCCGGTAAGTCAATGGTAGCGTAATGCGACGAAAGGCTTCTTTAGGTGAGGCCCCAAGCAACCGGGCTGCTTTTACCAGGGAAGGGTCCAGACGCTCTGCGGTGGTTCGCACTGATCCTACCGCCAGCGGTAAAAAGCGTAACACATAGGCGATCACCAGCAGCGCCAGGGTTTGGTACAAAAACGGCAGTTTCAGGCCCACATAGACCAGCGCCGTGCCCATCACGATGCCAGGCACACCAAATCCAAAATAGGTGATTCGTTCCATCAGTCGACCGGTACGGCCACTAATGGCCGCGTGGGCTACCGGTACGGCCAGGATAACCGCAGCCAGGGCGGCCAGCAGCGAGGCATAGGCCGAATTTAAGGCATAACTGATATCAAAATCTCCGGCGCCTTCGCGTATCAGCCAGAGAGTGAAAATCGCCAGGGGTAACACAATTGCCATTAACACAATGGGCAGGCTGGCGAGCAGCATCAGGTTACGCTGCCAGGGTTTAGGCCAGAGCCACAACTGTCTGCCGGGACGCTCTGTACTGCCTTTAAGGGTAGACTCGATAAACAGGACGAAGCCCACAATGACCAGCAACTGAATAGAAAGCATGGCGGCCTGACTCAGACCAAACGCATTGTACTCGACAAAAATAACCCGGGTGAAGGTGTCCAGGCGCAAAATGGCCGGGGTACCAAAATCTGACAGAGCATACAGGGCTGCCAGCAAAGCGCCCGCGCCAATGGCCCGGAGTATCCGGGGCATGACCACTTTCAGTAAGGCGGCAGGTAATGACATCCCCAGGGTGCGGGCGGCATTCACCAGGCTGCCGTCCAGGCTTAGCAGGGAAGCACGGGTGGTTAGCATTACAAATGGATAGGTGTACAGCGACATCACCACGGCCGTTCCCCACAAACCGCCGATGGCGGGGGTAGGGATGCCGAGCAGGCTTTCAATTTCGCCACCGGGCCCCATGGCAAAATATAAGGTAAACGCCCCGATATAGGAGGGCATGGCCAGGGGGGCGGCCAAAAAGACCAGCCAGAATCGCTGAAAGGGCATTTTGACATAGGTGGTAAGCAGCGCTAGAGGCACGCCGAGTAACACCGCCCCCACAATCGTCAACGCCACCAGGGCCATCGTATTGCCCAGCACCCTGAGGTTATGGGTATCGAATAACGCGGAGGTGTCCTGGGCCAGTGTGAAAAGCACAGATAGCGGCAAAACCGCCAGAAATGCTATCAGAAACGCAAAGGGATAAGATTTTGGGATTGGTCTCACAAAACGCCTGCTTCTCGCATCAGATTAAGTGTCGGGCGTAGGTCAGCTAGTTTTCTCAGGTCCAGATCAGGCGGCGTCAGTGAGGCAAGCTCAGGTAAGCCTTTAGGCGCTTTTACGCCATTAACCAAAGGAATTTCATACGCTTCGGAAGAAAGGTACGCCTGAACTTCGGCGGATAACAGATAACGCATAAAGTTCACTGGCAGGTCGCCTTCGCTCAACGCCAGAATCCCGGACGCGTTCACCAGACAGCCTGCATCGGACTTGGTATACGCCAAATCAACATTAGCATCAGGTTTGCCGGCTTTCAGGCGTAAGGTGTAATAATGGTTAGCAAAACCCACATCGACTTCACCGCGTTCCACCGCCATTACCACACCTAATTCCCCGGCATAGCTTTTGGCATGTCTGCTTACGCCTTTTAGCCAGGACAAGGTGGCTTTGTCGCCTTCAAGAATACGCATGGCGGTTAAGAATGACTGGAACGAAGCATAAGCAGGAGCCCAGCCAATAGACAAGTCACTGTCTGCTAATGCCATAATATCGTCAGGTACCTGATCTGCTGTCAGGCGCTGTGTATTGTATGGCAAGGTTCGAATCCGGCCGGTAACCGGCGACCAACGTGGGTAGCTGAACCCGGGTTTGAGCTGCTCACTGAAATCATCTGGCAGTGGCTGCGCCAGACCCGCATCGGTGATCATACCGATAGAGCCGGTATCTACCGCCCAGAATAAGTCTGCGCGGCGAACCCCGGCCTGTGATTCGGCCACAATAGTATTGGCCAGGGCGGCGGTAGCACCACGCCTGATTTTCAAATTCAGTTTCGGGTTTCGTTGGCGGATAGCCTCGAGAACTTTTTCATACAATCCTCCTTCACCCCGACCCAGATAGAGCGTCAGGTCTCCTTCCAGCGCAGGCAGATCTTTGACCGATACTGCCCCAGCCTGGGCAGCAAGACTTGAGCGAATACCCATTGGCATCGCCGCCAAGGCGCCGGCCGCGGCAACAGATTGAAGAAAGGTTCTACGTTGCATATCCTGATCCTTAAAACACGTCTTTGCGGTCTTGCTCAGCTTTTTCCAGCAGGGTTCGTGCTTTAGCTAGCTTTTGCTTCATGTCTTCTACAATACCGCGAACCTGGTCCACACTCTTACCATTCTCGATGGCCTGTGGAAGGGTAACGTTAAAATCTTTTTCCAACACTTCAACCAGCTCAGCATCCTGTTCGATTAGGGCACCTTCAATGCCTTCAAAGCGTTCCAGGTAGGTATCGTGAATCATAGTGGTGGCAACTTCTGTCAACTGCTCAGCGTATTTGGCCACAACTTTATCGAGACGCTTTTCGATGTCCGCCACCACTTCCGGGCCGGTGACAGGGGCTTTATCGGAAGTTTTTACCTTGTCGATAACCCCTTTGTCCTGGTAATGAGCAGCCAATTTTACCGCGCCCAGTGCCTGCCAGAAGGTCTGGCTAAGAGCCTGCTGATGTTGACGAACCTGTTGCGCATCGTCGCCATTTTCAATGCTGGTTTTGATACCATAGATATTTTGCCAGATAGTGGCATAGAGCGGGATGTACTGGGTTTCGATGGCAGAGTGAAAGTTAACTTCTTCCCAGTAATCGATGAGCTTTTGCGTATCAACCGCCTTTGCACCTTTGGCTTCATAGCGGGTAACCAGACCAGCGTATTTATCATTCAGCCAGGTGACTTCTTCACTGTATTCACCCAGGTGATCTTTAAGATGGTTAACCTGGTCAGTAATCTCACCATTTGCCTGAACGTTGAATGACAGGGTAGATACCGAAAGACCAAGTGCGATTGCCGCGCACAATGATTTATAAGATGTGTATGAACTCATGATGCATTCCGTATTTTATGGTTTGAAAATGATACTTATTATCATTTCTATAGTAAAGGTATCTTAATGGTTCACCTGATATTGGTTAGTGCCTGACGTACGAATTAATTGCCGAACCTGGCACCCGGGTATATATGAAAGCCAGCAAACGAATAGAAAACTGCAGTGAAATACCAGCAAGCGCTATCGGGTATATGCCTTAACCACTGCTTAGCTAAACCGGAACTACACCGGCGAGATAGAATAGTACAAAAACTTCGGTGCATATAACGGCCCCGGCCCCGCGAAACCATCAGAGCCTCACCAGCACAGCGTCTGATAAGCACAGAGCCAGACCCGGCAGCCCACCCCTTCGGACAGAGCGAGTAAGATGGTACCCAGACAAGCGCCCGGACAAAGGCCCTCATAACCTAACCAGCGCAGACCAGACCCGACTATGGCTATCCACGTTGGTCTGGCCCAAATTTACGCCTATCCCAGGGCGATACCAATTCGCCGGCTGCGACAAAACCACACTCCTAAGTGATGGTGGCAAGAACCACACCCACACCGCTAACAAGGTGTGCAAACTTTCCGCGTGTTGCGGCGTGAAGCGCTCATGCCCGCATCGCCCATCCACAAAGACGGCGGGTGAGACGATGAGGAATAGGGTGAGAATAGGCAAGGGCGGCGTAATAAAAGTGGGCCTAAGCAGGGCAGAGGCGAGGAAGGCAAGCGCTAATAAAGGCAAACGCGAACAAAGGCGACAAACGCGAACAAAGGCGAAGGGGTGTAACTAATGGCAAAAGAAACCCGACGCCTTCAATCTCCCACTTTTTTTCGCCTTCATAACCCGGCTACCTGTTGCTGGTAAACCATTTGCTTTTGAAGTTGCATAGGTTAAATTCCGATTTAACAAGGACTTGAAAAAGCGCCGTGCCAAAGCGTGAGGTTTGGTAGCAATAAGTGGCAAAGTCTTACACAAAGAAGTACAAATTATGTGCCAACAGGGCTTGCATAGGTTTTAATCACCTTATATAATGCGCGCCCTTTTAAACGGAAACGGGGAGCCGAAAAAGCAAATATTCTCGATATTTGCCAGGCGATTGACCCACAAACGAGAGCATTAAAATGGCTAAGAAAGTAACAGGCTTAATTAAGCTACAGGTTGCAGCAGGCGCTGCAAACCCAAGTCCACCAGTTGGCCCTGCATTAGGTCAGCATGGTGTAAACATCATGGAATTCTGTAAAGCGTTTAACGCCAAAACAGAAAGTCTGGAAAAAGGCGCTCCGGTACCAGTAGAGATTACGGTATACGAAGACCGCTCGTTCACTTTCGTAACGAAAACGCCTCCTGCTTCATTCCTGCTAAGAAAAGCAGCTGGAATCAAGAAAGGTTCAGGCCGTCCTAACACTGAAAAAGTGGGTACAGTTAACCGCGCTCAGTTGGAAGAAATTGCCAAGACAAAAGAGCCGGACCTAACCGCAGCTGACCTAGATGCAGCTGTTCGTACTATCGCGGGTTCTGCTCGTGCAATGGGCTTGAACGTAGAGGACTAATCAGATGGCTAAATTAACAAAACGCGCTCGTTTGATTCGCGACAAAGTTGACGCGACAAAAGAATACGATATTTCCGAAGCCGTTGCCCTGCTTAAAGAGCTGGCCACTGCAAACTTCCCAGAAAGCATCGATGTTGCGGTAAACCTGGGTATTGATGCGAAGAAATCTGACCAAAACGTACGTGGTGCTACAGTACTGCCAAACGGTACCGGTAAAGATGTTCGTGTTGCTGTGTTCACTCAGGGTGCAAACGCTGATGCCGCTAAAGAAGCGGGTGCTGACATTGTTGGTATGGACGATTTGGCCGAGCAGGTCAAAAAAGGCGAAATGAATTTTGACGTAGTTGTTGCCAGCCCGGACGCGATGCGTGTGGTTGGTCAGCTGGGTCAAATCTTAGGCCCACGCGGCCTGATGCCTAACCCTAAGACCGGTACGGTAACCCCAGATGTTGCCACTGCAGTTAAAAATGCAAAAGCTGGTCAGGTTCGCTACCGCAATGACAAGAACGGTATCATTCATGCCAGCATTGGTAAGATTGCGTTCGAAGCAGCACAGATTCAAGAAAACTTAGAAGCATTACTGGATGCCCTGAAGAAAGCGAAGCCTTCTTCTGCTAAAGGCGCTTACATCCAGAAAGTTAGCCTGAGCACCACAATGGGTGCCGGTGTCGCTGTCGACAAGGCTAGCGTAGGTCAGTAATGGCTTCCATCAGCCTATGATGTCATAGACTGATTCTCTTAAGGTTTTGGGTTGGAGCTGTACCTATTACAGCTCCCGTCCTAGACCGCAGGTGCGGTGCAGCGAAAGAAGTAAGAGACCTTTCGCATTCAATGCATAGCTTAATACATCAACCTGCGCAGACGGTGGTTTGGCTCAGACTCTCTGGGGAACAAACACCGTAGAGCGGTATTTTCAGCATTAGCTGTCAATATCAATCTGTGAACCCTGACGCAGCTAATCAAAATGATTAGTACGTCAGATACAAAGAGGTGAACTCAGTGGCACTAGGTTTAGCAGCAAAAAAAGAGATTGTAGCAGAGGTATCCGAAGTTGCATCTCAAGCTCTATCCGTTGCCGTCGCTGAATACCGTGGGATAGAAGTTGGCGATCTGACCGAACTGCGTGTTAAAGCCCGTGAGCAAGGCGTCTATGTAAAAGTAGTACGTAATACTCTGGCAAAACGCGCATTAGCAGATAGCAAATTTTCTGACATGGACAGTGCGTTAACTGGTCCTCTTATCTATGGTTTCTCAATGGAAGCACCTGGTGGTGCGGCCCGTCTGTTCAAAGACTTTGGGAAAACTAACGATAAGTTGAAAGTTACTGCACTTTCTATTGGCAGTGGTCTGTTGGGTCCAGAAAAACTGGATGCAGTAGCGTCACTACCTACCCGCGACGAAGCGCTTGCAAAACTTCTTGCAACCTTCAAAGCACCGGTTGGCAAATTCGTTCAAACTATCAACGAAGTACCTACCAAATTTGTGCGCGTATTGGCGGCGATCAAAGACGAAAAATAAGTTTCGTTTTTGGCATATTGATTTTTTTAACATTATAAACCCAGGAGTTTAGAGAAATGGCTCTAACCAAAGAAGATATCTTGAACGCGATTGCTGAAATGCCAGTTATGGAACTGGTTGAGCTAATCGAAGCTGCCGAAGAAAAGTTCGGTGTTGAAGCGACTGCTGCTGTTGCAGCTGCTCCAGCTGCTGGCGGCGAAGCTGCTGCTGCTGAAGAACAGACTGAGTTTGACGTTGTAATGACTTCATTCGGCGCGAACAAAGTTGCTGTTATCAAAGCAGTACGTGGCGCAACTGGTCTTGGCCTGAAAGAAGCGAAAGAAGTAGTTGAATCTGCTCCTAAAGCTATCAAAGAAGGCGTAAGCAAAGACGAAGCTGAAGCACTGAAGAAAGAGCTTGAAGAAGCTGGCGCAGAAGTTGAAGTTAAGTAATCTGCCTTAAGTCAGATTACCTGCCTTAAACGGCCAGGCTGGTGGTTTTATAACCACCAGCCTTTTTGCGCTGTAGAGTAGACAATTTTTTAACCCTTTATTGTCACTTGTAAGGCGCACCCGGTTCACCACATAAGAAGCACAAAACCAACAAGTTAACTAATAATTGGTTAAATTTTGTTGTATGCTGGTGAGATTACCCGGAAAAAGGGTTTTGGAAGTTTGTTGTCTGAGTTACTCAGACGGCAGGTTGGGTCAAAAATCAGCAGGCTGAGGAACCCATGGTTTACTCTTATAGCGAAAAGAAACGTATCCGTAAGGATTTTGGCAAACGCCCACAGGTATTGGAAATTCCATACCTTCTTTCAATTCAGCTAGATTCTTTCAAAAAATTTATTGAGACGGATCCTAACGCACAACATGGCTTAGAAGCCGCATTTCGTTCCGTATTTCCAATTAAAAGTTACTCAGGTAATTCCGAACTTCAGTTCGTAAGCTATCGCCTGGGCGAACCCGTATTTGATGTAAAAGAATGTCAGATTCGCGGTGTCACTTTTTCTGCTCCGTTAAGAGTAAAACTTCGTTTAGTATTGTTTGATAAAGAAGCCGCTCCAGGTACTGTAAAAGATATTAAAGAACAAGAAGTGTACATGGGCGAAATTCCGTTGATGACTGAAAACGGAACCTTCGTAATCAATGGTACTGAACGGGTTATCGTTTCTCAGTTACACCGTTCACCCGGTGTATTCTTTGACCACGATAAAGGAAAGACTCACTCATCAGGTAAGGTATTGTATAACGCTCGTGTTATTCCATACCGTGGCTCGTGGTTAGACTTTGAGTTTGACCCGAAAGATAACCTGTTTGTACGTATTGACCGTCGTCGTAAACTCCCGGCTACTATCATTTTGCGTGCGTTGGAAATGTCGACAGAAGAAATTCTTGAAATGTTCTTCGACAAAGTCCAGGTGCGTATCGAAAAAGATAAGCTGATGATGGAAGTTGTGCCGGATCGCCTGCGTGGTGAAACCGCTCAATTTGACATCCTGGATGGCGAAGGCAACGTACTGGTCGAAACCGGTCGTCGTATTTCTGCACGTCACACCCGGGCGTTGGATAAAGCCGGCATCAATGAGTTGGCCGTTCCCGCAGAATACATGGTTGGCCGTGTTTATGCGCGCACTTATGTGAATGAAGACACCGGTGAAGTTATTGTTAATGCTAACGATGAACTGACGCTGGAGTCACTGGCTGAGCTGAGTCAGGCAGGCATCAAAGAATTTGAAACCCTGTACATCAATGACCTTGATCACGGTTCTTATATCTCTGATACCTTACGTATCGATGGTTCGACTAACCGTTTGGAAGCCCTGGTAGAAATCTACCGGATGATGCGTCCTGGTGAGCCACCGACAAAAGATGCAGCCGAAACCCTGTTTGACAATCTGTTCTTCTCTGAAGAGCGTTATGACTTGTCATCAGTAGGTCGCATGAAGTTCAACCGCCGTTTAGGCCGTGAAGAACTGATTGGCTCAGGTACCCTGGACAAAGACGATATCGTAGCGGTAATGAAGCGTTTGATTCTTATCCGTGATGGTAAAGATGAAGTTGATGATATCGATCACCTCGGTAACCGTCGTATCCGTTCTGTTGGCGAGATGGCCGAAAACCAGTTCCGTGTAGGTCTGGTTCGGGTTGAGCGTGCGGTTAAAGAACGTCTGAGTCTGGGCGATCTTGATAACATCATGCCGCAAGACCTTATTAACGCCAAGCCGATTTCAGCTGCCGTAAAAGAATTCTTTGGTTCTTCGCAACTGTCTCAATTCATGGACCAAAACAACCCGTTGTCAGAAGTTACTCACAAACGTCGTATTTCGGCGCTTGGTCCGGGCGGTCTGACCCGTGAACGTGCGGGCTTCGAGGTTCGAGATGTACACCCGACTCACTACGGTCGTCTGTGTCCAATCGAAACGCCGGAAGGTCCGAACATCGGTCTGATCAACTCATTGGCCAGCTTTGCCAGAACCAATGACTTTGGTTTCCTGGAAACCCCATTCCGTCGTATTGTGAATGGTGTGGTTACCGATGAAATCGATTATCTGTCTGCCATTGAAGAAGGTCAGTATGTAATCGCTCAGGCGAACATTCTGCTGGACGAAAATGGCGCGGTGGTTGATGACCTGATTCCATCACGTCACCGTGGTGAAACTGTACTGATGCCAAAAGCTGAAATCAGCTACATGGATGTTTCACCCCAGCAAATCGTCTCTGTGGCGGCCAGCATTATCCCATTCCTGGAACACGATGATGCTAACCGGGCCCTGATGGGTGCCAACATGCAACGTCAGGCTGTACCTACATTGCGTGCAGATAAGCCGTTGGTTGGTACTGGCATGGAACGTACCATTGCTGTTGACTCCGGGGTAACCGTGGTTGCGAAGCGTGGTGGGGTGGTCGATTATGTTGACGCCAGCCGTATCGTTATTAAGGTTGAAGAAGATGAAATGCTGGCTGGTGAAGCTGGTATCGATATCTACAACCTGACCAAATATACCCGTTCTAACCAGAACACCTGTATCAATCAAAAGCCTACTTGTAATGTTGGCGATCCGATTGTAGCAGGCGATGTCCTGGCTGATGGTCCGTCTACGGATCTGGGCGAACTGGCCCTGGGCCAGAATATGCGTATCGCATTTATGCCCTGGAATGGTTACAACTTCGAAGACTCGATTCTTATTTCAGAACGCGTTGCCGAAGAAGATCGTTTCACCACAATCCACATTCAGGAATTGAGCTGTATTGCGCGTGACACCAAACTGGGGCCAGAAGAAATTTCTTCTGATATTCCAAATGTGGGTGAGTCAGCATTAGGCAAACTGGATGAGTCTGGTGTGGTGTATATCGGTGCCGAAGTAAAAGGCGGCGATATTCTGGTTGGCAAAGTGACGCCTAAAGGCGAAACCCAGCTAACGCCGGAAGAAAAGCTTCTGCGTGCCATTTTTGGTGAGAAAGCCTCTGACGTGAAAGATACCTCTTTGCGTGTACCAAACTCAGTTCATGGTACCGTTATTGATGTACAGGTCTTTACCCGTGATGGGGTAGAAAAAGACAAGCGTGCACTGGAAATTGAAGATATGCAGTTACGTCAGGTTAAAAAAGACCTGTCGGACGAATTCAATATCCTTGCCGATGGTACTTTCTCACGTGCTCGTAACGCCCTGGTTAAAGCCGGCGTTGACGAAGGCAAACTGGACAGCACCCCACGGGAAAAGTGGTTTGATATCACGTTGAAAGACGAAGATGTTCAAAATGAGCTGGACCAGATTGCTGAGCAGTACGCTGAAATCAGACAAGACTTCGATAAGAAGTTTGAGGTTAAGCGTCGTAAGATTACTCAGGGCGATGACCTGGCGCCGGGCGTGCTGAAGATTGTTAAGGTGTATCTGGCGGTGAAACGTCATATCCAGCCTGGTGACAAAATGGCCGGCCGTCACGGTAACAAAGGTGTTATCTCAACCATCGTACCGGTAGAAGATATGCCATACGATGAGTTTGGTAATCCGGTTGATATCGTACTGAACCCGCTGGGTGTACCGTCGCGGATGAACATCGGTCAGATTCTTGAAACGCATATGGGCATGGCTGCACACAGTATTGGTGTGAAGATTGACCGCATGCTTAAAGAGCAGGCTGAGCTGGCCAAATTGCGCGACTTCTTAAAAGAAGTCTACACGTTGGGCGAGAACCATCAGACCGTAGATATTGATAACTTCACCGATCATGAAGTGGTTCGTCTGTCCGAGAACCTGCGCAAAGGTTTACCTATTGCCACGCCGGTATTTGACGGCGCTCGTGAAGAAGAGATCAAGGCACTGCTTAAACTGGGCGATATCCCTGAAAGTGGCCAAATCACGTTAAGCGATGGTCGTACAGGTCGTGAGTTTGAACGTCCGGTAACAGTAGGTTACATGTACATGCTGAAACTTAACCACTTGGTTGATGACAAGATGCATGCGCGTTCTACCGGCTCTTACAGCCTGGTTACACAGCAGCCTCTGGGTGGTAAAGCTCAGTTTGGTGGTCAGCGCTTCGGTGAGATGGAAGTGTGGGCTCTTGAAGCATACGGCGCCGCTTATACGCTTCAGGAAATGCTGACAGTGAAATCGGATGACGTTAACGGTCGTACGAAAATGTACAAAAACATCGTTGATGGCGATCACAGAATGGAGCCAGGCATGCCTGAATCCTTCAACGTATTGCTTAAAGAAATTCGCTCGCTGGGTATTAACATCGAGTTGGAAGAAAAGTAAGACGGCGTTTGCCATAGTTTGATTTGATAGCCCGGCCGGCCAGGCCGGGTTATAGAGACTGACTCCGCTGGGAGAGTATTGTGAAAGACTTATTAAAGTTTCTAAAGCAACAAAACAAGACAGAAGAATTCGATAATATTCGAATTGGCCTGTCGTCACCTGAAATGATCCGTTCCTGGTCATTCGGTGAGGTTAAAAAGCCTGAAACTATTAACTATCGTACCTTTAAGCCAGAGCGTGATGGTTTGTTCTGTGCGCGTATCTTTGGTCCGGTAAAAGACTATGAATGTTTGTGTGGTAAGTACAAGCGTCTGAAGCATCGTGGTGTTATCTGCGAAAAATGTGGCGTGGAAGTTACCCTGACCAAAGTTCGTCGTGAACGTATGGGTCACATTGAACTGGCTAGCCCGGTTGCCCACATCTGGTTCTTAAAATCATTGCCATCACGCATTGGTTTGATGCTGGATATGACCTTGCGTGATATCGAGCGGGTGCTGTATTTCGAATCTTATGTGGTAACAGAGCCTGGTCTGACCACTCTTGAGCGCAGCCAGCTGTTAAACGAAGAAGAGTATCTTGACGCGCTGGAAGAAAATGGCGACGAATTTGATGCCAAAATGGGTGCCGAAGCGGTCTTTGACCTGCTCAAAGTTCTGGACGTAGACGCGGATGTTGCGGCGATGCGTGAAGAATTGCCTAGCATCAATTCTGAAACTAAGCGTAAGAAGATCACCAAGCGTCTGAAACTGCTTGAGTCGTTCCAGCAATCGGGCAATAAGCCTGAGTGGATGATCATGACCGTGCTGCCGGTATTACCGCCAGACTTACGTCCGCTGGTACCACTGGATGGCGGCCGTTTTGCCACCTCCGATTTGAACGACCTGTATCGCCGTGTTATCAACCGTAACAACCGTCTGAAGCGGCTGTTGGATCTGGCTGCGCCGGATATCATCGTACGCAACGAAAAGCGGATGCTACAGGAAGCGGTAGATGCGCTGCTGGATAACGGCCGTCGTGGTCGGGCCATCACTGGTTCGAACAAGCGTCCGTTGAAATCTTTGGCCGACATGATCAAAGGTAAACAAGGTCGTTTCCGTCAGAACCTGCTGGGTAAGCGGGTTGACTATTCAGGTCGTTCGGTTATCACCGTTGGTCCTACCTTGCGCCTGCATCAGTGTGGTCTGCCCAAGAAAATGGCCCTTGAGCTGTTCAAGCCGTTTATCTATGGCAAATTAGAAGGTCGTGGTTTGGCCACCACCATTAAAGCCGCTAAAAAGCTGGTAGAGCGTGAAGCGCCGGAAGTATGGGATGTACTGGATGAAGTTATCCGTGAGCACCCGGTACTGCTAAACCGTGCACCAACGCTACACAGACTCGGTATCCAGGCCTTTGAGCCAACCCTGATTGAAGGTAAAGCGATTCAGTTGCATCCATTGGTTTGTGCGGCCTATAACGCCGACTTCGATGGTGACCAAATGGCGGTACACGTACCACTGACCATTGAAGCGCAGCTTGAAGCTCGTGCCCTGATGATGTCGACTAACAACATTCTGTCGCCTGCCAATGGTGAGCCAATCATCGTACCTTCACAGGACGTGGTATTAGGTTTGTACTATTTAACCCGTGACAAGGTTAATGGCAAGGGCGAAGGCATGGTCTTCACCAGCCCGAACGAAGCAGAAAAAGCGTATCGTACCGATGCTGCTGAGTTGCACGCCCGGGTAAAAGTACGTATTTCTGAATATGATATTGCTGAAGATGGCACTAAAACCGAAAAAGTGACGCTGACCGAAACCACAGTAGGTCGGGCTATTTTCTCACTGATTCTGCCAAAAGGTCTGCCGTTTGAAGTTATCAACCAGGCGATGGGCAAAAAGCAAATCTCACGTTTGCTGAATACCTGCTACCGTACACTGGGTCTGAAAGACACCGTAATTGCTGCTGACCAAATCATGTATACCGGTTTCCATTATGCAATGATTGCCGGTGCGTCAGTGGGTATCGATGACATGGTTATTCCGGAAGCGAAGAAAGAAATCATCGACGCTGCCGAAGCCGAAGTTATCGAAATCCAGGAACAGTTCCAAAACGGTCTGGTTACTGCCGGTGAGCGTTACAACAAAGTTATCGATATCTGGTCAAATGCCAACGAGAAAGTTGCCAAGGCCATGATGGATAACCTGAAATCAGACATCGTGGTTAACGCCAAGGGCGAAGAAGAAGAGCAGCAATCATTTAACTCTGTTTATATGATGGCCGACTCCGGCGCCCGGGGTAGTGCGGCTCAGATTCGTCAGCTGGCGGGTATGCGTGGTCTGATGGCGAAACCAGATGGTTCAATCATCGAAACGCCAATCACGGCTAACTTCCGTGAAGGTCTGAACGTACTGCAGTACTTCATCTCAACCCACGGTGCACGTAAAGGTCTGGCCGATACGGCACTGAAAACCGCGAACTCAGGTTATCTGACCCGTCGTCTGGTTGATGTGGCACAGGATTTGGTTATTACCAACAGTGACTGTGGCACCTTTGAAGGGGTGAAAATGTCGCCGCTGATTGAAGGTGGTGATGTGGTAGAGCCGTTGCGTGAACGGGTACTGGGCCGGGTTGTGGCAGAAGATGTCATTAAACCAGGTACCGATGAAGTACTTATCGAGCGTAATGTGCTGCTAGATGAAGCATTAGTTGATTTGCTTGAAGCACATTCAATTGATCAGATTCAGGTACGCTCGGTTATTACCTGTGACAACGACTTTGGTGTATGTGCCAACTGTTATGGTCGTGATCTGGCACGCGGTCACATGGTTGCCAAAGGTGAGTCTGTAGGGGTTATCGCCGCACAGTCCATCGGTGAACCCGGTACTCAGTTAACCATGCGTACGTTCCACATCGGTGGTGCGGCATCTCGGGCGTCAGCAGAAAACAGCGTACAGGTGAAAACCGCCGGTTCTCTGAAACTGCAGAACAATAAAGGTGTGCGTAATACCGAAGACAAGATGGTTATCGTGTCACGTTCAACCGAACTGACAATTACCGATACTCACGGTCGTGAGAAAGAGCGCTACAAGGTACCTTATGGTGCGGTGCTGTCGGTAGATGAAGGTGCACAAGTAAACGCTGGCGACATCGTTGCTACCTGGGACCCGCATAGTCACCCGATTATTGTTGAACGTCCGTCGAAAGTCAGTTTCTCTGACATCGATGACTCCAACACAGAAATGCAGCAGGACGAACTTACGGGTCTGACCCGGGTTGTGGTTAAAGACCTTTCTAAGGTTAATGCCAAAGAGCCTAAGCTGATTCTGGAAAGTGATGAAATTGGTCTGCAGGAAATTCGTCTGCCTAGCTTTACCACCATTGAAGCCTCTGAAGGCAAAGTGGCCCAGGCCGGTGACGTACTGGCACGGATTCCACAGGAAAGCTCGAAGACCCGGGATATTACCGGTGGTCTGCCACGGGTTGCTGACCTGTTTGAAGCACGTAAGCCTAAAGAGCCGGCGATTCTGGCAGAAGTGTCGGGTATGGTTAGCTTTGGTAAAGAAACCAAAGGTAAGCGTCGCCTGATCATCACGCCAAAAGATGGCGGCGATCAATACGAAGAGATGATTCCGAAATGGCGTCAGCTTAACGTGTTTGAAGGTGAACAGGTTGAACGCGGCGAAGTTATTGCTGATGGTCCTGAATCTCCACATGATATCCTGCGTTTACGCGGTATCAGCGCAGTGTCTAACTACATTGTGAACGAAGTTCAGGAAGTTTACCGCTTACAGGGTGTTAAGATTAACGATAAGCACATCGAGGTGGTTATCCGCCAGATGCTGCGTAAGTGTCTGATCACCACCCCGGGCGACAGCCAGTTCTTAGAAGGGGAACAGGTTGAGGTGGCAAACGTGAAGATTGCCAGCCGTGAACTTGAGCGTCAGGGTAAAATTCCTGCCCAGTACGAAACACAGCTTTTGGGTATTACCAAAGCCTCGCTGTCGACAGAATCGTTTATCTCTGCGGCCTCGTTCCAGGAGACTACACGGGTTCTTACCGAAGCAGCGGTACAGGGTAAAGAAGATGATCTACGCGGTCTGAAAGAGAACGTTATCGTAGGTCGATTGATCCCTGCCGGTACTGGCTTTGCTTATCATGAGCGCCGGATGCAAAAGCGTCAGGAAGTTCTGGAAGAAATGTCGGTTTCTGCAGAAGAAGCCGAACAGGCTCTTACTGAAGCGTTGAATGCTGAAGTTAGCGGTGATTCATCTTCTGACCAGTAAAAATCAGCACTGAGAAGGCGTTTGCCTTCTCATGTTGTACTGTTAAGGGAATATGCACAGGCATTAATCTTTGTGGTTATCCTTTGTACACCTTGACAGTGCGTGCTTTGATCATTAGAATTCCGCGACCCGATTTTTGGTTAGTCTTATGACAACAAAATGATGGGGCGCGGTTTTTTTGTTTCAAAGCCAGGCAATTCTGACGAGCACAGGATTGGGCGATGAGAAAGACAGATCGCAATCAGATGGACCCGAACACAAGGTTCGGGTTTTCGTAGTTATTAATCAGGAGCTAGTTAATGGCAACAGTTAACCAGTTAGTACGTAAGCCGCGTAAAAAGCCCGTTGAGAAAAGCAACGTAGCTGCGCTGCAAGCGTGCCCACAAAGACGTGGTGTATGTACTCGCGTATATACCACTACGCCAAAGAAACCAAACTCTGCATTACGTAAAGTTTGTCGTGTGCGTTTGACCAACGGTTTTGAAGTTTCTTCATATATCGGTGGTGAAGGCCACAACCTACAAGAACACAGTGTTGTTCTGATTCGTGGCGGTCGTGTTAAAGATCTGCCAGGTGTACGTTATCACACAGTTCGCGGTACCTTAGACTGCGCAGGTGTAAATGATCGTCGCCAAGCCCGTTCTAAGTACGGTGCGAAGAAGCCTAAGTCATAACGGTTCTCCGTTAGTAAGGCCAAACTAGAAGTAAACCGAGTTTTGGGTTAACCCTGAATTCCACGGAGAATAGAAGATGCCAAGAAGAAGAGTCGTAGGTCAACGTAAAATCCTACCTGAACCAAAATTTGGTTCTCAGCTGCTTGCTAAGTTCATGAATGTCGTAATGCTCGACGGCAAGAAATCAATTGCTGAAAAAATCGTTTACGGTGCGCTAGATATTGTTGCTGAAAAAACCGGCAAGGCACACCTGGAAGTATTTGAAGATGCGCTGGACAACATTCGTCCTACTGTAGAGGTTAAATCTCGCCGTGTAGGTGGTTCTACCTATCAGGTTCCAGTAGAAGTTCGTCCGGTACGTCGTAATGCCCTGGGTATGCGTTGGTTGGTAGACGCATCACGTAAACGTGGCGAAAAGTCTATGTCACAACGCCTGGCAGCTGAAATGCTGGATGCAGCTGATAACAAAGGTTCTGCGGTTAAGAAACGTGAAGACGTGCACCGTATGGCCGAAGCGAACAAAGCGTTCGCTCACTATCGCTGGTAATATCGCTAATTATTTAGCGACCAACTGAGAGAGACGTATGCCTCGTAAGACCCCAATTGAACGATATCGTAATATTGGTATTGTGGCGCACGTAGATGCGGGTAAAACCACCACTACGGAGCGTGTTCTGTTTTATACAGGGCTTTCCCACAAGATTGGTGAAGTCCATGATGGCGCTGCCACAATGGACTGGATGGAGCAGGAGCAGGAACGTGGTATTACCATAACCTCTGCTGCTACGACCTGTTTTTGGGCTGGTATGAACCAGCAACACGAACAGCACCGGGTCAATATTATCGACACTCCCGGACACGTAGACTTTACCATTGAAGTAGAGCGGTCTTTGCGTGTGTTAGATGGTGCCGTAGTGGTATTTTGCGGGTCATCCGGGGTAGAACCTCAATCAGAAACAGTCTGGCGACAGGCTGATAAATATGAAGTACCGCGCCTGGTGTTCGTCAATAAGATGGACCGGGCCGGTGCGGATTTTGAACGGGTCGTAGGTCAAATCAGAAAGCGCCTTGGCGCTACCTGCATACCGATTCAGTTGAATATTGGCGCGGAAGATGATTTTCGCGGCGTCATCGACTTGTTAAAAATGAAGTCGATAGACTGGAATGCTGCAGATAAAGGGATGACCTTTACCTATGAAGACATTCCAGAAGAATATGTAGCCAAAGCGCAGCAGTATCGTACCGAGATGGTGGAAGCTGCGGCCGAAGCGTCTGATGAATTGATGAGTAAATATCTGGAAGGCGAAGAGCTGACCGAAGATGAAATTCGTCAGGGGTTGCGTATTCGTACACTGAACAATGAAATTGTTCTGGCTACCTGCGGTAGTGCGTTTAAGAATAAAGGTGTACAGGCTGTACTAGATGCAGTGATTGAGTATTTACCGTCTCCAACTGAAGTGAAGCCAATTGTTGGTGTGCTTGATGATAAGCACGAAACCGAAGAAAAACGTCGCGCTGATGATGATGAACCCTTCTCAGCGCTGGCGTTTAAGATTGCGACTGACCCGTTTGTTGGAACGTTAACCTTTTTCCGCTGTTATTCTGGTGTAGTACGCACCGGTGATACTGTCTTTAATCCGGTTAAAGGTAAGCGCGAACGCTTTGGTCGAATTGTGCAAATGCATTCAAAAGAACGGGCTGAACTCAAAGAAGTTCGGGCTGGGGATATTGCTGCTGCCATCGGCCTGAAAGATGTCACTACCGGTGACACGCTTTGCGACCCTAACCATGTGATTACCCTGGAACGGATGGAATTTCCCGACCCGGTTATCTCAATTGCGGTAGAGCCAAAATCTCAGGCCGATCAGGAAAAAATGGGCATTGCCCTTAATAAACTGGCGGCTGAAGACCCATCTTTCCGGGTTAAAACCGATGATGAAACCGGTCAGACCATTATCTCTGGTATGGGTGAACTTCACCTGGATATCATTGTCGACCGCATGAAGCGTGAGTTTAAAGTGGAATGCAATGTGGGTAATCCTCAGGTTGCCTACCGCGAAACGATACGCAAAAAGGTGGAAACGGAAGGCAAATTTGTTCGTCAGTCAGGTGGTCGTGGCCAGTTTGGTCATGTCTGGCTTCGGATAGAGCCGCAGGAAGAAGGTGCTGGCTACGAATTCGTTAATGAGATCGTAGGCGGGGCGGTTCCTAAGGAATTTATTCCAGCGGTAGACAAGGGCATTCAGGAGCAGCTTCAAAGTGGTGTCGTGGCAGGGTATCCGGTGCTAGATGTAAAGGTTACTTTGTTCGACGGTTCGTACCATGATGTTGACTCTTCTGAAATGGCGTTTAAGATCGCCGGCTCTATGGGTTTCAAAAAAGGTGCCGCTGAAGCAAATCCGGTGCTGCTTGAACCCACAATGAAAGTTGAAGTCACAACCCCAGAAGAATGGATGGGTGATGTTGTAGGCGACCTTAACCGTCGTCGCGGCATGATTGAAGGAATGGATGAAGGTGTTGCGGGTATCAAAATAGTACGTGCAAAAGTACCACTTTCTGAAATGTTCGGGTATGCCACCGACCTGCGTTCGCAAACACAGGGTCGCGCATCATACTCAATGGAGTTCTTCAATTATTCTGAAGCGCCTAGCAACGTTGCACAGGCAATTATTAATGCTAGAAGTTAAATCTAAATGAAGGTTCGGTCCGGTCATGTCGGTCGGACTTTTAACTTAGGAAAATAGAAAATGGCAAAAGAAAAGTTTGAACGTACGAAAACTCACGTCAACGTGGGTACAATCGGCCACGTTGACCACGGTAAAACGACTTTAACTGCGGCAATCACTACTGTTCTTGCAAAAGCGCACGGTGGTTCAGCTCAGGCATTCGATATGATCGATAACGCGCCTGAAGAAAAAGCCCGTGGTATCACCATCTCTACCTCACACGTAGAGTATGACACTCCAGCTCGTCACTACGCTCACGTAGACTGCCCAGGACACGCCGATTATGTTAAAAACATGATTACCGGTGCTGCTCAGATGGACGGTGCGATTCTGGTTGTTGCGGCGACTGATGGCCCTATGCCACAGACTCGCGAGCACATCCTGCTAGGCCGTCAGGTTGGTATTCCTCACATCATCGTGTTTATGAACAAATGCGACATGGTTGATGACGAAGAGCTGCTTGAGCTGGTAGAAATGGAAGTTCGTGAACTGCTTAACGAATACGAATTCCCAGGTGATGACCTGCCAGTAATTCAGGGTTCTGCTCTGAAAGCGCTGGAAGGCGAAGAAGAGTGGGAAAAGAAAATCGTAGAGCTGGGTGAAGCCCTGGATTCTTACATCCCTGACCCAGAGCGTGCTATCGATAAGCCGTTCATTCTGCCAATCGAAGACGTATTCTCAATCTCAGGCCGTGGTACTGTTGTAACCGGTCGTGTTGAGCAAGGCATCGTAAAAGTTGGTGAAGAAGTTGAAATCGTTGGTATGAAAGACACTACCAAGACAACTTGTACCGGCGTTGAGATGTTCCGTAAGCTTCTTGACGAAGGCCGTGCTGGTGAGAACGTTGGTGTTCTTCTGCGTGGTACTAAGCGTGACGAAGTTGAGCGTGGTCAGGTTCTTGCTAAGCCAGGTTCAATCACTCCTCACACTAAGTTTGAAGCTGAAGTATACGTACTTGGCAAAGACGAAGGTGGCCGTCATACGCCATTCTTTAAAGGTTACCGTCCACAGTTCTACTTCCGTACAACTGACGTAACTGGTGCTGTAGAGCTGCCAGAAGGCGTAGAAATGGTAATGCCAGGCGACAACCTGAAGTTCGTAGTAGAACTGATTGCTCCTATCGCGATGGACGAAGGTTTACGCTTCGCAATCCGTGAAGGTGGTCGTACTGTAGGTGCGGGTGTTGTTTCTAAGATTATGGACTAATCTGAAACAGTACTAAGTACTCTGAAAAAGGTCGCGCAAGCGGCCTTTTTTATTGCCTGTAAAAGAATCCAGCGCCTGCTCGGGCTAACTTACCGGTAGGACCAATTCAGCTAGCCTTTAAACCAGATCCTCTCTAATCCGGCTGCCCTTCAGTCTGCGCAACCGGTAATAGCACTTTGCTGCCCGGCAACCTTCACACGCCCACGCCCAAATTGCGTAACGTTAGTACGCGGTATTCCCTCAATACTGGTCGAATCAGTTGTTCTTATGGGCGTTACCTGACCCTGGTTGTCCACAATGCATGCAAACAGCACTATGTTAACCCGGTAAACAGGAAGTTTGTTTTATGTAGGTGGGGTATTACGGTAGACTTTAGTCGTAACCAAGACGACGCTGACCGCCTTGCACGCTTATAATACGAGGGTCAGAAAGGTAGCGCTAAAATTGGTAGCCAACGGTGAACCGTGACGATTAGGTCAGGGGTTTGCGTGCTACCCGTCAACTATAAATCATAATAACGATGTGTTTCGTGATCAGGATTACACTATGCAATCAATTCTAATTGTAGTGCTGGGGCTAATCGGCATGATCTTCGGGTGGTTTGTCTACTCGAAATTTATCGCCACCCGCATTTTCAAGCTCGACGAAAAATTCTTAACCCCCGCCCATGAACTCAATGATGGTAAAGATTTTGTACCAACCAACAAAGTAGTGTTGTGGGGGCACCACTTCACCTCGGTGGCGGGCGCTGCACCTATTGTTGGCCCGGCCATTGCCGTATACTGGGGCTGGGTTCCGGCTGTGCTATGGGTGGTATTTGGCACCATATTGTTTGCCGGTGTCCACGATATGGGGGCCTTATGGGCGAGCAGTCGGCATAAAGGAAAATCCATGGGCGCGCTGTCCGAGTCGGTTATCGGCAAACGTACCCGCGCGTTGTTTATGATTGTTATCTTCCTGGTCCTGTTGATGGTCAATGCCGTATTCGGGGTGGTCATCGCGAATTCCTTTGTGTCCCAGCCCAATGCGGTATTCCCGGCCTGGACGGCGATTGCGGTGGCCCTGATCATCGGCCAGTTGTTAAAACGCAACTTTTCGCTGATTCCCATGTGTGTGGTGGGGATCCTGGTGTTGTATGCCTCAGTATATGCCGGCAGCTACATCCCCATTACCTTACCCGAGACCATGTTCGGGCTGGCCGATACGGCGAATTGGATCATCATTCTGTTTGTCTATGCGGCAATCGCTTCCTTGCTGCCGGTGTGGATGTTGTTGCAACCTCGTGACTTCATTAATGGCATGCAGCTGATTGTGGGTCTGCTGTTGTTATACGGCGCCGTATTTGTGGCGATGCCTGATATCACCGCTCCAGCCTTTAATACGCAAACGGTAGCGGACACCCCGAGTCTGATTCCGCTGTTATTTGTCACCATTGCCTGCGGTGCGGTTTCCGGGTTCCACGGCATTGTGGCCTCGGGCACCAGTTCCAAGCAGCTAAATAAAGAAACCGATGTTCGCTTTGTCGGGTATCTGGGCGCGGTGGGCGAGGGCACACTGGCACTGATTACCATTGTGGCGGTATCGGGCGTGATGATGGCCGCCTCTCCTGAAGAATGGCACGAGGTTTACAGTCATCTGGGCGCTGGCAGTGTAGGCGCGTTTATCACCGGCGGGGCTAATCTGATTGCCAGCGGCTGGGGATTGCCAGTGGAATTTGCCTCGACCATCTTAGCGGTTATGGTAGTACTGTTTGCCGGTACTACGATGGACTCTGGCGTTCGTTTGCAGCGCTATATTATTCAGGAATGGGGCGATATTTATAATCTGGGCCTGCTGAAGAACGGTGTCGTCGCCACCCTGGTTGCAGTAGGCTCGTGTTTGCTACTGGCATTTGGCGCCGGCGGCTCTTCAGGTAGTGGCGGGATGATTATCTGGCCCTTGTTCGGTTCCACCAATCAGATTCTGGCCAGTCTGACGCTTTTGGTTATTTCTGTGATGCTGATCAAGATGGGGCGCCCGGCCAAGTTCACGCTTATCCCCATGACCTTTGTACTGATAATGGCGTTTTTCGCCGGTCTCATTAAGCTGAAAGAATATTACCTGGCCGAGAACTACCTGCTGGTCTTTTTAGATGCGGTGGTACTCATTGTCAGTGTGCTGGTTATGCTGGAAGCCTGGTCGGTGATTTCCCGCTTCAAAAAATCACAGGCTTAGCGCCAAACTTATCTGAACTTACCAGCGTGTCCTCTGTCCTGTTCCGGGGCAGGGGATACGAATCCGCCTGCCAAGCCAGACTAATACCGAATTACCCTTGTAACTCCCTCAGGCATCTTCATAATAGATACTGATTCATTAGGTTGCGGACCAAGGGTGCATGCTTTTACTATTTGTATATGTGTTTATCGCATTAGGCTTTTCATTTTTATGCAGTATCGCTGAAGCGGTAATACTAAGCGTATCATCGGCCTATATATCGGTACTTGAAAAAGAACAACGACCGGCGGGAGTGTTGTTACGTAAACAAACCGAAGATATTAATAAACCGCTGTCGGCAATCCTGACGTTAAATACCATTGCCCATACGATGGGGGCCGCCGGTGCCGGTGCCCAGGCCGGAGTGGTCTTCGGTCAGGCCTATCTGGGGGTTATCTCCGCCATACTCACCTTATTGATCCTGATCTTTTCGGAAATTATTCCCAAAACCCTTGGCGCCACATTCTGGCGTGCGCTGGCACCTGCCACCGCCTACTTTCTGAAGTACCTGACGATGGTGCTATACCCCTTTGTCAAAATGTCCGAAATGCTGACCCGCAGTTTCAAAGAAGAAAGTCCGTTGCGGGGGCTCAGTCGCAGCGAACTCCATGCGATGACCGAACTCTCCGGTCAGGAAGGGCAACTAGCGCAACAGGAAGCAGCGTTAATGCAAAGCCTGCTGGGTATGCATGAGCTCAAGGTAAAAGACGCCATGACCCATCGTACAGCGCTTTTTTCGGTTTGCGAAAACACCACCGTCGAAGAATTTTTTCATCGACACGAAAAAATCGAGTATTCGCGTATCCCGGTTTATGAAGCCGATGATTCAGAAAGTATCACCGGCTTTGTGATGCGCTCGGATTTATTGGTGGCGCAGGCCAAAGGTGAGGGGCAGCGCACGTTGAAAGAGCTGAGTCTGGCGATGGTCACCGTGTTGTCGAGTATGTCACTGCCCGGCATTCTGAATCAGTTTTTGCACAAACGGGTGCACATGTTGCTGGTCGTGGACGAGTACGGTGGTCTGGAAGGTATTGTGACCCTTGAGGATTTACTGGAAAATCTGTTGGGGGTAGATATCGTGGATGAAAAAGACACCACGGTCAGCATGCGTCGTTTTGCCCATATGATGGCGCGCCGACGCGAGCGGATGATGACCAAACATGATGTGCCCGCTGACGATAATACCGCTAAGGGTGACTCGTAGCGTCAATCTTTAGCCGGACCTCACTAATACTGTGGCCCGGCAGGCTGACAATGGTGAGCTGACTTTGACGACACCCGGCCATCACGCAGGCACTCATCTGGGTATTATACCGCCCGGGCCCGGCAATATATTCATTGAACGACCCAGTCATTTGCCTACTTGGTTGCCAGCCCATTAAGTTGCCCTGCAACTTACGCCCGCGCCGGCGGCGCTGGCTGGTGATGCCCATGAGGCTGGCCCGTCGCCACCCAGGTTCAGAAGTATGGATCCGGACGCCCCACGGCAGGCGGGAGGTAGGCGTACTGTCGGTATAACAGCGCGGAGACCGTTGGCATCAAAGCAGTAAAACAGCTTGAAATCCGGGACTTCGTACATATTTACTGTACACTTTTGCGTATATCATTCGTACCGCTCAATTTTGCAGTGTCATTGTTGCTCAGACCGGCAACAACAAGGTTGCACTGCCGCATTCAAATACAGGCTATTGCATGAAAGCGTTGGATATTTCCGGGTTGCAAAAAACCTACAAAGGGGGCGTTCAGGCCCTCAAAGGACTTGATTTACAGGTTAATGAAGGCGATTTTTTTGCCTTACTGGGCCCGAACGGGGCAGGCAAGTCCACCACTATTGGTATTATCAGTTCACTGGTGAATGCCAGCGCCGGGCAGGTGTCTGTTTTTGATTATGATTTGGAAACCCAAAAAGAGTCGGCGAAAGCCTGCATCGGGCTGGTGCCTCAGGAGTTCAATTTCAATCAGTTTGAAACCGTATTGCAAATTGTATTGAACCAGGCCGGTTACTACGGTGTTACGCGCACCACGGCCAAAGAACGTGCAAAAAAATACCTGACTCAGTTGGATTTGTGGGAAAAACGCGATGCCCGTGCCCGTGAGTTATCCGGTGGCATGAAGCGCCGGCTGATGATTGCCCGCGCGCTGATGCACGAACCCAGGCTGCTGATTCTCGATGAACCCACCGCCGGCGTTGATATTGAAATTCGTCGTTCCATGTGGACGTTTTTGAAAGACATCAACGAGCAGGGCATCACCATCATTCTGACCACCCACTACCTGGAAGAAGCAGAGTCCTTGTGTCGCAATATCGCTATTATAGATAAAGGCGTTATTGTCGAGAATACCAGCATGCGCTCGCTATTATCCAAACTCAGCACCGAAACCTTTATTCTGGATCTGGCCGAGTCAGCGCAGACCCCAACCCTGGAGGGCTTTGAATACCGGATTGTGGATGAGCACACCCTGGAAGTGGATGTGAAAAAACAGGAAGGGCTGAACCCGGTATTCAGTCAACTGACCGAGCAGGGTTTGCAGGTATTGAGTATGCGTAACAAAGCCAACCGTTTAGAAGAGTTATTTGTCCGGCTGGTAGAATCCGGACGCAATCGGCAGGAGAATTCGCCTCATGCATAAACAGAATAACTGGGTGGCGCTGAACACCATCTGGATCAAAGAATGTACCCGCTTTCTGCGCATCTGGGTCCAGACCCTGGTACCCCCGGCCATCACCATGAGCCTGTATTTTGTCATCTTCGGCACCATCATCGGCGAGCGCATTGGGACCATGGCCGGTGTGCCTTATATGGAATTTATTGTACCTGGCCTGATTATGATGTCCGTGATCACCAATTCCTACTCCAATGTGTGCTCGTCTTTTTTCAGTGCCAAGTTTCAGCGCAATATTGAAGAATTGATGGTGGCGCCGGTGCCTACCAGTGTGGTGATTGCCGGCTATGTAGGCGGCGGCGTGGCCCGCGCGCTGCTAATTGGGATTATTGTCACCCTGGTGTCGTTGTTGTTTGTGGATACTCAGATTTTCAGTATCTTCACCATTGCGGTGGTGGTACTGCTAACCGCCATTCTGTTTTCGCTGGCGGGATTAATCAATGCTATTTTTGCCAAAAGTTTTGACGATATCAGTATCATTCCTACCTTTGTACTTACTCCACTGACTTATTTGGGCGGGGTCTTTTACGATTTGGAAAAGCTGCCTGAATTCTGGCAAACCGTGAGTATGGCCAACCCCATTGTGTATATGATTGATGGTTTCCGTTATGGCTTTTTAGGTCATTCTGCCGATGGCGTGATGATGTCGCTGGTGTTACTGGTGGGCTTTAACGCGGTACTGTTCAGTGTCGCCTATTACCTGCTTAAAACCGGCCGTGGGATCCGTAGTTAAATGGGCGGCTCGTCAAATCAGGCTAACAGTATTGCCACCAGTCAGACCCAGGTCCATGAAAAGCTGGACTCCCTGGTTAAGCGCTATCAGCAGGCTGAAAATCAGCGGCCGGTAAGTGCTCATACCCGTGCTGCTTTTGAGCAGGCATGTGGCTGGCTGGGCGACTGGAATGGCGACATTATTATTGACTCGTGTTGCGGGGTGGGTGAAAGCACCGCGCGCCTGGGGGCAGCCAATCCCCAGGCTAAAGTCATTGGCCTGGACAAATCCCAGGCCAGGCTTGATAAACACAGCCACTATCAGCGCGAGGCCAAAAATTATGCGGTGTTCAGAGCAGATGTTATCGATTTTTGGCGACTGATACGGCAACACCACTGGCAGGTACAGCAGCACTATTTGTTGTATCCCAATCCGTATCCCAAGTCCTCCCAGGTGCAAAAGCGCTGGCATGGTAGCGCGGCATTTGTGGATTTGATGGCGATGACACCGAATGTCACCGTACGTAGCAATTGGCTGGTGTATCTGCTGGAGTTTGCGCAGGCGGCGGGACACTATCAGGTGACGGGGGATATCCAGCAGGTTCAGACCAAGGAGGCGTTTACCCCCTTTGAGCGAAAATACCTGGCCAGCGGACAAACCTGCTGGGAGCTGATTTGCCGGGCTGAAGAAGAAGAGAACTAATCGGCCAGGGTCGGCTTGGGGCTGCTAAACACAAAGCCCTGCGCGTAATCGATAGGCAGATGGTGCACAATCTCCAGGATTTCCAAATCTTCAACCTGTTCTGCCACGACGGCGATCCCACAGTCATTGGCTTGCTCGCAAACATAGCTGATGTATTCCTGCACGGCCGGCGTAGTATGATAATGTCGCAGCAAACCGCCATCAAGCTTGATGCCCTTAAGCGGTAAGCCCAGCAGCCGTTTGATATTGCCCGGCACCCGCCCGACATTATCCACAAACACATTGATACCTAATGGCATAACGTTGTCAATAAATTCGCTCATCTGCGGCAGATCGTGTATTGCCGACTGGGCACTGACCTCCACACAGATGCGTGACGGGTCACATTGAGAAGCAAGGTGCTGCGTGAAAAACTCAATCAATGCCGGATTATGCAAATCAGCCATATCCAGATTGATATTCCAGCTCAAATTTTTATGAGCAAAAAAAGCCGAACATTGCGCGAACATGGTTTCGGTGAGCTGCTGAACATAATTATGGCGTTCAACTAAATATAAAAATTCATTGGGCAGGTACACTTTTTCAGGTTCTGGCACCAATCGGGCCAGACATTCATAGCGCCAAACCCGATCGGTGCGTAAATCGACAATAGGCTGAAAATAGGGGACAATATCTTCCAGCCGAAAAGGATCGGTGATTTCTCGTATCGGCATGCTTTATTTCCTTCTCATCACATGCTCAATATAGCAGAGCTGTGGACAAAGCCAATGTAAGATGTAACAAAGCCCGCATTTTGGCCTTAAATTTTCAGTTCCGCAAGCAGTCCGCAAGCAGCACAGCCACAAGAAACACCGCAGTTTCGACGCACATCTTGTATCTGCGCGGTATTATGGGGTAAAGTTCCGCTCCTTTGTCATCATTTTGCTGATGTAGTTGGCAATCTCGATATGTCAGTTCCGGCTTGCGGTAAGTCTGGCCGGCGGCGAACCCCACCGGGGTTCCTGAGATAATAAGCGTTTAGAGGTGTGTTTAGTGGGTGAAGCTCAGGTTAGTCTTAAGCACTTGTATCGGGTTTTTACTAAGCCTGAACATAAAGACTCAAAATTAGCTCAAATAGAACAGCACTTGTCTGACAATATCATGGACTTTTTGTCGCAACATGTGGTGACCAAAAAAACCTCATTAGAAGAAATCGAAAAAGATTTTTCGCAAGCCGGGGTTCCCGAGTCGCCTGAGTTTGTGTCGGCCCATGCCGAGTCGCTGCTGGAAAAGCTGGTGGCACACTCGGTTAACACCTATTCGCCAACCTTTATCGGCCATATGACCTCGGCGCTGCCGTATTTTCATCTGCCCCTGGCAAAATTGTTGGTGGGGCTGAACCAGAACCTGGTTAAAATCGAAACCTCAAAAGCCTTTACGCCCCTGGAGCGCCAGGTGCTGGGCATGATGCACAATCTTATCTTTGATGAATCCGACGCCTTTTATGATGCGCACCTGCACAGTGCCAGACATGCGTTAGGGGCATTTTGTTCCGGCGGCACGGTGGCTAATATTACTGCCTTGTGGGTAGCGCGTAACAAATTGCTTGGCCCCCGTCCGGGATTCAACGGTGTGGCGAAAGCGGGACTGGCCGCGGCTTACCGTCATTATGATATTAACAACCTTGGCGTAATCTGCTCAAAGCGGGGGCACTATTCGCTGTCTAAAGCCGTGGACGCCCTCGGCCTTGGCCGTGAGCAATTGCTGACGCTGCCATGCCCGGCGCAAACACTGCGTCCTGAAGATGCGTTAAAAGCAGGATTAGAATACCAGGCGCAGGGCAATAAAGTGCTGGCGATTGTGGGCATTGGCGGCACCACCGAAACCGGCCACGTGGATCCCCTTGACGAGCTGGCCGATGTGGCCAAAGAGCTGGGCTGCTGGTTTCATGTGGACGCGGCCTGGGGTGGGGCGACGTTGTTTTCCTCCACCAATCGTTCCAAGTTGAAAGGCATCAGCCGTGCCGACTCAGTAACCATGGATGCGCACAAACAAATGTATGTGCCCATGGGCGCGGGCATGGCGATTTTCAAAAATCCTGAAGATGCCAATGCCGTGCGCCATCATGCCCAGTATATCTTGCGCGAAGGCTCGAAAGATTTAGGCGCCACCACCCTGGAAGGCTCCCGCAACGGCATGGCGATGATGGTCTATTCCACCTTGCATATCCTGGGACGGCGCGGCTATGAGTTGATCATCGACCAGAATATCGAAAAAGCGCAAACCTTTGCCCGCATGATCAATACGCATCCACAGTTCATGCTTACCACGTCACCGACACTGTCTCTGCTGACCTATCGGGTGTGTCCGGCCAGTGTGCAGCAAGCCCTGGAAAAAGTGAGTCCCCAAGAATGCGACAAGCTGAACCAAAAGCTGGACCAGCTGGTGGTGGCGGTGCAAAAAGCGCAGCGTGAAGCGGGTAAATCGTTTGTTTCAAGAACCCGTCTTGAATGTGCTGAATTAGATGGCAAAGCCATCACGGTCTTTCGGGTGGTGCTGGCCAACCCGTTAACCACCGAACAGGATCTGGCAAATATACTCGAAGAGCAGGCGTTGCTGGCGCAAAAGATGCGCTTATGGAAGGAGCTGGATAAAAGAGCCATGGCGATGCTGAAACACGCCAGTGTCTAAGCAACAGACCAGGCTACCTCAGGCCCTACCCAGGGTGGCGACCTGAGGTAGCCTGGTAGGGGATCAGCGCGTCACGGTTTTATTGTCGATAAGACGAACTTTTCCTAACCAGGCCGCAGCCAGTATCACCAGCTCACGGTCATCTTCGGTGGCAGGCTCCAGGGTATCGGCCCGGCGAATTTCGATATAGTCGGGGGTAAAGCCGGCTTCGGTTAAGGCGTTTATCTGCTGCTGACTAAGCTCAGGCAACGTCCCGGCCCCGATTTCAATAGCTGTGGCCAGCTGACACATACACTGATAAAGCCGGGGCGCGAGCTGACGCTCAGCCGCGGTGAGATAGCCATTGCGCGAACTTAACGCCAGCCCATCTGCGGCCCGCTCGGTGGGCACCCCTTCAATCTCAATATCAATGGAGAGATCCTGGGCCATTAGCCGGATTACCTGCAGCTGCTGAAAGTCTTTCTGGCCAAAAAAGGCGCGGTCGGGCTGCACCATATTAAACAGCTTGCTGACCACAGTCGCCACCCCTCGAAAATGCCCCGGGCGGCTGCTTCCACAAATCATGTCTGAAATACCCGGTACCTGAACAAAAGTTTGTTCATCCAGCCCCGTGGGTACATCTCGGGTACTGAGGGTAAAAATAAGACATCGGTGCCACAGGCACTTAGCTGCGCCTGATCTTCTTTAATGGTGCGCGGATAGGTGTCCAGGTCTTCGTTTTGGCCAAATTGCAGTGGGTTCACAAAAATAGAGGCAACCACAATATCGCAGCTTTGGCGCGCAGCCGAGATAAGCTTTAAGTGACCGGCATGCAGGTTGCCCATGGTAGGCACAAAGCCGACGGTTTTTCCTTGCTGATGCCACTGTTTACGCAGCTGGCGTAAGGCGGTAATTGACTCAACTGTTTGCATAGGTTTACTCAAAGCTGTGCTCGGGGCCGGGAAAGACGCCGGCCTGGACCTGTTGAATATATAATGCCACGGCGCTACGAAGATTGCCGGTTTCGGCCAGATAATTTTTTGAAAATTTAGGCATGTAGTTGGCACTTACCCCCAGCATATCGTGCATCACCAGAATCTGCCCATCGGTATCCTTGCCGGCGCCAATGCCAATAACCGGGATGCTCAGCTGTTGCGCTATCTGGCTGCCCAGGCTGGCAGGCACACACTCTAATACCAACAGCTGGGCCCCGGCTGCTTCCAGCGCCTTTGCATCATCAACTAGTTGCTGCGCTTTGTCACTCTGACGGCCCTGAACTTTAAAACCGCCCAACACATGGACGGCCTGGGGGGTTAGGCCGATGTGTGCACAGACCGGTACACTGCGCTCTACCAGCCCTTGTATCGTCTGACACAGCCACTGACCGCCTTCGAGTTTTACCATGCTGGCGCCCGCAACCATTAGCTTGGCGGCATTGTGATAAGCAGACTCGGGGGTGGCATAAGACATAAATGGCATATCGGCCAGCACAAAGGCACGCTGGGTGCCGTTACGTACCGCTTTGGTATGATAAGCAATATCATCAACGGTAACGCTGAGGGTGTCGTCCTGACCCTGTAACACCATGCCCAGCGAGTCACCTATCAGCATGGCGTCCACACCTGCTTCATCAAAAACTTTGGCAAAGCTGGCATCGTAGGCCGTCAACGAGGTGATCTTTTCGCCTTTCTGCTTTTTAGCCAGCAATGTTGAAACCGTGACTTTTTTCATAACCCGTCAAACTTTAAAAAGTGTCTAAAGGGCGAACTATACGGATTTTAGCGCTGATTGGAAGGGCGCAAACGACGCAGGCCATCCAGCGAGCATTTTGCTACCCAGGCCGCCAGGGGTTTGCCGTCAGGCATAATCATGCTGGCGGCAATTTCAAACAGCGGCACCAGCACAAATTCGCGTTCGGCCAGGCCGATGTGGGGCACCATCAATGTCTGACTATGAATTTGCTGGTTCCCGAATAACAAAATATCCAGGTCCAGGGTCCGGGGGCCCCAGCGTTCGGCTTTGCGCACCCGGCCATGTTGCTGTTCAATTGCCTGTAACTGTTTTAATAAATCTAACGGCGCTAAGCCCGTTTCCAGCAGCGCCACGGCATTGACAAAATCCGGCTGATTTTGCGGACCCATGGGGGCACTGGCATACAGGCTCGATTGTTTGAGCAGCCGGGTTTCGGGCAGCGCGTCCATCGCCTCGAAGGCGGCATTCAGGGTTTGTACCGACTCCCCCTGGTTGCTGCCAAGGCCAATATAGACGTGCTCGTTATGCATTATCAGACCCTTTGGCCTGACTGGCACGCCGGCGGCGGCGTTTGGGTTTACTGCCGCCTTCTTTCTGGCGCAAGGTGGTGAGCATTTTTTTCTGTAACCCCGGATCGCCATGCTGAAACTGGGTCCACCAGTCGGTCAGCTCAATCAAATCACCACCCTCGGTTTCTGCCCGTACCTGTAAAAAGTCGTAGGCAGCCCGGAATTTAGGGTGATTAAGCATCTGAAAGGCGCGGCGACCAAAGCGACGCGGCAAACGATGTTGCAGCATCCAGATATCGCGAATGACGGTCGAAAACCGTTTCGGGATCATGATGCGCTGTGTTTGACGATGTAAAATATCACCGGTGGCGATATTGAACGCGTCATGGGGACTCAGCCCTGCTTCTGCCTGCAATTTTTGGGCATGCTCTTCTAACGGATACCACAACATGGCAGCATACAAAAAGGCCGGGGTGACCCGCATGCCATTGTTGACCCGTTCATCGGTATTGGCCAGTACCGTCAATACAAACTGCATCTCTTTACTGCGCGGGTCTTCAAGCAGCGGCGTTAACTGCGGGAACAAAGGTTCCAGTAAGCCATAGTCATGCAGGGCAACAAAGGTATCTTTACCCTGACCGGATAAAAACAGTTTCAGGGTTTCTTCAAACAGCCGGGCCGGGGGAATATTGCCTAGCAGGTGCGCAAGGGGCTTAATAGGATCCGCCGTCCCCGGTGCAATCGTCATATTCAGTTTGACAGCAAACCGGATAGCACGCAGCATCCGGACCGGATCTTCACGATAGCGAACTTCCGGATCGCCAATAAGCTCAACCTGACGCTGTTCGATAGCGCGGCGACCATTGGCAAAATCGGTGACACTAAAGTCAGCGACACTGTAATACATGGCATTAAAGGTAAAATCGCGACGCTCGGCATCTTCTATAATGGAGCCGAACACATTATCCCGTAGCAACTGGCCATGCTCACTGGCCTTGCCCAGACTATTGCCTTCTTCGGCGGCCGGATCGTGGTGACCACGAAAGGTCGCGACTTCAATAATATCGCGGCCAAAGACAATATGCGCCAGCCGGAAGCGCCGGCCAATTAAGCGACAGTTTTTAAACAGACCTTTAATCTGTTCGGGGGTGGCGTTGGTTACCACATCAAAATCTTTAGGCAACAACCCCAGCATCAGGTCGCGCACACAGCCGCCGACCAGATAGGCTTCAAAGCCGGCATTGTTGAGGCGATACAGGACTTTCAGCGCATTATCAGAAATATTTTCTCGCGAAATGCCGTGTTCAGCCCTAGGGATCACATGTCCTTCAACTGCAGCCTCACTACTGTCTGATTTGCTAAAAACCCGCTTAACGGTATCAAACATACGCGTAATAATAATAATATCTCCGATGTTAACTAGTCTGTATAAAAGGTGGACTGGTGCTTATCCACCATAATTTCCTGTGTGCCTGGTAAGGCCTCACAGCAAAAGTGATCCACTGCCCAGTTCAGTATTTTATCACAACTGGTGCCGTGAAGCGTATCCGGAACGTCCAGATGCAAAAATTTTAACGCCTGTAGCAGATTTGCTTGCGCATTGTGGTTGTCCAGTGCGGCTGCCCGGTTTTGTTTGCTGAGCTTAAAACCAGGCTCGGTAGCGGCCACCGGCAGATGTGCATAGTGGGGAGCCGGGGCATCAAAATACCGATACAAGCTAAGATGCGCCGCGGTAGTGGGTAGCAGGTCACTGCCACGGACAATATGCGTTACCCCTTGGGCGATATCATCAGCCACCACCGCCAGATTATAGGCATACAGGCCATCGCGCCGTTGTAGTACCATATCGTCTAAGGCGTGGGGTCCTGTATATGTTGTGGCCCCTGAATACGATCCATAAAGCGGGTAACCGGATCCTTCAGCTTTAACCTGACCGCAGCGCCCTGCGCGGGATGATTCGCCAACCGACAGGTCCCGGATAGATGCCACCTGCCTGTCGAATCATTTTACGGGTACAGACACAATGGTACACCCGCTCCTGACCTCGCAGTCTTGCAATCATCGACTGATAATAATCATCCCGCTGTGACTGCTGTACGACCGACCCATCCCAGCACAAACCGTGCGCCTGCAGACACTGCAAAATAGCGGTATCGGCACCTTCAACACGTCGCTGCCGGTCGACATCTTCGATTCGGACCAACCAGCGGCCATGGTGTACTCTGGCATCAAGATAGCTGGCCACTGCGGCAATCAATGAACCAAAATGAAGTGGGCCGGTGGGAGAGGGGGCAAAGCGGCCGATATAGCCTGACGCGGGGGGTGAGTGCATGAGTGGCTTCAGGGATCAGCATTAAAGAGCAGACAACAGTATCGTGCACTGTTGCTGCCTTTATCTGCAATTAGTTAGCCTTGCATTTGTTTTTCTTTTATTTCGGCCATGGTCTTACAGTCGATACACAAATCAGCAGTAGGCCGGGCTTCTAACCGACGGATACCGATTTCGATACCGCACTGATCACAAAAACCAAAATCATCTTCTTCAATGCGCTTAAGCGTCTTTTCGATTTTTTTAATCAGCTTACGTTCGCGGTCGCGGGTACGTAATTCCAGACTGAACTCTTCTTCCTGGGCAGCACGATCTACCGGGTCAGGAAAGTTTGCAGCTTCGTCTTTCATGTGCGTAACTGTGCGGTCGACTTCCTCACGAAGCTGGTCGCGCCAGGCTTTCAGTAGCAGACGGAAATGCTCTGTCTGCGGTTCATTCATGTACTCTTCATCAGGCTTAGGCTGATACGGGTGCAGCCCGGCTAATGCTAAAAGTCCTAGGGATTTTGTTTCTTTTCCTGTTGGCATGTGCCACATCTCCTACACAACGACACCCACGATGTGCCAAAAAGCCGATAATCTATAGCAAATATCTCGGCGTCGGGCAATCAAAGTGTCAAAGTAACCTTTTCTTCTGATGCTTTGGCACAGTTCCAAAACACCACGGTTGCAACCTTCTGAAATACGTTGCAAAGGTAAAAGCAAGGCGCAAATATGGCGACATACCCGAAAAAATCAACCTATTTTTTACAATATTACCGGGAGCGTTTGATTTATCTCCAGTTTTTGTTGATTTATCGAGCAGCCAAATGCCATTACTTCCACCCCGCGATGACGCGCTTCATTTACGGCCCGGGCATAGTGAGGATCAATATCCTGCGCAATCCGTACCTCACGAATCCCGGTATGTTGTACACAAAAGGCAAGGGTGGTAGGCACCCCCTGCTGTGCCAGTTCACCCAGCTCTCTGCAGTGGCGGGCTCCCCGGGCGGTGACCGCATCCGGGAAATAACCACTATGCTCACGCGCCAGGGTCACAGACTTAACTTCCATATAGTGTAGTTCATTTGCCAGAGTTAGCTGAAAATCGAAACGACTTTGGCCGCCCGGTGGGGTTACTTCCCGTTTTACGCTTTCGACCTGGTTAAATTGAGGCAGGCACTTGTTATTTAGTGCTTCCGCTACCAGTTTATTGGCAGTATGGGTATTAATGCCGATAAAGTTGCCGGCAAAATCCTGCGCCAGCTCCCAGGTATACTGAAGTTTTCGCTTTGGGTTGTCTGATTGGCTTAAAAAGACCGTATAGCCAGGCTCGGCACAGCCGGTCATGGCACCTGTGTTAGGGCAGTGGGCCGTAACAATGTCGCCGTTGGCAAGTTCCACATCGGCAAGAAATCGTTTATAGCGGCGAATAAGCTTGCCGCGAACCAGTGACGTAGTAAATTCCATCAGATTACGTTGCAGTAAATTTTCACTAGTGTAACAACCAAAAAAGGAATTGTTATGACTGATTTTGAAGTCTCTTTATCTTACGAACCGGCTGACCAACAATGGGGCGAAAGCGCTCCATTAAGCATGCATAATTCTGGTGCAGTTATTCATCTGGCAGAGTCTGCCGACATCATGCGCACCGTCGCCGTCGCGGCTCGTACGCTGGATAACCTGAACCTGAAACAGGTGAAATTGTGTGGTGACTGGTCATTCGACCAGCAGTGGACCTTTGCCATGAGCTACACCCGAGCACGCTCACCCGGCACGATTAAGTGGGCGGATACCGACGACAAGAGCCGCTTAGAAAATCACTATGCCGCCATGTGTTTCACCCGTCAGCTGGTCAATGATACGCCCGAGGATCTGAGTCCGGAAAATCTGGCGTCGCGGGCCGCTGACTGGCTCAAAGAGCTGGGCGGTGAACATGTTAATGTGTCTATGACCACCGGTGAAGCGTTAAAAGACGCTGGCTGGATGGGGATATACAATGTCGGGCGTGGCAGTGAGCGGCCACCGGTATTACTGGAAGTGGATTACAACCCTACCGGCGACCCGCAAGCCCCGGTAGATGCGGTGCTGGTGGGTAAAGGGATCACCTTTGATAGCGGTGGTTATTCGATTAAATCCAGCGAAGGCATGTTGGATATGAAATGCGATATGGGCGGGGCCGCCACGGTCACCGGCGCGCTGGGACTGGCCATTACCTCGGGCCTGAAAAAGCGGGTTACCTTGCTATTGTGCTGCGCTGAGAATCTGATCAGCGGCCATGCGTATAAGCTCGGTGATGTCATTACCTACAAAAATGGGGTAACCGTTGAAGTGGTAAATACCGATGCAGAAGGTCGCCTGGTACTGGCCGATGGTCTGTTGCGGGCCGGTGAGCTGGGTACACCGCTGATTATCGATGCGGCCACCCTGACCGGCGCGGCAATGGTTGCGCTAGGCAAAGATTATCATGGCGTATTTAGCATGGATGAACAGGCCCGCAACAAAATGCTGGACGCCGCCCGTGCTGAAAATGAAAAATTCTGGCCCCTGCCGCTTGAGCCATTTCACAAAAACCGTTGCCCCAGCGCCTTTGCAGATACGGCCAACAGTGTGGCGCAAAAAGGCGGTGGCGGCGGTGGCGCCTCTAACGCCGCTGGCTTTCTGGCCCGGTTTGTAAACCCCGAGGGTAAGGGGTGGGTGCACCTTGATTTGGCGGCCGCCTACCAGGGCGGAGCGACCGCTGAGCTGCCCGTTGGGGCGACCGCGAAAGGGATCCGCTCGATTGCCCGAATGATTCAGGACTTTTAAACGACGGTCCTGGTTTTGGAGCGCGGCCCGGGCCGCGCTTTTTTTTGGCCCACGTTTTTTGTCCGCATTTTTTTGCGTGCTTTTTATCGGCCCCCCACGCGCGCTCTGTTACGATTTTATTGCGTACTGTTGGTCGAACAAAGCCTGCCCTGGCGCTTGATTCGAACGCCGGCAAACAGGCTTACCGGTTGATGTTGAGGGCTCTGCTTGTGCCGGATAGGCAAAACTCAGCGATGGCGGTTTCATTTCCTGGCGTGATAAACCAGCGATCCCGGTTTTGGTGATAGTAAAAGTTATGCGTAAATGCGACAATTTACTAATCTAATTAATAAAATTATGGCGGGCGGGTGTTTTGCAGCACCTGCCTGCGATGCTCATGTGGTAGCACCTACAACAGAGGATAAGCGTTCATGGATACCTGGTCGGCGGCGATTATGCTTTTTCTTATCATGGACCCGTTGGGTAATCTGCCAATATTTATGTCGGTGCTTAAATCTATTGAACCCAAACGTCGACGCATTATTCTGATCCGCGAGTTATTGTTAGCCCTGCTGATATTGTTTGTCTTCTTGTTCAGTGGCCAGGCCGTGCTGGATTTTCTTAATGTGCGTCAGGAAAGTGTCAGTATTGCCGGCGGCATCATTTTGTTTCTGATAGCAGTGAAAATGATTTTTCCGCAATCGGGCAATCCATTGGGTCTGGCGGTGGGTGAGGAGCCGTTTCTGGTACCGCTGGCGATTCCCCTTATCGCCGGTCCTTCCACGCTGGCCGCGCTTATTTTGTTATCCAATCAGAACCCGGATCGTATGGTCGACTGGTCGTTAGCGCTGGGCGCCTCCTGGTTTATCAGCGCCATTATCTTACTGTTCTCAAGTACCTTTCACCGGATTCTGGGCGAGCGCGGCTTGATTGCCATGGAGCGTTTAATGGGCATGATACTGGTCATGATCGCCATTCAGATGTTCTTAGATGGGATCGCGCTTTATTTTTCACACACCTCGGAAATCTTTGAATAATGCAACCAAAACTCAATACCTTTGCGCAGGTGCGCGAACTCAGTGACTGGAAAGCCATCGCCTTTGGCGCCGCTTTGTGCGAACGGATGCTGCCCAACTATCAGTTATTTTGTGAAACCAGCGGCTTTGATGATGAAGGCGTAACCCGCAAATGTCTGGACCTGGTGTGGGAATGGTTGCGTACGCCCCGCAGTAAGATTAATTTTGGGGTGCACCTGGAGCGTGTTGAGGAAGCCACCCCCGACATCCAGGAACATGACTCCTATGGCGTGTACCCCGCGATTGATGCGGCCATCGCGCTGGGGGCACTGGTGAACCTGGTATTAAAGCAGGATGAGCAGGGCGCGGTGGTGATCAGTAAATTATCCCAGGGCTCGGTAGAAGCCTTTTTACTGTTAACCGGCGAAGCCAGCGATGAGTCCGTGAAAACGCACCCGCTGATGGAATTTGAAATTGCCACCCAACAGGAACTGCTGGACCGGCTGGAGACGCTCGCCAGAAAGCCTGAGGCCATTAATGACTATAAAGCGCTGGCGCTGGAAGCCGGCATTTCCAATATTGGGCTGGAGCTTTAGTCGCGCGGCTGGGCTTCAATCAGCCCGAACGACAACTGCGATAACAGCTTTTGTTTGATCAGATGAAACCCCGGTGGCAGGGTGGGCAGACTAGCATTGCTCTCCTGCTCAATATAGATAAGACCATTTGGTTTAATCAGCTCCCGCTGTGCGATAATATCGAGCGCTGGCTGCACTAAATTTTGCCCGAAGGGTGGATCAAGGAAAATAATATCGTAGGCCTGGGTGCTGCTGTTGAGCAGACTCAGCGCATCGCCTTTGAACACCTGGCCGGAGGCGTTGAGGGTGTGCAGGTTGGTAGTCAGCTGCCGGGCGGCAGCCGCATCTTTTTCAAAAAAGTCACAATGGGCTGCGTAGCGGGATAAGGCCTCCAGACCCAGGCCCCCGGAGCCGGCAAAAACATCCAGACAATGCGCCTTTTGCAGATCGTGCATCAGCCAGTTGAATAAGGTTTCTTTGTTGCGGTCGGTGGTCGGGCGTAAGCCCTGAATATCATAGACCGGAAGTTTTCTGCCACGCCATAGGCCGGCAATGATCCGTACCTGACCGTGACGGTTGGAAGAGGGGGCTTTAGACGCTCGCTTCATACTGGTTGACAATGTTACTATAACGACTGGTTATGGCTGGTCAGTTTAGCCGAATTTATACTGAATTAATAAGGGTTTGTCCGCACAATGTCGAAACTTTTTGGCTGGTTCCGTAAGAACAAGAAATCTGATAAAAAACAACAGCAAGAGACTGCAGAGTCGAATACCGTACCACCACAGCAAGAGTCTCAGGAAACGACCCAGGTAGATGAAATTACTTCTGAAGTTGTGGCCGATCAACTTGATGAGGCCCATGAGGAAGTTAGTGAAAATTTAGCGCAGGCTACTGAAGAAAAAGAAGAAAAAGAACAGTCTGAGGTTGTTTCTAAAGCTTCTCACACCCACACTGAAGAGCCAGAGCCAGAGCCAGAGCCAGAGCCAGAGCCAGAGCCAGAGCCAGAGCCAGAGCCAGAGCCAGAGCCAGAGCCAGAGCCAGAGCCAGAGCCAGAGCCAGAGCCAGAGCCAGAGCCAGAGCCAGAGCCAGAGCCAGAGCCAGAGCCAGAGCCAGAGCCAGAGCCAGAGCCAGAGCCAGAGCCAGAGCCAGAGCCAGAGCCAGAGCCAGAGCCAGAGCCAGAGCCAGAGCCAGAGCCAGAGCCAGAGCCAGTGGCGGTGCCGGCTCCCTCTGCCGACAAAACACCCAAGCGCTCGCTTTTTGGCCGCTTAAAAGACAGTTTGTCGCGTACGCGCACCAATCTGGGCAGCGGTTTTGTCAGCCTGTTTAAGGGCAAAGCCATTGATGATGAGCTGTATGAGGACTTAGAGACCCAGTTGCTGGTGGCGGATGTGGGGATGAACACCACCTCCAAAATTATTGATAATCTGACCAGCCGGGCTAAACGCAATCAGCTTAAAGATGCCGAAGCGCTGCTGGATATCCTCAAAGAACAGATGCGCGATATGCTTAAGGGCGTAGAGCAGCCGTTGGCGACTACCATGGCGCAGCACGATAAATCCCAGGGACCCTTTGTGATTCTGATGGTCGGGGTCAATGGGGTGGGTAAAACCACCACCATTGGTAAGCTGGCCAAACAGTTTCAGCAGGATGGCAAGAAAGTTATGCTGGCCGCCGGTGATACCTTCCGGGCTGCGGCGGTTGAGCAGTTACAGGTCTGGGGTGAGCGCAACAGTATTCCGGTTATTTCTCAGCCCACCGGCTCTGACAGCGCCTCGGTGCTTTACGATGCTCTGCAGTCGGCCAAGTCGCGCAATATGGATGTATTAATTGCCGATACCGCCGGACGTCTGCAAAACAAAGATAACCTGATGGAAGAGCTCAAAAAGGTGGTTCGGGTAATGAAAAAAATCAATCCCGATGCCCCTCATGAAGTCATGCTCACCATTGATGCCGGCACCGGTCAAAATGCCATCAGCCAGGCCAGACTGTTCAATGAGGCGGTCAATTTATCTGGTATCACGCTGACCAAGCTGGATGGCACTGCCAAGGGCGGGGTTATCTTTTCGGTGGCTGATCAGTTCAATATCCCGATTCGCTATATTGGGGTGGGGGAAAGCATTGATGATTTGCGCACCTTCAATGGTGATGAATTTATTGATGCGCTGTTTAGCGAAGCCGAGGGCCGGGGATAAGTGTCGCCGTTCAGCAGGGATGTGAGGTAACCAGATAGTATTATGATTAAATTTGAGCAGGTCAGTAAAACCTATGCGGGTGGCCAGCGAGCTCTGAGCAAGGTGAATTTTCATATTGCGCCGGGGGAAATGGCGTTTCTGACCGGCCATTCCGGTGCCGGTAAAAGTACGCTGCTGAAGCTTATCAGTATTATGGAGCGCCCCACAGTGGGCCGGGTGATGATCAACGGTCATGATCTGAACACCATCAAGCGTCGGCAAATAGCCTATATTCGTCGTGATATAGGCATGATTTTTCAAAGCCATCAGTTGTTGATGGACAAAACCGTGTTCGACAATGTGGCGCTGCCATTGGTCATTGAAGGCTATACCCATAAAGAAATATCTCGCCGGGTGCATGCTGCCCTAGAGATGGTGGGGCTGCGGGATAAAGCCCGCGATATTCCCGTGATGCTCTCAGGTGGTGAACAACAGCGGGTCGGCATTGCCCGGGCCGTGGTCAACAAGCCGCCCTTATTGTTGGCCGATGAGCCCACCGGTAACCTGGATCCCAAACTGTCGATGGAAATTGTGCGTCTGTTTGAAGATTTCAATCAGGCCGGGGTTTCGGTATTGATTGCTACCCACGACCTGGGCCTGATTGCCCGCATGAAATATCGTACCCTGACCTTAAAAGACGGACAAATGATTACCGATGGATTGTCGGATGGCATGCAGGAGACAAACCGATGAGCCTGTTATTTAAAGGTCGCCCCCAGGGCGCCAGCGATGCCCGGGTGGGGTTATGGCAAATGCTGTCGATGCTGGTTATTTCACACATTCGTCAGGCACTGAACAGCTTAGGGGAGTTATGGCGCCAGCCGGCGGCCTCATTGATGACCATTGGGGTGCTGGGCTTGAGTATTACCTTGCCCAGTACCTTGTATATTCTGGTGAAAAATACCGAAAAAATCACCGCCGGCTGGGAGCAGGTGTCTGAAATTTCGTTATTTTTAGAGTCGCAGACCAATACCGGCAGTGCCCAGCAACTGATTACCCGCATCAAAACCTGGCCGGAAGTGGACAAGGTGACCTACATCCCGGCGGATGACGCGTTAAAAGAGTTTCAGCAGTTGTCGGGGCTGGGCGATGCTATGGCTTACCTGAAAAGCAATCCATTGCCGGATGTGGTGCTGGTTACGCCCGCTCAGAAACATGTGTCACCTCAGGCGGCACGTGCCTTACTGGCGAAGTTAACCGAGCAGCGTGAGGTGGATGTCGGCAAGCTGGATGTAGAGTGGCTGGAGCGGTTATATGCGGTACTTAACATTGCCCGGGAACTGGTGACCTTGATCGGCGGTTTGTTGTTTATCTCGGTGGTATTGATTATTGGGAATACAATAAGGCTGAATATCCTAAGCAAGCGGGATGAAATTCTGGTGATGAAGCTGGTGGGGGCCACCGATGCGTTTATCCACCGTCCTTTTTTATATACCGGTTTCTGGTATGGTCTGTTAGGCGGGCTCATTGCCTGGTTTGCGGTCATCCTTATCCTGTGGTGGATGGACAGCAGCATTCAGGCGTTTGCCAGCTTATATCAAAAGCAATTTAATATTACCGGGTTAACCGGCACCGCGCTGCTGACTATGTTGGGCCTGTCGGTGCTGCTGGGGCTGGTGGGATCGGTCATTTCAGTTCAGCGTCATGTACGTGAAATCGAGCCGCGGTAATGATTATCTGCGGTCATGCCAACGGGCCGCGCTAAAGTATCTGGCCGCCACGTATTTTTTGCTAAAAACGTGTTGCTAAAAACGGGCTAGAGTGAACGGGTGGTCGGGAAGTACGATGACATCGTGCTTCTGACGCTATTGCCCCAGACGATGGCCTGATTGTACAAACTATGCAGCTGTTTCTGATCAATATCTAATGCTTTGGATTGCTTGATAACATTGAGCCACAGCGCGCTTTCAAACGCCCTGACTAATGCCAGGTAATGATTGAACTCGCTCGATTTACCCAGTAATGCATTGTTGACTTCATCCACCAGCGGCAGCTGTTTTAAGATGCCAGGCATGTCCTGATCCAATAAGGCATCAAGTAGCGAAAACAAACCAATCAAAAAACCTACCGGAGGGTCGGTTCTCTGTCCTCGCTGTTGCGCCAGCAAATCAAAAAATTTGGCTCTGACCAGCGACATATGAATCACTTCCAGCGGTTTCTCATCACCCAGATGCGCCAGGGACAACAAGGCAATAAACTTTTTGATTTCTACCTCACCCATATAGTTCAGCGCATGTTTAAGCGATGAGATTTCATGGCGTTTATTGATGGTGGGGTTGTTGATAAAACGCAGTAATAGATAGCTCAGGGCAGCATCGCGTTCAATAATCTGATTGATCCGGTTGATATCAAAATCTTCTGCCGAGCTTTCGCCCATCAAGTCCACCAGGTTCATTTTCGAGGCCGGCAGCTGCCGGGCTATCCTGGCCTCAGGCTGAGCAAAAAAATAGCCCTGGAACAAGTCAAATCCCAGCTCCCGACACTGGGTAAACGCATCATGGGTACCGACATTTTCGGCAATGAGCTTAACATTGGCATCGGCAAAACGGGGCAAGCGGCGAGTCACATAGTCCGCCCGAATTTTGCCAATATCAACTTTGACGATATCCAAAAGCGGTAGGATGGCGCTTTGGCTACTCAGCATCATGGGATCATCCAACGCAATCTGATAGCCTAATTGTTTAATATGTTTGCAAGCTTCAATGAGCCCGGAGCCATGGTCCGGACTTTCAGATAATTCCACCACTACTCTTTGAGGATCTAAATTGGTGGGGAACCGGCTGATCAGCGTCTCGGCTCTAAAATTGATGAATGACATCTTTTGAGCACTCATATCGTCCAGACCCAGGGGATTGAAACGCTCGGCGATAGCCGCGACTTTCTCTGACGTGGCATCAGGAAAGCAGCCACCCTTACCATCTCGAAACAACAGTTCGTAGGCAAATACATCCTTTTGGCAGTCCAGAATGGGCTGGCGAGCGATAAACGCAAACATTCCTATATTTCTTCCTACAGGGACAACGGCGCAGATGCGCATTGCATTTTATTTTAAAGTATAGATGCACTGTACCCTAGCGACCCGACGCAATCCAGCGTAAAAATTCACCGGCTAACATTGTCTAAAAATGAACATCATTCATAGCAAGCACCGGTTACTACTAGGGTGCGCGCAACAAATCTGCCGCGCTAACCGCATCAAACTCAGACAATGAAGACTGATGTAAGTATAGCGAGTTTAACCCAAAGCGCCTTATTAACCATTTGTAATACCCGTCGTGCCAATCGCATCGGTCTGGCAGGCCCGAGACCGCGGCGTGTGTAATTTTGCCAGAGCCAGGCAAATGCGCCGAACGGGGGCAGTCCACGTGGCCGGGCCGGCGCCACCGCAAGGTCACTAGAATACGTGTTATGGGATTTTGAGCCAGACTACATAAGTTTAATGTTTGCAGGTATTTTCACCACTGGTCAGTATTTTATCGTTACGACATTGGGGTTATTAACGCCTGGCGAAAAACAAGCTGGAAGGTGCGCCGTGAGAACGGCACGAAACCTGCGCCTAAGCCGCACAGTGACGCCTTTTTTCCACACTCGCCGGTGGTGGAGCCTGCCTCTGTGAATAGATTACAAGTGTAGCGCAAGCCTGACTGTGGCGGTTTATCCGCATGGATATCGACCTTAAACGACAACCGGCCATGGCGGCCACTGGTACGGGTCAGATTACCTGTGGGCCGCTGACACCAAGGGGGTGGGCGGTTGAAGCAATGTCCTCAAAGTGGCTGGTCGGCTACGGTGGTAACCATAAAAACATTCGGCCCTGGTGGTTCATGGCATGTGACTTGCTGCGCTAGGGATGCACAATCGAAAGTAGACCAGTATCGATGCCTGCGCCGATCTTAATGGTTTGGGGCAGGCTGCGTTGCCACTTTATTTATGTTGGTCTACCTTGCATATGGATTACTTTAAAAGGCTTTTTCTTTTTGGAACTTTTTTGGTAATTTTCGGGTCTTGGTAGTTGTCAATTTGACAATAAGCCCCTACATTGCAATACGGCGAATGTCTATGTTCGCAAAGTGGCATTGGAGTTGGTACAATGGTGTGCTTAACTAACTGAGGTGATTATGAGCAAAACAATGCAATCAATGGCCCTTTCCGTTCCGCATAACGGTAGCATCGAAGGCTACATGCAGGCAGTCAGCTCGATAGACATGCTGTCGGCTGAAGAGGAACGTTCTCTGGCGTTGAAACTTCGTGAAGATGAAGATCTGGAATCAGCACGTAAGCTGGTTATGTCTCATCTGCGCTTTGTTGTGCATATCGCTAAATCCTATTCAGGTTATGGATTACCTCAGGCTGATCTTATTCAGGAAGGTAACATTGGCCTGATGAAAGCCGTTAAGCGTTTCGACCCGTCGGTTGGCGTGCGGTTGGTTTCATTTGCCGTTCACTGGATTAAAGCCGAGATTCACGAGTTTGTACTGAAAAACTGGCGCATCGTTAAAGTAGCCACTACCAAAGCCCAGCGTAAATTATTCTTTAATCTGCGTAAGGCGAAAAAACGGTTAGGTTGGTTTACCCATGACGAAGTGCAAAAAGTAGCTGATGAGCTGGGTGTAAGCACCAAAGAGGTGCTGCAAATGGAAGCTCGTATGAGTAGTCAGGATCAGGCATTTGACTTAAGTGCTGATGATGATGAAAACGGCAGCTTTGCCCCGGTCCAGTTTTTAGAAGACAAAACCACGGATGTGGAAACTGATGTGATTAATCAGGACTGGGACTCAAATGCCAACCGGCGTTTGCATTCAGCAATTAAAACGCTGGATGCCCGTAGTCAGGATATCATCGAAACACGCTGGTTAGCGGACAATAAAATTACGTTGCAGGATTTGGCTGATAAGTATCAGGTTTCTGCTGAGCGGGTCCGTCAGATTGAAAAAAATGCAATGAAAAAATTGCAGTCGGCGATGGTGGTCTGATAATCCATTAGCCCTAAAAAAAGCGCCCACCGGCGCTTTTTTTTGTGCGTAAAATTCAGGCTAAATAGCGCCCAATCTTAGACGTACGGCGATCATAGACGCACGCCGACCACGATGACTACTTTTCGGGCCTTTTCTATGGCCACTTTCTTGCCCGGTTCGCCACCGCCTAACAGCATGATGCGGGTGGCGCCAGCCGTGAAAGGGGTGCCGATGGTGGTCATGACACAGCGTCACCGGGGGCGGTTGCCGGTAGCACCCAGTACACGCCTTTAAACTCAGCCACCGGACTTTCATCATCCAAAATATCCACCTGAATGGTGAACCGACTTTTTTTATCCTTCTCCACCAGACTGAACTTGCCCTGCAACGACTCAATATTGCAGATGGCCCGGGGTTTCATGGTAACCGGTTTATGATAATGGATATCCCCGTCGCCCAGCACAATGTCACCCTGCAGCTGGCGTTCTTTTAACTGTAAAAACAACAGCCCCCAACCGGTGAGCGTGGCCAGCGAAAAAATACTGCCAGCGAACATGGTGCCGTGCACATTGATGTTTTTGTTCAGTGAAGCCCGGGTTTCGAGGGTCTTGCCGCTATACTGATGCAGCTTGATGCCCATATGTTCGGTAATGGGGATAGTATCGGTCCAGGTGTTCTGCAGCTCCTGACACCATTTTGGATGCAGGATCAGTGAGCTGAAGTCAGTGAGCTTTTTAACCATCTGCTGGCGCTTTAACATACCCAGCTCATTGGGCGCTTCCCGTTCGACCACAAAGCCACAGGCCGAAAAAAAGTCGATAGAGGTTTCACGGCTGTTGGTCACGGCCCGCACTGCGCCTAAATCCCGGGCCACATTTTCCAGTGCCCCCAGAATCATTTGTCCCAGGCCGCGCCGGTGATAATCGGCATGGACCGCAATATGACGAATTTGTGCTTCTTCGGCCGTGTTCATATGGACCCGGCCACACGCCACGATCTTTCCAGCGCCGTCAACAAGCATGCGGTGTTCGGCGACTTGCTCGTATTCGTCTTTTTCTGAGCCGGGGGGGAAATTCCAGGGCTGGCGCAGGTAAGTCCAGCGAAAGGTAAAATAAGCCTGTAACTGTTCTTCTGTTTGTGGTGTCACGACTCTAAACACATCAACCCCAAATTATTATCATTATACGGATCCCATTTAACCCTATGGAATTGGTCCCCACAAGCTTAAAATTGAAACTGAAAGGTGACCGGTCCATCGTTGATCAGGGAAACCTGCATATCGGCCCCAAATTCGCCGGTACTAAAGGGCAGGCCACTGCGGGTCAGGGCCTCAATGGTTTGTTGATATATAGCTTCGCCATGGGCCGGACTGGCGCCACGGGAAAACCCCGGCCGATTGCCTTTTTGCGTATCCGCCACCAGCGTAAATTGTGACACCAGCAAAATTTCGCCTTCAGCCTGGCGCACATTCAGGTTCATCTTGCCCTCCTGGTCGCTAAACAGTCGGTAGTTACTGAGTTTATTGACCAGCTTATCTATCTGAGCCTGACTATCCTCCTGTTCCACCCCTAACAGCACCAGCATCCCGTGACCGATGCTGCCCACGGTACGTGATTCGACCTCGACACTGGCTTTGGTAACACGTTGTATAAGTGCGATCATCCTAAGGCTCCTAAATATCTGGACATATCCCGGGTGGCCTGACACAGACGCAGCGCGACCCCGGCCTCACTGGTGGTGTGACCGGCATCGGCGACCACATGCAAATCGCTGCCTTTCCAGGCTTTATGTAATTGCCAGGCGCCGCGGGTACGGCAAATGACATCATAGCGGCCATGAATGATGGTGCCAGGCAAGTGGCTAATTTTATGCAGGTTATCGAGAATGTAATTTTCAGTAAGAAAGCAGTTGTTCAGCAGATAATGGCATTCGAGTTTTGCCAGACAGGTAACCAGGGGTAACGGATAATGGGTGGTGATATCCCCGGTCCCCGGTGGCAATGACATCCGTGATAATCGTTCTTCCCAGATATACCAGCGTTTGAGCGCGCTTAACCGCTGGTTTTCATCCGGACTTTCAAACTGACTGTGATACCACTGGCAAATTCGGGTCGGCGTCAGGGGCGGCGGAATATCATCAACAAAAATCTCGTAATGCTCAGGAAACAGCTGTGCGCCCCGCCGGTAGGACCTAAAAACCAATCCCGATCTTCCTGACGAGCCAGAAAAACCCCGCGAAGAATCAGTCCTGAAACAGTGTCTGGGGCATCAATGGCCGCCAGCAAAGCTAGCGTGGCGCCCCATGAACCGCCAAACAATACCCATTTGTCCACCTGCAGATGCTCACGCAACGCACGGATGTCCTGCAGGGTATGGGCCGTGGTGTTATTCTGGGTGCACCCAAACGGTTTGGAGCGACCGCACCCACGCTGCTCAAACGCGATGATGCGATAGCGGTTCCCATCAAAAAAACGCCGATAGTTAGGCGCCAGGCCGGCACCGGGGCCGCCATGCAGATACAACACCGGAATGCCATCCGGGTTGCCGCTTAACTCATAATACAAGTTGATGTCATCCTGGGTGTGCAGATAGCCGCTGGCGTAACATCCTATGTCGGGATAAAGTCGTTTCATTTTATTTCAGCACATTGTTTAGCCGGAGTTTTTGGTTTAGCTTAGGGTTATTCTGTTCTGTCTGGATTCAGCGAACCGGCATCACAGTTTTTTTATACTTTTACGCTACTAAAACACATTTTTATAAAATATTCGAGGATGTCACCATGGCCGGACAAGGTTCAGGCGGAAATGTTATCGCTGCACTGTGCAATTTTTTTATCCCAGGGTTGGGCCAATTGGTCCAGGGCAGGGTACTTAAAGCCATCATGTTTTTTTTAGTCGTAAGTGCCTGTTATGCCATGGCTGCGACAGTCATTCTGTTTTTGTTGTGGCCGGTAGGCGCAATCTTTCATCTGTGGTCGATAATTGATGCGGCCACCTACAAAGGGGGAAATTAACCTCATGAGATTAAAATCGTTATTACTGGGGGCCGCGCTGTCCTCTACTCTGGTGTTAACCGGGTGTCAGTCCGCCTACTACTCTGCCTGGGAAAAACTGGGTGTTGAAAAACGTGACATCATGGTAGACCGGGTTGAAAATGCCAAAGAGTCTCAGGAAGATGCCCAGGAGCAATTCAGCTCTGCGCTGGAAGAATTCAGTGCCCTGATTAACTTTGACGGCGGCGAATTAGAAGATGTTTATAATGATCTGAACGATGAATATCAGGCCAGCCAGGCAGCCGCCGAAGAGGTGTCCTCGCGGATCAATAATGTAGAGAGCGTCGCGGACGATTTGTTTGACGAGTGGGAAGATGAGCTGGAGCAGTATCAAAGCACTTCACTGCGCCGCGAAAGTGAAAACAAATTGCGCGAAACCCGTCGTCGCTACGACAGCATGCTCAAAGCCATGCGCCGTGCCGAGTCAAAAATGGATCCGGTGTTGCAGGCCTTGGAAGACAATGTGCTGTATTTAAAGCATAACCTCAATGCCAGTGCTATCGGTGCCTTGCAAGGCGAATTATCCCAGATGAAAGGTGACATCAGCTCGCTGATTGAAGACATGAACTCGGCCATCGCCGAGTCAGATGCCTTTATTAAATCAATGAAGTAAGTTTTATCTACGCCTGCCCCTGTTATTCCAGGGGCAGCTTGCGCGGTTCCTGCTCGGCTTTTTTAGCTTCCAGGGTGTCCGTTAAACTGCAGGTGAATTCGGCGCCCAACAACACCACCACCCACGACACATACACCCATAAAAACAAAATGGGTAATACCGCCAGTGCCCCGTAAATGACCTGATAAGCTGCAAAGTTGGTCACATAAAACGCAAATCCCTTCTTGGTAATTTCAAAGCATAAGGTGGCCACAATGGCACCTGGCACTGCGTACCGTGCTTTTACCTGCCGGTTAGGCACCAGCATATATAAAATGATGAAGGTCAGCAGAGTCGCAATGCTGGGCACCAGGTTGAGCATAAAGGTGCCCAGGCCAGGGGTGTATTCTTCGGCAAACGCGGCAATTCCCGTCAGATAGGAGCTGACCACCACACTGGTGCCAATGAGCATAGGACCTAAGGTGATCACCATCCAGTAGATGGCAAAGGTGTAGATAATGGGCCTGTCGCTGGGGGTTTTCCAAATGCGGTTCAGCGTTTTATCGACATTGGATATCAGCAGCAGGGCCACCACCAGCAACGATAATATTCCCACGGCCCCCATTTCAGAGGCGTTGTTAACAAAGTCGCTCATGTACTGGTACACCACATCGCTGGCGGTGGGGACAAAGTTGGAAAACACAAACTGTTCAAGTTTACTGCGCACCGATTTGAACGCCGGAAACGCACTCATGACCGTGAAGGTCACCATAATAAACGGTACCAGCGACAACAAGGTGACATACGTCAGGTGCCCGGCCGAGATGGTAATATTGTCGGCCTTACAGCGCGCAGTAAAAATACCGGCAAATTCTTTACCGTGTTCGGCAGCTAAGCGCCACATTTCAGAAGGGGTTCGCGTACCCACAGTGTACTCCTTACACCAAAAAACTGACTCCAGTGTAGCGTGACTTGTAACAGGCTTACAGTGTTTATCCGGTGACCCGCTATTGCCTGGGCTTAACGCACCCCCAGCATGTGACAAATTGCGTAGCTGAGTTCGCTGCGATTAAGGGTATAAAAATGAAAATGCTTTACGCCTTCTTTGGCCAGAACTTTAACCTGCTCCATGGCAATATTGGCGCCCAGTAAATTGCGGGTGGTCTGGTCGTCTTCCGCCAGCCCGTCAAACATTTTGTGCATCCAGCCGGGCACATGCACATTGGCAAATTCAGCAAACTTGAGCAGGGTCTGATAATTGGTAACCGGCAATATACCTGGCACAATATCCAGCTCAATGCCGGTGGCCGCCGCGCGATCGCGAAAACGCAAAAAGGTGCTGGTATCGAAAAAGAACTGGGTGATGGCCTCGCTGGCCCCGGCCTCCGCTTTTCGTTTTAAGTTGAGTAAATCGGCCTGCGGGTTAGCCGCCTCGGGGTGCTTTTCCGGATAAGCCGCCACCGACACCTCAAAATCGGCCACCTCCTTTAACAGTGTGACCAGTTGTGAGGCGTACATTTCGGTTTTTTCCATCCCTGGCGGCAGATCACCACGCAAGGCCACAATGCGACGGATGCCGGAGTCCCAGTAATCCTGAGCAATTTGTTTTAGCTCATCGCGGCTGGCATCCACACAGGTCAGATGCGGGGCGGCGGCGATGCCCGTCTGCTGATGAATACGTTTGACAACCTCATGGGTGCGATCCCGCTCGCCACTATTTGCACCGTAAGTCACCGACATATAGGAGGGCTTGAGCGGTGCCAGGCGCTCTACCGACTTCCACAGGGTTTGTTCCATTTTTTCCGACTTGGGCGGAAAAAACTCAAACGAGACATTGATGTCACGTAATTCAGACAATGATTGGTTTAGGGCATCTATCCCCTGTGCATAAGACACCATAAAATACTCAAATTTGGCCGTTTAGACGTCTAAATTAGTTAATATATGTCTAGACGTCAAGCGGTTTACACTGCTCAATTGACCTTTTCTGTACAAAGTTTAGAATTTACCTTCATATATAATAACGAGCAGTCTGAGAGCTTTGAATGGCACAATGGAACGGAAAGTATATTCACCCCTACGCAGAACATGGCAAAAAGAGCGAACAGGTAAAAAAAGTCACGGTATCGATCCCCATCAATGTGCTCAAAGAGCTGACTGATGAACGGACCCGCCGGCAGATAAATAATTTACGTCACGCCACCAATTCAGAATTGTTGTGCGAGGCATTTTTGCATGCCTTTACCGGTCAGCCGTTGCCCAATGATGATGATCTTCGTAAAGATAATCCGAATCGGGTCCCGGCCGAAGCCCGCCGGATCATGGAAGCCATGGGCATTGACTCTTCAATTGAGAATGATGCTTAAGAGATGATTGTAACGGCGCCTCAGATCTGAGGCGCCGTTGCTACAAGTGAACGGACCCGACGCGGGTTCAGTCGTCGTTGTAGTGAGAGGGTAAGGTTTCCAGCCGGGCAACCCCCGAAGCAATGGCGGCTTTAGCCACTGCGGTGGCAATCCGGGAACACAGTCGCGGGTCCATCGGCTTTGGAATAATATAGTCTTTGCCGAAGGTCAGCGAGGCTGAATTACTGGCTTTTAGCACTTCCGGTGGCACCTCTTCTTTGGTGATACCACGAATGGCTTCCACCGCTGCTACTTTCATTTCATCATTAATGGCACTGGCCCGAACATCCAGCGCGCCCCTGAAAATAAAGGGGAAACACAGTACATTGTTCACCTGATTGGGGTAGTCAGAACGGCCTGTGGCCATAATCAGATCGTCTCTTACTTCCCGGGCCAGTTCTGGTTTAATCTCAGGATCCGGGTTTGAGCAGGCAAACACCACCGGGTTTGGTGCCATCAGTTTTAAGGCTTCAGGAGGCAACAAGTCAGGACCAGACACCCCCACAAAAATATCCGCCCCGTCCATTACATCTTCCAGGGTGCGTTTATCCGTGTTGTTGGCAAACAGCTGTTTATGTTCGGTTAAGTCATCCCGGCGGGTATGAATCACGCCTTTGCGATCGAGCATATAGATGCGTTCGCGCTGGGCACCACATTTAATCAGCAATTCCATACAGGCGACGGCAGCGGCGCCGGCCCCCAGACACACAATTTTGGCATCTTCGATATTTTTGTCCTGAATTTCTAATGCATTCAGCATCCCGGCGGCGGTGACAATCGCGGTACCATGCTGGTCATCATGAAACACCGGGATCTTGCAGCGTTTAATCAGCTCCTGCTCAATTTCGAAACATTCCGGCGCTTTGATATCTTCTAAATTAATGCCGCCAAAGGTGTCAGCAATATTGGCCACCGTATTAATGAACTCTTCGGTGGTGCGGTGTTTAACCTCTATATCAATGGCATCAAGACCGGCAAAACGTTTAAACAGCAAGGCTTTGCCTTCCATTACCGGCTTTGAAGCCAGGGGGCCCAGATTGCCAAGCCCCAGTATCGCGGTGCCATTGCTGATGACTGCCACCATATTGCCTTTGCCGGTATACCGATAAGCTTCTTCGGGATCATTCGCAATCTCGCGTACAGGTTCAGCCACGCCCGGACTGTAAGCCAGCGCCAGGTCATCCACGGTTTCGGCGGGTTTTGATAATTCGACCCGAATTTTGCCCGGGGTAGGTTTTGCATGATAATCAAGCGCACGTTGTCTGAAATCTGACATTTATCGATGTCCTTTATGGTCTCTGGTGTAGGGTTGTACTGTCGACAGCCCGGCCGGGGCTGGCGTGCTGCTGTTATTAGACAGGGCCGGTTTTGCTGGGTGGTCTGTCTATTTATTTTTTGAGGTTACTTTAGCACAGCCTCACCGGGCGAACATATCTGATGACGTTCTGGTTCAATCTAATGGATTCGCGCCGCGGCGGCTAGACACATCGCCGCATAATCTCTATTTTTGCTGTTTATACTGCTTTAGCCCCTATAGGTTGCAGTATGCGCAGGGCGGGCAATAGATCAAAAGCCATGACTGCAGAAAAGCACAGAACCGAGGTTACAGCACGAAGACGATGACGAAGAGGGGCGCGGCTTTACCCTTTTTAAGGGCGAAGCAACAGACATAAAAAAAGCGCCATAAGGCGCTTTTTTTGGAATCTGTGACCCGGGCTTACTTTTTGCCCAGTGCACCGAAACGTTTCTTGAAGCGGTCAACACGACCACCGGTGTCAACGTTACGCTGCTTACCAGTATAGAAAGGGTGACAGTTTGAACATACGTCCAGGTTCAGGTCCTTACCTACGGTAGAGCGAACTTTGATTTCGTTACCACAAGAACAGCTTGCAGTAATTTCAGCATACTTTGGATGAATATCTTGTTTCATGGGTTACCTCAACACTAAGGCCGTATCGCTATTTAACCCGAAGCTAAACACCATACGTTACTTAAATAATAACAAAGCCAACATGGGCCTTGCTGTAAAGAGCCGCGCATATTAATGTATGCCGCAATACTATTCAAGTGGCAGCCTGCAAAAAGGCGCGTCTAAAACCAACCACTCAAGCACAAATTGCTGCGTATTACCAACTTTATGACCATCGTTTATCTTGATGTTGCTGTACCGGTGCCGTTGCGCCAGACATTTACCTATACCCACAATGAAGCACTAAGCCCTGGTGTGCGCGTGAGTGTGCCCTTTGGAAAACGACATCTGGTGGGGGTGGTGGTAGGTCAGCACAATTCGGTAGAGCAGACCGCCCGTTTAAAGGCAGTGGATAAGGTGCTGGACACGACCCCGGTACTTGATGATGTGTCTATGAGTTTGGGCCGCTGGTTGTGGCAATATTACCATCATGCACCCGGGGAAGTGCTGCACACGGCATTGCCGGTTAAACTTCGCAAAGGCGAGCCTGCCGAACCGCCCCCCCAAAACTGGTATCGGGTAAGTGCAAACGGCGCCCAGACCGATGCCGGGGAGCTGGCCCGTGCTCCCCGGCAACAGGCCTGTTTGGCACACCTGCAGGAAGCGCCACTACCGGCGGGTGAGTTAAAACAAAGGTATTCACCGGCAATTTTGAAAGCGCTTGACGAACGGGGGTTGATAGAAGCCTTCGAACAGGCTTATCAGCCGAAGCCCCGGGTCTGGCTGCAGACATTAAAACTCAGCGAAAAACCCCGTCCTGATCCCCAGCAGGCGGTCGCGATTGCGGCCATTAATCAGCGCGCCGGCGAATTTGCCCCGTTTTTGTTAGAAGGGGTCACCGGCAGCGGCAAAACCGAAGTCTATTTACAGGCCATCGAAACGACCCTAAGTGCCGGACGCCAGGTGTTAATTCTGGTGCCCGAAATCGGACTGACCCCGCAAACCGTCAGTCGGTTTGAACAGCGCTTTGGCATTGAGGTGGCGGTACTGCACTCGCAGATCACCGATACCGCCCGGCTTACCATCTGGCAACAAGCCCGCGCAGGGGAGCTGGGGATTATCATTGGTACCCGGTCGGCAATTTTTACCCCGCTGAAATTCCCCGGGATGCTGATTGTAGATGAAGAGCACGATGAGTCATTCAAACAACAGGATGGCTTGCGATACCACGCTCGCGATTTAGCGGTGATGCGCGCCAGAAAGGAAAATATTCCGCTGGTACTGGGCAGCGCCACCCCCTCGCTGGAAACACTGAATAATGCCTTAAGCAAACGCTATCAGCATCTGCACCTGACCCAGCGCGCTGCCGGCGCGGTTGCTACCATGCAGCATCTACTGGATGTGCGCGATCAACCCATTCGCTTTGGGCTGGCAGAAGGCACCCTGGCATTAATGCGCCAGCATTTGAGTCAGGGTAATCAGGTGCTGGTGTTTGTAAACCGCCGGGGGTATGCCCCGGCGCTGCTGTGCCATCATTGCGGCCATACCGAAACCTGTCAGCGGTGTGAACGGCCCTATACTGTTCACCGCACGCATCAGCGCCTGCAATGTCACCACTGCGCCAGTACCCGTCCTGTACCGTCTAAATGCCAGAGCTGCGGGGCCGGTGAACTGGTCACAGCCGGGGTGGGTACCGAACAGTTAGAGCAGGGATTGAGCCAGTTGTTTCCGGATGCCGCCCAGGTGCGCATTGACAGCGACTCGGTCCGTGGCAAAGACAAACTGCAGACCATGCTTAATAAAATAAATCATCAGCAGTATCAGTTGCTCATCGGTACGCAGATTCTATCCAAAGGGCACCATTTCCCCCACGTGACGCTGGTGGTGGTGCTGGACTGCGATGGGGCTTTATTCAGCGCCGATTTTCGGGCGCCGGAAAAACTGGCGCAACTGGTTACCCAACTGGCCGGCCGCGCCGGGCGCGCCAGTAAGCCAGGGGAGATGTGGCTGCAAACTCACAACCCCGGTCATCCACTATTGCAGGATTTGGTTAATAATGGCTATGCGCACTTTGCCCGGCATGCGCTGCTTGAGCGCAAAATGGCGCAGCTACCGCCCTTTTGTGCCCAGGTGGTGATCAGGGCCGAGGCCATTGAAGGGGATCTGGCCTGGCGTTTTCTGAACCAGACGCAGGCAATTTTACAAATAGATGGCCTGCAACTGATTGGCCCCATGCCAGGACTCATTGAAAAGCGCCAGGGCCGATTTCGGTTTATGCTGGTCCTGCAGTCACCCCAGCGCCAGCATTTACATCAACAGCTTCGCCTGGCGCTGCCACATATCAGTGCACTGCCGGATGCGGCCCGGGTCCGCTGGTCATGTGATATCGATCCCACCGACTTTAGTTAGCCATTTCATCATAAAATGGGTACCTTACCACTAACCGTCTAATTTACAGGCAGCAATTGGTTTCGGTTTTAGGTTACACTTAAGCTTTCGTGCGCAGTAACCTGTTGTTGTTGCATTAACCAAGGGATATGAGTGCCGGTTTATGGCTCAACGTGATTATGTTTCTCGCGGTCGTGGTTCCCAGGGCCCAAACAAAAAAAACAATAAAAAACCCAGACGAGGTAAACAAACCAAAGAGACAGGGACGCCCAAAGTTTCGCGGCTAATCGCCGGCGTAGTGGTGTTTCTGGTATTGGGCTTTATCTGGTTTTTATGGTCAATCAAAGACAGCGCCAAAGACAATATTGATGGTCCGGTCGCGCCACCGGCTTCAGTGAGTCAGGAAGAAGAGCTACCCGAGATGCCCGAGGAGGAATGGGAATACATTAAGTCGCTGCCCGGCTATGAAGTGGAAGTAGAAGTCGCGCGCCAGGAAAAAACCGACAAGCTGTATCTGTTGCAATGTGGGTCGTTCCGCACCCGGCCGCAGGCAGAAGAAATGAAAGCCCAGATTGCCTTTCAGGGCCTGGAAGCCCAGATTCGTGATAGCAGCGGTTCCAATGGCAACTGGTTCCGGGTAATTTTAGGACCTCTGCAGACTAAGCGTGACGCCGAGCGGGCCAAACATACTTTACGCAAAATCAATATCACCACCTGCATCATTCTGACCTGGTCGGTATAAGCTCCCGCTTAATTTTGCCTGCACAATAGCCATCTGGTGTGCTATTGGCAGGCAATGCCTGGTTCAAGCCTTGAAATTTATAGGCCATCCCCCACTTAGTTATCATCAAGTTAAATTGCGTTGCCCACTTTGTGGCAAACTCGCCCAACCAACGGGGATAACAGTGACAACAATCGTATCAGTAAGACGAAATAATCAGGTAGTTATGGCCGGTGACGGTCAGGTTTCTTTGGGCAATACCGTAATGAAAGGCAATGCCCGTAAAGTTCGTCGGCTTTATAACGACAAAGTACTGGCCGGCTTTGCTGGTGGTACCGCCGATGCGTTTACCTTGTTTGAGCGATTTGAATCCAAATTAGAAACGCACCAGGGGCATCTGACCCGGGCGGCGGTGGAACTGGCCAAAGACTGGCGTACCGATCGGGCCTTGCGCCGGCTGGAAGCCTTGTTGGCAGTAGCGGATGAAACCGCCTCATTCATTATCACCGGTAACGGGGACGTGGTGCAGCCGGAACAGGATTTGATTGCGATTGGCTCAGGCGGTCCTTACGCCCAGTCGGCCGCGACCGCTTTGCTGGGTAACAGCGATCTCAGCGCCAAGGAAATTGCAGAAAAAAGCCTGACCATTGCCGGTGATATCTGCGTATACACCAATCATAATCAGGCTATTGAAGTTCTGGATTACTAAGTCCGCTAACTCTAGGTATTTATACTGGCTTGTGCACACAGGCCAGCTTTTTTAAGAAGGTTTTATTCATGTCTGAGATGACTCCCAGAGAAATCGTTCACGAGCTGGACAATCATATTATTGGTCAGCAGGACGCAAAACGCGCGGTGTCAATTGCACTGCGTAACCGCTGGCGCCGTATGCAATTACCTGATGAGCTGCGTCAGGAAGTAACTCCTAAGAACATTCTGATGATTGGTCCCACCGGGGTCGGTAAAACAGAAATTGCCCGGCGGCTGGCAAAACTGGCCAATGCCCCGTTTATCAAGGTGGAAGCCACAAAGTTCACCGAAGTGGGCTATGTAGGCAAGGAAGTGGAAACCATTATCCGTGATTTGGTCGATATTGCGGTAAAAATGACCAAAGAACAGGAAATGACCAAGGTGCGTTATCGCGCCGAGGAAGCCGCTGAAGATCGGATTCTGGATGTGTTGCTACCGCCGCCGGAAGATAAGTGGGGCAAAAAAGAAGATGTGGAAGATCGCGGCACCCGTCAGACTTTCCGTAAAAAGCTGCGTGAAGGCGAGCTGGACGATAAAGAGATTGAGATCGATCTGGCCCAGTCGCAAATGGGCGTAGAAATTATGGCCCCGCCGGGCATGGAAGAGATGACCAACCAGCTGCAGGGCATGTTCCAGAACCTGTCTGGCTCTCAGACCACCAAAAAGAAAAAAATGAAAATTAAGGATGCGTTCAAGGCGCTGGTGGAAGAAGAAGCCGCCCGCCTGGTCAATCAGGAAGATTTGAAAGAAAAAGCCATCGAGGCAGTGGAACAACACGGCATCGTGTTTGTGGATGAAATCGACAAAATCTGTAAGCGCGAAGGCAATAACTCCGGCGATGTGTCTCGTGAAGGGGTGCAGCGTGATCTTCTGCCATTGGTAGAAGGCTCGACGGTGTCGACCAAACACGGCATGGTGCGTACCGACCATATGCTGTTTATTGCCTCTGGGGCATTCCAGATGAGCAAACCTTCGGATCTTATCCCGGAATTGCAGGGCCGTTTGCCGATTCGGGTTGAACTGTCGGCATTAAAAGTTGAAGACTTCAAACGCATCCTGACCGAGCCAAATGCCTCGTTGTGTGAACAATATCAGGCGTTGATGCAAACCGAAGGGGTGACCATCGATTTTGTTGAGTCGGGCATTCAGCGCATTGCTGAAGCTGCGTGGCAAGTGAATGAGCGTCTCGAAAACATCGGTGCCCGTCGTCTGCATACGGTGCTGGAGCGTCTGATGGAAGATATCTCTTATGATGCTTCTGAAAAAAGCGGTGAATCATTCACTATTGATGCTGCCTATGTTGATGAGCATCTTGAGACATTGGTGGACAATGAAGATTTGAGCCGCTTCATCTTGTAAGTGACTCGCCAAACACATGGTTGATGAATAATTGAAAAGCCGCTGCCTGTCAGCGGCTTTTTTGTTTCAGAAGGACACACCAGCCTTGGCACACAGACAACGGGCCAGGGTCGCAGCAATAGGCAGCTGGCTGATGGTCTCAAAATGTGCAAATCGCGGCGCCGGATTTATCTCCAGAAAGTAATAGTGACCCTGCTCATCCAGACGCCAGTCTATAGCGCCCCAGTGCATGCCTAGCCTGAGCATCAACGCGCGGCCCTGACGCACCAGTTCGTCGGGCAGGGTGTGCGGCCGATAACGGGTATGGCTATCTTCTCGAAAATCGACGTACGAAGACTGTAATTCGCCGCAAAAACAATAATCATCAATCAGGTAACTGCGAATATTGGTGCCGCCGATGTATTGCTGCAAGGTTGCCGGCTCCTGGCCTGCTGCCTGAGCTGATGCCTGGCCGGTATGGTGGGGAGCCTGATCCTGATCCTTCCTGAACCGATAGGTAAAGCGGCCCCCGTGGACCGGTTTTATAATAATATCCGGGTGCTTATTCAAAAACAGCCGCACGCGGTCCGGATGATTACCGATACAGGTGGCAGGCAGTCGTAAATCACCCTGAGCAGCCAGAGTCAGCTGCCAGGGTTTGCATTTGTGTGAACGCATCACCGTCACACTATTAAACCACCGGATATGCGGTTGCTGGAACAGCACCTCCAGCAGACTGTATTTATCGTGTGGGTTGTTCCCATGGATACCGGGTTGGTCATTATTAGTGTTAAACGGATAAAACTGGTCCCAAAAGACACTGTGTATCTGCTTGAAAGCCACTTCCTCATGGTTCACCCGCAACCAGCCGGAGGCCCTTTCAGGCTCGTAGCTGATAAAACTGTCACTGCCGAACCGGCTGGTGTCGAGCACCAGGATCCGATAGGAATGCCTGGTCAGCTGCTGCATAAGGTGCCGGACTTCTGGGGTCTCGACCTTACCAATAATTAATACTGTCTGGCGCATAAAAGGGCGCTCCAACCGTTGACCGGAAATGGCGGCGCTACACTAAGCGCCGCCCCATCTGCAGACAGTGTTACCACAAACTCGGATCGGGCAGGGTGCCGCCGTCTTCGCCTAATGCCTGGGTAAACTGAGGCTGGGGTTTAAGTTGCGGCTTAGGGTCGGGGGCCATAAGATGTGGGCCGGCACCGGCGATCTGGTCGAGGCAGGTATCAGACAACTCGCGGGGTGTCGTACGGATATAACGGGGGGCATTGCTTGGTTTCATCATTATCTTTCCTTGATAGTATAAAACAGGCCGCCAGCGCGGCCCAGGGGTGGTCATCAGCTTTTTGCTACAGTGGTTTCAGGCTGATACAGGTAACGAAAATAGCTGGCCATTAATGCTGACCGGTTGCGTATTTCCAGTTTTCGATAAATATTCGCGCAGTGAAATTTGACGGTACGCTCGCTGATAAAAAGCTGTGCAGCGATACTCTTATTGGGCAGTCCTTCAAGAATCTTGTGGGCTACCTGCCGCTCCCGGTTGGATAGGCTGGATAGGCGAAGGTGATAGATGCTGGTGTCATTAATGCTGGTCATTAGGCTCTCCTTGAGCAGGGTTTAGGGGTACACATATATCCTGCTGAGCATTCGACACACGGGTCAGACTGCCGTTTTCCAGGATAAAAACGTCATCGGCCAGCGCTATAGTGTGCGGCCGGTGAGCAACAATAATTCGGGTAATAGACATGGCTTTAAGGTGCGCATTGATGCGAGCTTCGTTGGCCACATCAAGGTGACTACTGGCTTCATCCAAAAACAACACCGCTGGCTGTCGATATAGCGCCCGGGCCAGAAACAGACGCTGGAGCTGGCCACCACTTAAGGTGCTGCCCATATCGCCGACCAGGGTCTGGTATTGCATTGGCATGCGGGCGATATCCTGTTCCAGACAGGCCATGCGGGTGGCCTGTTGTAGCCGGTCCATGTCGGGGGTGTCATCAAAGCCGGTTATGTTGTCCAGTACGGTGCCGTTTAGACAGGTATCATCCTGCAATACCGCCGCGCTTAGTCGGCGAAAGTGGACACTGCTGTGCACCTCCTGTCCGGCGTATTGCACGCTGCCGCTATCTGGCTTTATCAATCCCATCAGACATTTCAAAAAGGTACTTTTGCCGGCGCCGCTGGGGCCAATAATGGCTATGGTCTGGCCCGGGGCCACCGTCAGATTCAGGTTCTCAAACAGCGGGACGCTCAGGGCACCAAAACGATACGACAGGTTGTTCACGTGCAGCGCCGAGGACGGCGCGCGGGTGCCAGAGTGGTCGTAATTAAGCTGTTCCGGAGTGCTGAAAACAATATCGGCTAACCGGTCCAGGTGAACTCGCAGTAATTTCAGCTGAATCAGCTGGTGGATTAAATTGTCGCAGGCAGTGGTAAACTGGCTTTTGTAGCTGATAAAGGCATACAGCATGCCCACGGTGAATAGATTACCCATGACCGCCTGCGCGCCCAGAAAAATCACCAGCAGATTCTGCACTCCAAAGATGAGCTGATTAGCCGCGGCCAGCACAATGTCGGTTTTACCCAGGCGGATATCGGTGTTGATAACTTTGACCAGCAAATTTTGCCATTGATTATGACGCAGCGCCTGATAATTGAATTGCTTGACTGCCTGAATCGAGCGCACGGTCTCAAGAAAATGCCCCTGCTCGGTGGCGCTGTGGTGCAACCGTTCGGCGCTGATGTTTCTGATATGTCCGAAGGTGGCCCAGCGCAGGGCGATATACAGCACAATACTGCTGGCGACTACCACACTAAGCAGCGGTGAGTACAGCCACATGACCACCAGCATCACCAATGTCATCAGGCCATCCAGCAAGGCGGTCACCAGCCCCGTGGTCAGCTGTTCTCGCACCTCAGCCAGACAGCCAAACCGGGACACCACATCGCCCAGGTGACGCCGGGCAAAAAAGTCTGCCGGCAGATGCAGTAAGTGATGAAACAGATTGGCGGACATCTGGCCCTGTAAACGGCTGGATAACGACAAAATCAACCATTTTCGTACCCCGGTGGTGGCACATTCAATCAGCAGCAGTAAGCCAAATCCCAGTGCCAATACGCTAAGCAGATGATCAGAATGGCGCAATAGCACATCATCTACCACCGTCTGCATGTAGTAGGGGCTGGCAAGGGCAAAAAGCTGGAGCAGTACCGACAATACAAACAACAGAGTCAGACTGCGTTTAAGCCCGCGAGCCCGTTGCCAGAAGTGTCCCAGAGTCAGTCTAGGCGCGGCGTCCGGACACTGATAGAGGCCGGCGCAGGTGAGCTCCAGCGCCACCCCGGTGAGCTGCTCATCGGCCTCAGCAAAGCGTAAAAAGCGCTGTCCGGTGGCCGGGTCGTTGATAAAGATACCCTGGCGGCTGACGCTGGTGAGCACCACAAAGTGTTGCATGTTCCAGTGTAAAATCGCGGGCAGGCTGAGTTGTGCCAGGTCTCCGGGTTCAACTTTTAACGCCCGCGCCGATAAATTAATCTGGGCTGCCACGGCCATAAGATCTTTTAAGGTAAGCCCACGGCCTGAGACCCCAAAGCGCTGTCTCAACGCCGATAATTCCAGTTCGTTGCCGAAATGCTGACTGACCATACACAGACACGCCAGTCCACACTCAGCCATTTCGGCCTGAAAGACTTGTGGTACGCGGGCCCGGGGCGTCCATCGAAACTGTAACGGGGCGGCGAATAATGTGTTCATACAGCAAGCCTGCCCGATAATGTTAGCAGCGGCTCGAGCAGCCATTCCAGTAATGAGCGCTCGCCCAGGGCAATGTCGGCAGTAAAGGTCATGCCCGATTTAAGGGTGACAGGTTGTCCGTAAGCCTGCAGCTGTTGAGCCTCAAGACGCGCCTCGGCTAAATACACCGGCTCCTTAAAATTTATCAGATTAGGCCCCACCTCGCTGGGTAACATCGCAGCGCTGGATAACGTGGTGATCACCGCCCCATGCAAGCCGAACTTCTGATAGGGGTAGGCGTCATAGCGCAGGGCCAGCTGCTGGCCTTGTGTAACAAAGCCCGCGGCGCGGACCGGAATGGCGAAGCGGGCGCGCACCTGCTGATCCGGCGGAGTCAGCGTCAGCAATGGCGTATTGGCTGGTTGTGAATGCCCCGCAAAAGCCACCAGATTGCTTACTACCCCATCGCGGCTGGCACGCAGGATCCGTTGGCTTTGAGATTGTAACTGTACAAGCTGCTGACGAATTTCACTGCTTTTATGCCCAAAGGCTGCCAGCGCATTGTGCTGCTCCAAAGGCAAAGCCTCCAGAGCCTGTCGGGTTTGTGCCAGCGAGCGGGTCAGGGCGGCCAGCGCCTGCTGCTTATCTCCCAGTGACTGCTCGGCACTAAGCTTGGCGGCGTAGGCGGCATCCACTTCGCGTGAAGCCACATGAATACCGCTTAACGGCGCCAGACGTTGGTAATGCCGTTGGGCCAGAAGCAACTGTGACTGCGCCAGATCTTTTAAACGGGCCAACGCCTCATGCTCGTTGTTCAGCGCGGCGAGGTCCCGGGTCAGTCCGTCATGTTTGTGCTGATACAGGGTTCCGGTATAGGCAATTTGTTGGTCCAGTCCCAGCAGCTGTTGCTGATATTCGTGTTGCAGCGACTGCTGGGCGACCCGGCCGTCTGCCAAGTTATGATGGACTGTAAGGGCAATCAGCGGCTCGCCCCGACGTACCTGTTGGCCTTCGGTTACCAATACCGCCTGGATAATGCTGCCGGGCTGATCAGCATAGACCTTTACAATCCCGGCGGGGGGCTCTAACCAGCCACTGACCGTTGCCTGGCGGCTATATTGGGCCTGACTCAGGTAGGTGATCGTGGCGGCGCTCCATAGTACGATGGCGCTGGCGATAACCCCCAGCCGCATTGATGGCTGAATAAAAACACTGCCGTGTAATCGGGGGCCCTGGGCGGCGAGGGCCTGGGGCCTGAACAGTCCGTTTCTCATGATTTTTAGCATCCTTGATAATGGGCATAGCATCTGACGGTGTTGTCAGATAACACAGCGTCATCTTCCCTATGACGTGTTGGTCTCCCTGGCATCCTGTTTCCCTGACACCTGCCTGACCTGAACTGTGTTATCTGCAAACCGGCGACGTGTTCCTGCTGCGTATCATTTCCGTGAACTAAACACGTCACTTTCCTGGGGTGTCGGGGGTGTTAACCGACGCTATTGAGATTAGGCAAAGGCGGCGGTGAATGCTTATGGGAGGCGGACGAGTTTTCCCTGCGGCCCTCTGGCAGCAACGAATGTCCTGATTGTGATAAGAATGGCCGGATTTTGCTACTGACTACCTACGGTCGTACAGGTGGGGGCGGGCCGGGCCTGGATAGACTTTAAGAAAATCGTGGTGAATAGGGCAAACGAAAATGATGGAATGGGACTGATGAAGATAAAAAAGCGGCAGTCACAGAATGACTGCCGCGATAGGTTTAGTTACTTTCTTTATTACTTTGATTACACGTTACCAGGGCGGTTACTTATGTTGCCAGTGGTATTTGTGTGACTTTTGCTCGATGGCCTGGCTGGTGGCTTCGGGCATAAAGGTTTTGTTGTCACTTTCAAAGAAGAACGGCTTACGGGTTTTGTCATCGCCTAATTCATTCATGGTAGCGGCTTCATAAATGCGCCCGTTCAGCACCGTGTATTCAACATACTCACTGCGTTGCAGGTTGTTCAGCACATCACCATCGATGACCACCAGGTCGGCCAGTTTGCCGGCTTCGATACTACCAATATCGGCCGCCATCCCCAGATGACGGGCACCATCGATGGTCGCGGCCCGTAAGGCTTCAAACGGGGTAAAGCCGCCTTGCTCCATTAACCACATTTCCCAGTGCGCGGCTAAGCCTTCGCGCTGACCATGGGCGCCAATGTGGACACTCACGCCGTTGTCCCGCAGGGTTTTCGCATATTCGGCCACCGCCTGATGATTGTATTCGCTATCCGGAGCCGTGGGACGACGGATGGCCCGGGAGTCGAGCAAAAACGACGGCGTATAGCGTAACAACCGCGGATTTTTCCAGACCTCGGTGCGATCGTACATATACTCTTCACCCATCATGCCGCCATAAGACACCACAAAGGTTGGGGTATAACCAAACTCGGTGGCACTCCACAGCTGTGTGACATCGCTGTAACCACGCTCAATGGGCAGGCTGTGCTCAAGCCCGGTATGCCCGTCTACCAGCATGGTAAGATTCTGCTGCAGCTTGCCGCCGCCTTCTGGCACCACCATCATGTCCTGTTTACGCGCGGCCCAGACCACCTGCTGGCGTTGACTGCGGGCGGGTTGGTTGTAACTTTTCACCGAAATGGCTCCGGCTTCTTTTAACCGCTGAACATGAAAATAGGCATCGTCGTAATCGTTAATAATGGCCTTGTAACCTAATGCTTCAGCACCGTACAAAATGGCGCCGGTAGAATAGATGCGCGGGGCCACAATATCGCCGGTGCGTTGTAGCTCTGAGGCGGCAAATATTTCGGTGGTGTCATTGGACGGATCATGGATGGTGGTGACCCCAAAGGCCACATTCGAATACTGGCTCCAATTCTGCTGAGGAATAATTTCATTACGTCCCTGCGAACCGTGGGCATGGGCATCGATGAGACCCGGCACAATAGTTTTGCCGGTGGTATCCACCCGCATGGCATCTTCGGGGATGGCCACTTCGCCTTTTTTGCCTACTTCGACAATCCGGTTTTCTTTGATAATGACCACGCCATTTTCAATTACTTCCTGAGTATTGTCGGCATTGCGCATGGTGACTATGTTACCGCCCACCAACGCCTTGTAACCTGAAGGTTTGTCAGCTTTGGTGGTAAACGACAGGTTGGTCACTGAATTTTCGGCCAGTTGCGCTGCGTTATTGTCGTCGGCATTTAATGCCGCCTGAATATTCTGCTCGTAATAGTTCGGACCATGGAACCAGCCTACCGCGCTGCTGTCTGCTTTCCAGGTGAAGTATTCGCCGGCACGATCAGATAACTGGGTCACGGGCAGCGAGGTCATTTTTGGTCCCAGCGTGATTTTTTTACCATTATCCACAAACGGGGCGATATAGGTTTTGAACTGATGAACAAACGCCACCCACTGCTTATCAGGAGACAGGCGGTATTCGCTGACCTTATCGGCGCCATACAAATGCACCCGTTTGTCGTTCCCCGCCAGATTCACACTGCTTAGCTGGGTTTCCGGGTAAGGGGTACCGCCCACCGATTCGGTGAAATATACCCGCTGGTTGTCACCGGCAAAGTGCGCATTGGTGCCCGACGCCGCAACCTTGGTATGTTCGCCGGTGGCCAGTTTGGTGACGTACAGCCCCGGGTCCAGTGAGTACTTAGGATCTAACAGGTAGCCGCCGGAGAACTTACGATAGACCACCTGTTGGTCATCACCGGAAAAGGCGGGTTCTACATAATGCCCGGGGTATTGGTAATCACCTGGCTGTTGCTGCCATCGGCATTAATAATGCGCACTTCGCCCAGCTGCTGGTCATGCCAGGTGGTATAAACAATCTTGCTACCGTCGTTAGAGTAACGCGGATAATATTCGTCGTGATCGTCCTGTTGCGTTAAACGCGTAACCTTACCGGATTGCTTGTTTTTGGTGTATAGCTTACCCAGCGCCTGAAACAGCATCGTCTGGCCATCAGGGGAATGCTGTGACCAGCGAATCATTTTTACATCAAATTCGTCCGGCGCCACATCCACATCAAAGCGCAGGGCGTTGGCATATTGTTTGGTTGCATTGACCGAAATATCAATGTCTTCAACGGTTTTGGTGGCCACATCAATTTTATGGAAGGTCCCGCCGGTCCAGTACACCAGCGCGCTTGAGTCTGGCAGCCAGTCAAAATAGGCATAGTAGCCTTCAGAGCCAAAGCCTTCCTGCATATCGCGTTCAAGATCCAGGGTCAGCGGGGTTTCCTCGCCGGTTTTCAGATCTTTAATAAACAGGGCCGTATTGCTTTTTACCCGGCGTACAAAGGCCAGGTAATTGCCGTCCGGAGACGGAGTGGGGACAATAGCGCCACCGGTGCCGCTGATAAAACGGGTTTCTTCACCGGTGGAACGGTCAAAGCGGGTAATCGCAAAAATGCCTTCCAGGGGGTTGCGGTTGTATTCAAACTGGGCGCCAGGCACGGTGTTTTCGGTGTAATAGATGTAGTTGCCATCATGAGAAAATACCGGGTCAGCAATATTCTGCTGGTCCGCATCGCCGTGAACCCGCGCTTTTATCTGCAGACCATCGCCGCCATCAATGTGATACATCCAGATTTCACCGGCAGGGATACTGCGGCTCGACATAATTCCCTTAGTGGCCACCAGATACTGGCCGTCGGGGCTCCATTTGGGCGAGTGCACCAGGTTATTTTTTTCTTGGGAAACCTGGCGTAAATTACTGCCATCGGCATCCATTACCCAGATATTGGAAATCCCGCCACGATCGGAAATAAAGGCAATTTTACTGCCATCGGGGGAAATAGAGGGTTCAATATTCCAGCCAAAATCGGCGGTCAGGGCTTTGGCCTTGCCACCGGTCAGCGGCACCTGATAAATATCCCCCAGCATATCAAAGACCATATACTGGCCATCGGGAGACACCGACAGGCTCGACCAGGTTGTCTGATTGGTAGAGATAGTGACTTCATTTAAGTCAAAGGGGGATCCATTATATCCCAGCTGGGTTGGTCAGAATCGGTGGCTGCCTGAGCAGTTCCACTGATCAGTAAGCCGAGTGCGGAGGCCAGCAGAGTGCGGCGAAGGGGCATGGTCATGTGTGTTAACCCTGTAGTGTTATTATTGTCAAAAACAGTTAACTTATCTGCTATCTGTTGATATTGCAAAAGACAACACTATCAGGGTGTAAAGCCTGGCTACCAGCCCGCTACGATGAATGGCGCATAATAACGGGCTGAAATTTCATCAGGTCATGGTGACAAATTCTTCGGCGCTGGTGGGGTGAATGGCCACACAGGCGTCAAAGTCAGCTTTTGTGGCGCCCATTTTCATAGCCACCGCAAAGCCCTGCAGAATTTCGTCCATGCCATGGCCAATACCATGCAGACCCACAACTTTTTCGTCTTCACCCACACAGACCAACTTCATTTTAGTGGGCTGACGGTGGCGGGTGACGGCGGTGAACATGGCCGAGAACGACGAGGTATAAACCTTTACGTCTTGCTGGTACTGCTCGCGCGCCTCGGCTTCGGTGAGCCCGATAGTTCCAATGGCAGGGTGTGAAAACACCACGGTAGGAATCAGATTATAATCCAGGTGCGCTTCGCTCTGGCCATTGAACAACCGTTCGCTAAGCAGGCGGCCAGCCTTGATGGCCACTGGGGTCAGCTCTACCTGACCGGTAATATCGCCAATGGCATAAATGCCCTCTGCGCGAGTGTTCTGATATTTATCGACACTGATAAAGCCCCGGTCATCCAGCGCCACTGAGGTGTTCTCCAGTGCCAGTTTATCGGAACTGGGTTGCCGGCCAATGGCCCAGATAAGACAATCTGCTGTCAGGGTTTCACCACTGGTCAGCTCAATACGCAGTTCGCCATTATCCAGTTTTTCTACCTTTTCGACACCTGACTGCTTGTGCAGTTTCGGACCTTCATTTTCAATCACCTCCACCAGGGTTTCATGAATGATAGGATCGAAGTGCCGTAACGGCGCATCATGGCGAATAACTAAATCGGTTTTTGAACCTAATGAATGCAGCACACCTGCCAGTTCCACCGCAATATAACCGGCGCCCACTACCACGGCCCGCTGGGGTTGTTCTTCCAGGTCAAAAAAACCATCCGAGTCGATGCCATGCTCCGCGCCGGGGATATCCGGCAGACGCGGGTGGCCACCTACTGCCACCGTAATATGGGGGGCCGTGTAGTGTTCACCATTTACCTCAATGGTGTGGTCATCAACAAACCTGGCGTAACCATGAATCAGGGTAATCTCGTTGGCTGCAAGCACTTTATCGTATGAGGCATGGATGCGCTGAATGTAAGCACGACGGTTGGCCACCATTACCGGCCAGTTAAATTTGTTTAATGTGACGTCAAAGCCATAGTCTTCGGCATAACGATTAATCGATTCAGCCACATTGGCGCCGAACCACATTGCTTTTTTGGGTACACAGCCCACATTCACGCAAGTGCCACCAATAAGGTTGCCTTCAATTATGGCCACCTTTTTACCATGTTTGGCAGCCCGGTTTGCCGAGGCGATACCGCCACTGCCGCCGCCAATACAGATGTAGTCAAATTCTTTCATAGGGTTCCCGTTCTACTCAGGGTGGGTAAGACAAATAGTCTGGCACGATTGGTGTGCTTACTCAAAATAGATAGTTTCAAAAATAGAAAGTTTCAAAGATAGAGCGTCCCAACAATAGCAATTACTCAACTATCAAAGGAACGACCATTTGCGTCATCTATCGGATGCTTACGAAAAAGGCAGCCCAATGGGTCGTTCAGGAGCGTTGGCAGACTATGCCCGGCAAACAATCACACCGGTTTTAGCTTCATGCCTTGTTTTTGCCCTTCGCCAGCCCTACATTCTTGTTATACCTACGAATAAAAAGTGAGAGCCTAATGACACAACCTGCAATTGAGCAAGTCGATGGATTACCTGTTTTTTCTCAGATTTCGCCAGAACAAATAAAGCCCGCTATTGAGCAAGCGATTGCTCACTGCAAGCAAACCATTGAAGAAGTGGTGGCCTCTGCAGATGACAGCTACGCTAATGTGGTGCTGCGTGTGGAAGAAGCCGATGATCGGCTAAGCAAAATGTGGTCACCCGTGTCTCATATGAATTCGGTGGTCAGCAGTGATGCCCTGCGCGAAGCTCACGACAGCTGTTTACCCTTACTGTCTGAATACGGTACCTGGGTGGGCCAGCACGAAGGCCTGTACAATGCCTATACCCGTCTGCGCAACAGCGAAGAATTTGGTGAGCTGGACGAACAGCGTCAGAAATACATCGACAATACCATCCGTGACTTTACCTTGTCGGGCGTGGCCCTGCCGGCAGAACAAAAGCAACGTTATGCTCAAATCAGCGCCCGTTTGTCAGAGCTGTCCTCAACATTCAGTAATAATGTGATGGATGCCACCATGGGGTGGACGCGGCATGTTACCGATCAAAACGAGCTGGCCGGGATGCCTGAATCGGCCCTGGCGGCAGCGGCTCAGGCAGCGCAGCAAAAAGATTTAGATGGCTGGTTATTTACCCTGGATATCCCGTCTTATTTACCGGTGATGCTGTACGCCGATAACCGGGCGTTGCGCGAGCAAATGTATCGGGCGTTTGCCACTCGTGCGTCTGACCAGGGGCCAAATGCAGGCAAGTGGGATAACACCGACATTATTCAGGAAATTCTGGCACTGCGCACCGAGTCCGCCAAAATGCTGGGCTTTAACAATTATGCAGAAAGCTCTCTGGCGACCAAAATGGCCAACTCTACCGACCAGGTCACCGGCTTTTTAGAAGATCTGGCCAAGCGTTCTTTACCTCAGGCTCAGGCCGATTTGGATGAGGTAAAACACTATGCTCAACAACAGCATCAGGTAGATAGCCTGGAAGCCTGGGATGTACCGTATTACAGCGAAAAGCTGAAACAGGAAAAGTACACCATCTCTGATGAAATGCTGCGTCCCTATTTTCCGGAAGAAAAAGTCTTACATGGCCTGTTTGAAACTGTTCAGCGTTTGTATGGCCTGAAGATTGTGGAGCAGCCGGGCGTCGATACCTGGCATGATGACGTTCGCTATTTCACCATCACCGATAATGCGGATGCACTGCGCGGCAGTTTTTATCTTGATTTGTATGCCCGGGCCAATAAGCGTGGTGGTGCGTGGATGGATGAATGCCGTGTGCGCCGTGAACAGGAAAACGGGAAGATACAATTACCGGTGGCCTATCTGACCTGTAATTTCAATGGTCCGGTAGGAGATACACCTGCTTTATTCACCCACGATGAGGTAGTGACCCTGTTCCATGAGTTTGGTCATGGCCTGCATCATATGCTTACGAAAATGAGTGTGGCTGGTGTGTCGGGTGTAAACGGGGTGCCCTGGGATGCGGTGGAGCTACCCAGTCAGTTTTTAGAAAACTGGTGCTGGGAAGAAGAAGCGCTGAATTATATCTCGGGGCATTATGAAACCGGTGAACCGCTGCCTAAAGAATTGCTGGATCGCATGCTGTCGGCCCGTGATTTCCAGTCGGCGATGCAAATGGTCAGGCAGTTGGAGTTCAGCCTGTTCGACTTTAATCTGCACCAGCAAGAAGGGGATCAGGTAGATGTGCAGGCCGAGCTGGACAAAGTGCGTCAGCAGGTGGCTGTGATTGTACCGCCAGAATTCAACCGCTTCCAAAACAGCTTTGGTCATATCTTTGCCGGCGGTTATGCCGCCGGTTATTACAGCTACAAATGGGCAGAGGTTCTGTCAGCAGATGCCTTTAGCAAATTTGAAGAAGATGGCATCTTTAATCGGGACACCGGCAAAGCGTTTTTACACAACATTCTGGAAATGGGCGGTAGCCGCGAACCAATGGATTTATTTGTGGCGTTTCGTGGCCGAGAACCCAATGTCGAAGCCCTGCTGCGTCATAGTGGTATTAAAGCGGCATGAGTGCGGAGTCATTTGAGGTAATTTACCGGCGCGCCTGCGAACGCAAGGGTGGTAAAGCCGGGCTGGAACGGTTGCTAAGCCAGCCGTTGTCAGCAACTCAGGTGGCCCGTATTCCAGATGACCGGTTTTTAGCCGCGATGACCAAAAAGGTATTTCAGTCGGGGTTTGTATGGCGGGTTATTGAGCAGAAGTGGCCTGCTTTTGAAGAGGTCTTTTTTAACTTTGATGTCGAAAAAGTGCTGCTGATGCCCGACGAAATGCTGGAAAAAAAGGCCACCGATAAGCGTATTGTCAGAAATTATAAGAAGGTTATGACGGTACGCGCCAATGCTTTGATGATTGCCGATATCCGCCATGATTACCGCAGCTTTGGCGAATTTGTGGCTAGCTTTGGCGCGGCGGAGGTCACCCAATTGTGGCTGCGCCTGAAACAACATGGTGCCCGTCTTGGCGGCAACACGGGGCCGTATATGCTGCGCTCGTTAGGCGTGGATACCTTTTTGTTATCTCAGGATAACGAAGATTATCTGCGTAAACATGAAGTGTTTGATGGCGGTGTTACCAGTAAGCGGAGTTTAGCGGCCATTAATCAACAGTTTGCCGACTGGCAGGCACAAAGTGGCCGGCCCCTGACCCAGCTAAGTCAGATCCTCTCGTATAGCTGGGGGAGCAACCGCGCGAATAGCTGATTAAATATGGCAGAGATACGCACTCTGCCATATTCCTGCCTTTACCTTACAATCAGGTCAGTTAGCACGAATTTAACCGTAAATGGCTGTTGCTCACGGCCTTTATTGGGTACACTTCGAACCATTATTGAATACGTCAACAGGAATGGTATGAGCGACTCAGATACGACATCAGGGACTGCCCCGGCGTCTGAAAATCCATCCGGTCAACAAACCCACTTTGGTTTCAAACAGGTTGAAAAATCACAAAAAGCCTCCATGGTGGCCAATGTGTTTGATTCGGTTGCTGCCAAATACGATGTGATGAATGATCTTATGTCACTGGGCGTACACCGCTTATGGAAACGCTATACCATTGATTGTTCAGGAGTCAGAGCCGGGCACAAGGTGCTGGATATTGCGGGTGGAACCGGTGATCTGACGGCAAAATTCTCTCGCATGGTGGGCCCCACTGGCTCAGTGACCCTGGCCGACATCAACCTGTCGATGCTTAAAGTGGGCCGCGATAAGCTGCGTGACAAAGGACTGGTCAGCAACATTGATTATGTTCAGGCCGATGCCGAAAGCCTGCCCTTTCCTGACAACACCTTTGATGTGGTCACCATGGCGTTTGGTTTGCGCAATGTCACCGAAAAACAAAATGCCCTGAACTCCATTTACCGGGTGTTAAAGCCTGGTGGGCGGCTGTTGGTACTGGAGTTTTCAAAACCAGCCTCCGAGCATCTTTCTAAGCTCTATGATGTGTATTCATTTCATATCTTGCCCCGTATGGGGCAGGTGGTGGCCAACGATGAAGAAAGCTATCGTTACCTGGCCGAAAGTATTCGTATGCACCCGGATCAGGAGACCCTCAAAGGCATGTTTGAACAGGCCGGATTTGAGCAATGCGACTACAGCAACCTGACCGGTGGTATCGTGGCGCTGCATCGAGGGTATAAGTTTTAATGCCAGTCAGCGCCTTGTTTACCGCCACCGCCGAAACCGCTGTGAATCAGATTCTGGCTCTGGATGAAGACAGCGCCGGGCGGCTGGCGGCGTTGGAAGGACAGCGACTGGTCTTGTTCCTGGAAGAGCTTCCGGCCGGCCTTACGTTGATTTTTTCACAGCGGGTGGACATTCATACCGAGCCACGTTCCCACGCCGAGGTGGTGGCCGATATAGACTCTCAAACCTGTTGTATCCGTACCTCGTTACCGGTGCTGCCAAAGCTGACACAAACCAGCCAGCTGACCCAGCTTATTCGTCAACAGGCATTGGATCTGGATGGCGAGCTGAGTATTGCCCAAAAGGTGGCTGCCTTATTCGGTCAGCTGGATATTGATCCCGAAGAGTGGTTGTCTGCCTACACCGGCGATATCGCCGCGCATCAGACGTTTAGCGCCGCCGGTAAATTGAAGCAGCGTTTGTTACAGGCTATGGCGCGAACACGTGCCGGGTTAAGCAATACCCTGACCGAAGAAAAGCCCATCGGGGTAGGCAAGTTAGCGATGCTGCACTTTAGTGATGAAGTCAGCATGCTACGCGATGATATTCAGCGTTTTGAGGCCCGCCTCAACGCCCTAGACAACGAGCATTGATTTTATTTGGTTATGCGAATTTTCCGGTTGTACCAAATCAACAAAGTGCTACTGCAGCACGGTTTAGATGAACTTATCCCTGATCGCTGGATGCCCTGGTACGCCAGAGTCATGCGTAAATGTGTGTTTTGGATAAGGAATCAGTATAAGCACGAAACGGCCGGCGAGCGTATTACGCTGGCGCTCCAGTCGCTGGGCCCGGTGTTTATCAAGTTTGGGCAAATGCTCTCAACCCGTCGTGACTTGCTGCATCCGGCCATTGCCAATGAGCTGGCGCGATTGCAGGACAAGGTGGCGCCCTTTCCCTCAGAACAGGCGCAGGTCATCATTCGTCAGGCGCTGGGGCTGAGTAACCTCAACGAGCTGTTCAGTGAGTTTCAGGTGGACCCTTTAGCGTCTGCGTCTATTGCCCAGGTGCATGCCGCCAAACTTCGCAGCAGCGGTACCGATGTGGTGGTGAAAGTACTGCGCCCGGATATTCGCAAAACCATAGAAGCGGATATGGATCTGCTGTTTACCTTAGCTCAGGTCCTGCAGAAATGGCTGCCGGACGGCAAACGTCTGCGCCCGGTGGAAGTGGTCACTGAGTATCAGAAAACCCTGGTGGATGAGCTTGATCTGATGCGCGAGTCCGCCAATGGTATCCAGCTGCGCCGAAACTTTGAAGACTCCGATGCGCTGTATATTCCAAAGATTTACAGCGAACTGTGCCGGCACAATGTGTTGGTGATGGAGCGTATCTACGGCATCCCCGTGTCCAATGTCGATGCCTTGCTGGCGCAAAATACCAATATGAAAATGCTGGCTGAACGCGGGGTCGAAGTATTTTTTACACAGGTATTCCGGGACAGCTTTTTTCATGCCGATATGCATCCGGGCAATATTTTTGTATCGACGGAAACGCCCAGCGAACCCAAATATATCGCCATCGATTTTGGGATTGTCGGCACCCTGAACAAAGAAGATAAGCGCTATCTGGCTGAAAACTTTGTGGCATTTTTTAATCGCGACTATCGTAAGGTGGCGCAGCTGCATGCCGACTCAGGCTGGGTGCCGCCCGACACCAATATTGACGAATTTGAAATGGCGATCCGCACGGTGTGCGAACCAATTTTTCAAAAGCCCCTGGCTGAAATATCTTTTGGCAATGTGTTGCTGCAACTGTTTAACACGGCCCGGCGCTTTAATATGGTGGTGCAGCCACAGTTGGTGTTGCTGCAAAAAACCCTGCTTTATATTGAGGGGCTGGGACGCCAGCTTTACCCGCAACTGGACTTATGGAAAACCGCGAAGCCGTTTTTAGAAAACTGGATGCAGGAGCAGATTGGCGTTAAGGCGATGCTTAAAAAGGTCAAAGCCAATTTACCGTACTGGTCAGAAAAAATGCCGGATATGCCCGATCTGTTGCACGACAGTCTGGTGCAACTAAAGGCATTACCGGTGCAGCAACAACGTGAGCACCAGCATCTTATTCAGATGCAGATCCATGCCACCCGGGCGGCGCACTATGGCATTGTGGGGGCGACCTTTATTATTGTGGCAGCAATTTTACCGGTTTACGATCTGCATTGGGCCTTTGTGGCTCTGAGTGCCGGTACCGGGGTAGGGTGCTGGCTGCAGTCATGGCGCAAAGGCCATCGGGAACTACAATAACAGGTATATGGGTAAGAGATTAAACTTGTGCAAATTTTGACTTTTTAGACGCTATTTATCTATCAATTCTGAAAATACCTGTTATAGTGTTATTGGCTGTTTTAGCCAAAGTCTTTAACAAGACGTGATTATATTTGTTTCTGCGTTGATGTATAAATACTCAAGTTACACCTGTGATTTGCTGTTAGTGGTTTGTTCATTCTAAAGTAAGACCCAAATAAACTCGTTAGGTTTAAAGACAGTTTGTTATACGCGAAAGCGATGTTTATAGAGATATTTTGAGGTCGACATGTCAAAAGTTACAGGTACCGTTAAGTGGTTTAACGCTGATAAAGGTTATGGTTTTCTAACTCAGGATAGCGGTGATAAGGACGTTTTCGTTCATTTCCGTGCTATCGTTTCAGAAGGCTACAAGACTCTTAACGAAGGTCAACGCGTTGAGTTTGAAGTTGAGCAAGGTCAGAAAGGTCTGCAAGCTGCCAACGTGAATGCTATCTAAGTATTCCTAAAAACAGCAGCCGTCTGGCTGCTGTTTTTTATGTGTCACAGTTTACCGCAATGTGTCGGCACTGTGGCATTGCTTTAAAATAAGTCTGGTACGCTTCCCATCCCGCCAGCTTATCCCAATCTCTTTTATTTCCTCTTTTTTGCATCCGCATTTTTATAGTGGCAATACTGGCATATAACCAGTAAATGGTTACCGGACATTGCATGTTCTGCTGTATTTGTTGCTGCCAGTCTGGCTGCCTGAGCTCTCGGGTAAAAGGCCCGCACATCACTACCGGTACCTGGGGAAGATTCTGCCTGGCGGTTTGCCACATTGCATCATATACCGGCTCCCGAAATGCCTGTTTGTAGGTCTGGCTATCACGATCATCCACCGGCATTCCTGCCAGACTCAGCCCGGCCTGTACTATCGGCTCGCTTATCGTATCAATATCAATCAAACAGGCATGCTTTGATTGGGCCAGCTTTTGCGCATAAGTGGTTTTACCTACGGCCGGTTGGCCAGTCACCAGATATAATGGATGCATAGATGCTTTTTTAGTCGGCTTCGGGTTATGATAACAGTATGCACCGGCTTGAACAGTAAGGCCAGCAGCCCCGGCCAAGGAGAACACACCAATGCGCATGCAGCAGCTCAAACTGATCATTATGACCATGTGGCTGGGATTATGGATTCAGCCGGCGGTGGTTTATGCCAATCAGGCGCCGGCCCAGGTTGTCGCTACGGTACTGGATGAACAAATTACGCTGGCCCACATCAGCCCTGATAAAAAGACCCTTGCCGAGATGGCCCGTGGTAACAGCGTCACCAAAGAAATGGCCCTGGCCAGTTACCGGCAACATCAGCTTACGCAAAAAATTGTGGATACCGTGTTAAAGGATTATGCCAAAGCACAACACATCACCACCAACCCGCAGCTGGTGAGCCAGTTCGTTAAACGCTTTGCCGCGAGTGACACCCGCAAACCCCGAACCGCGGATATTAAAAAAATGGCCCGGGAACAGGTAAACACCTGGCTGATAGACAAAGCCTTGTATCAGCAGCACGGCGGGGTGGTGGTATTTACCCCCCGCAAACCCTTGTTTCCGGTAGAGGCCTACCAAATAGAATTTCGCCGCTACCAACAACAGGGCCAGCTGACTATTCACGATGCGGGGCTGAAAGCAGGCTTCTGGCAAACCTTCGAAAAAAACTATGATTTTGAAATTCCGCCGTCGCAGGTTTCTTTTGCTAAGCCCTGGTGGCTGACCACCGATATTATGCCCTGATTTTACTGCGGCTACTCTGCCGGATGATTATCTGTCGGAAAATCGGCAAATAACTCAGTAGAGAAGTAGCGCTCGGCGCCATCCGCAAAGATAGTAACGATGTGCTGATGGCGATATTCAGGCATACTACATAACCGGGCTGTGGCGTGCATGGCTGCGCCGGATGAAATTCCCACTGCCATTCCTTCGCAGGTCGCCAGTTGACGGGCAAATAATATAGCGTCCTCGTCCTCTACCGTAATGATTTCATCAATACACTGGGTATCGAGGATGTCTGGTATGTGCCCGGAGCTTAAGCCCTGAATATTGTGTACGCCACTACGCTTTTCACTTAATACCGGACACCGCGCGGGTTCTACCGCAATAACTTTTAAACCAGAACAATGCTGTTTCAATGTGTGGGCAACCCCGGTCAGGGTGCCCCCGGTGCCTATCCCGGCCACCAGCACATCAATGCGGCCGCCGGTATCATGCAAAAGCTCCTGGGCCGTGGTATGGGCATGGGCCTGTACGTTGGCCGGATTGGCAAACTGGTCCAGCGCGACCGCCCCGGGAGTGGCAGCTACCAGTTCGCGGGCTTTATCGATGGCACCTTTGGTGCCGTACTGTCTGGGGGTGGTGATGACCGCGGCGCCATAATGTCGAATCAGGCGCTGTCGTTCTACCGACATATGCTCCGGAATAACAATCGTTACCCTGATATTAAAAAGCGCCCCCAGCCATGCACAGGCGACCCCGTTATTTCCCGAAGAGGCTTCAATGATCTGGGTGTGGGGACCAAATTCAGGCGTGCTCATGATTTGTTGCAGCATCGCCAGGGCAGGGCGATCTTTTATCGACCCGGCAGGGTTAAAATATTCCACCTTGGCCATCGGCGTGGTTACCCAGTTATGCTGGCGAGCAAGTCGATTCAGACGGATGAGAGGCGTATGCCCGATAGTCTGGGTAATATCGTCAAAAATCCGGGGCTGGCGTAGTGACTCGGGACAGGCGTTCATATCGGTATTCCGGCTTGGTGATGAAGTATAGGTAGTCTGGCATGAATAAACGGCAAAATTTGCTTATATCCGCGGTGCAATTTATGCTAATAAGCAATGAAATTGCTGGTAAGCCGTATTTTATGAAAGAAATTGCTATTGATAAGATCGATCGCGCGATTTTGAGTTTGCTGCAAACCAATGCGGATTGGTCGGCTACTGACATTGCTCAGCAGGTCGGTCTGACCACTACGCCCTGCTGGCGGCGCATACAGCGGCTTCAGCAAAATGGCCTGGTGACCAAAAAAGTCGCGTTGCTGGATGCTACCCGGCTGGGCTTAACGACCACGGTGTTTGTGCAGGTAAAAGCAGCCCGACACGATGGCCAGTGGTTGCAGCAGTTTGCCCGCCATGTGGAAAGCTTTGATGAGGTCGTGGAGTTTTACCGTATGAGTGGTGAATACGATTACCTATTGAAGGTGCTGGTAACGGATATGGCCAGCTTCGATCATTTTTATAAACGGCTGGTTAACGGCATCGATTTAAATGATGTGACCTCCAGCTTTGCCATGGAACAAATTAAGTATTCTACCGCCATGCCATTACATCACTTGTGACTAACCGATATACCCGATACCGCCCACCCTCAGCACTGATATTAAGGAGGTCTTATGCGTAATCAACCCGCATCCTGCTGGGATGACATTCTGATGCTGGATGCCCAGCTTGGTGATGAAGAGCGAATGGTCACCAGCACCGCCCGGGATTTTTGCCAGAGCCAGTTACAGCCGCGTATTCTTACGGCCAACCGTGATGCCTGTTTTGATCCGGCTATTATGCTTGAATTCGGTGAATTGGGCTTATTGGGAGCTACTATTGAGGGCTACGGCTGCGCCGGGGTTAACTATGTCACCTACGGCCTGATTGCCCGGGAAGTAGAGCGGGTCGACAGTGGCTATCGAAGTGCCATGAGCGTGCAATCCTCGCTGGTGATGCACCCGATACATGCGTTTGGTAGTGAGGCCCAGAAGCAGCAATATTTACCCAAATTAGCCAGTGGGGAATGGATCGGTTGCTTTGGCCTGACCGAACCGGATGCCGGGTCAGATCCGGCGGCGATGCGTACCCGGGCGACAAAAACTGACGGTGGCTACCTGCTTACCGGCACCAAAACCTGGATTACCAATGCGCCCATTGCCGATGTCGCCATTGTGTGGGCAAAAGTCAGTGACGAAGACGATGCCATTCGCGGTTTCATTGTAAAGTCAGACAGCAAGGGCTTAACCACCCCGGAGATCAAACATAAGCTTTCTTTAAAAGCATCCATAACCGGGCAACTGATAATGGATGGGGTGTTTGTAAGCGATGAAGATATGCTACCTGATGTAAGCGGTTTAAAAGGGCCGTTTAGTTGTCTGAATCGGGCCCGCTATGGGATTGCCTGGGGCAGTATGGGAGCGGCGGAATTCTGCTGGCATGCAGCCCGGCAGTATGGGTTGGAGCGCAAACAATTTAACCGGCCGCTGGCACAAACCCAGTTGTATCAAACCAAACTGGCCAATATGCAAACCGAGATAGCATTAGGATTGCAGGGCGCATTGCGGGTGGGGCGTCTGATTGACAGTAACCAGTTTGAGCCGGCTATGATCTCCCTTATCAAGCGCAATAATTGTGCAAAGGCGTTAGATATTGCCCGTCAGGCCAGAGACATGCACGGCGGTAACGGCATCAGTGATGAATACCATGTGATGCGGCATATGCTGAACCTGGAAACCGTTAATACCTATGAAGGTACCTACGATGTGCATGGTCTGATTCTGGGCCGCGCCCAGACCGGTTTGCAGGCATTTTTCTGATTTTTTACACAGCCAGCTTTAACACAGAGCCAGCTAAGGGCGAAGCGACACATACCTGCATCGCCTATCGCTGGCTCTGATTGGTCTTAGTAATAGCTAAGTTTCTCGGCTTTTCCGGAGAAAATCCGATACACCATAAAGGTGTAAGCCAGAATACACGGCACCACGATTGACGCACCCACCAGTAAAAAGCGCAATGAACTGGCATCAGCTATGGCATCGATAATGGTTAGCCGCCCGGGGACCACATATGGATAATAGCTTATCGCAAAGGCCGCGAAACACAGCGCGAACACCAGCAGGGCGATGGCAAAGGGCAGCCATTCGCCATGGCCGTTCGCCTTTGGCAGCCGCTTCAGGACTACCGCGCAAAGACACAGCAGACCAAAACAGGTGATCGGAATGGCCATCAGCGCATAGCCCCAGGGTGCAGCCAGCCACAGCTGGCGAACACTTTCATGCAGGGTCAGGTTTAACACACTCACAACCGCAATACCGAGACCCAATACGATCAGCCCGCGTTTGGCCCAGTAAAAGGCTTTTTGCTGCAGTTCGCCTTCTGTTTTCAGAATAAGCCAGCACGACCCGATAAAAGCATAGGCCGCGGAGACCCCGAAGGCGGCCAGCAGCGCAAACCCCTGGGCCATCCAGTCGGTGCGCAGACCGGTTACCCAGATCCCCAACATATAGCCCTGAGCCAGCGTGGTCAGTAACGAGCCATATTTAAATGACAGATCCCACTTACGCTTTTTCGACTGTACCACCTTGGCGCGAAAGTCAAACGACACCCCACGTAAAATCAAGCCCAGCAACATCAGGGTGGCAGGCAGATATAAGGTTTGCAGAATCTGACTGTGGGCTTGCGGAAAGGCAAACAACAGCAGACCCACCGCCAGCACCAGCCAGGTTTCATTGGCATCCCAGTAGGGGCCGATAGAAGCAATCATATCATCGCGAAACGCTTCGTTACGGGGCGGAATCAGCACCCCGACCCCTAAATCGTAGCCGTCTAAAACCGCATATAAAAACACGGCCAGGGCCAGCAGCCCAATATAAATATCGGCCAGTGTGGTTAAGGTTAAGCTTTCAAATGGCATACTGACCTCCTAGGCACCAATGGGAGAAAAGCTGGCAGCACGCGCTTTTTCCCGTTCTTCACTGGAAATTTCTTCAATTTCAATCGAGCGGCGGCACATCAGGGTTAAGGTGCCCATATAAGCCACCAGTAACACAGCATAGACCACGGCATACATTAAAAATGAGAACCAGACATTGCCGGCGGGTAACGTGGTAACCGCTTCGCTGGTTTTCATCACGTCACTGATGAGATAGGGCTGCCGGCCAACTTCGGTGACATACCAGCCCGCCAGGGTGGCCACCCAGCCACTAAAGCTCATACCCATAAAAATCCGGGTCAACCAGCCTGGTAGGTGATTACGCCGATACAGATAGTAGCTTCCCAGCCAGGCGCACAGCAGCATCAACACACCCATCCCCACCATCACCCGAAAGGCATAAAACACCGGTTTCACTGGCGGGTGTTCCCCTTTAAACTCATTCAGCCCCTGGATTTCGCCCTCGGCAGAATGGGTCAGAATCAGGCTCGCCAGCCGTGGAATGCCAATTTCAAAATGATTGGTACGTGCTGCTTCATCGGGTATTGCGAAAAGCAGCAAGGGCACCTGGGTATCGGTTTCCCAGACCCCTTCCATTGCCGCTACTTTTTGCGGCTGATACTCAAGGGTATTGAGCCCATGCAGGTCACCGGCAAAAATCTGAATCGGGATCAGAACTGCTGCAGTATAGGTGGCCGTTTTAAGCGCAATTTTGGGGGCAATTTTGTTATCACCTTTGAAAATCCGGTAGGCAGACAGTCCGGCAATCAAAAAGCTCGCCGTCAGGCCCGATGCCAGTAGCATGTGCGCCAGCCGATACGGAAACGACGGATTAAAAATAATCGCAGACCAGTCTTTGGCATACAGTACGCCATCGATCATTTCATGGCCCTGAGGCGTGTGCATCCAGCTATTAAGCGAAATAATCCAAAAGGCCGAAATCGTGGTGCCTATCGCGACCACCAGGGTTGAGAGCGTATGCAGCCATCCCGGCACGCGGCGGATCCCAAACAGCATAATGCCTAAAAAGGTCGCCTCCAGGAAAAAGGCCGTAAGCACTTCGTAACCCAGCAATGGTCCGGCAATATTTCCGGCTTTTTCCATATACCCTGGCCAGTTGGTGCCAAACTGGAATGACATGGTGACCCCGCTGACCACCCCTAAGGCAAAGGTTAACGCGAACACCCGAACCCAGAACCGGTAAATACGCATCCACACCGGATGACCGGAAATATCTGCGCGAATTTTGAAGTAAAATAAAAACCATCCCAACGCGATGGTGATGGTTGGGAACAGAATGTGAAAACTAATGTTCAGTGCAAACTGAAGCCGGGAAAGAATCAGTGCGTCCACAACAACCTCCGTTACTGCGCAGGCGATTTGCCCATAAGCAGTTTATCTTTAAAATCAAGCATACGGCCCACCCCAGAGCCCAGTCGCATCAGGGTGTGTAGTTTTTCCGGTCCTAAATTTTGTAGCTCCTGAGACCATGCTGTGACCGACTCCAGCAAGTCATGGATCTCGTTAAGGCGGTTTTGTACAGCTTGTTCTTCTTTGTCGACAGGGGCTTCCATCATTAAGTCACGTAACAACGACAAAGTAGGATCAATTTCACGTTTACGCCGTTCTTCAAACACCCGGTTGGCCAGCACCCAGATTGAGCCCGCCGGGATAAAGTACTCTTTACGTTCGCCCGCCACATGGTGCTGTTTCACCAGCCGCCAGGATTGCAGTTCCTTGAGGGCCATACTGGTATTGCCCCGGGAAATATTCAGCGCATCCGCAATTTGCTGGGCTGCCAAAGGCGTTTCAGTTAGTACAATCAAAGCCAGTATCTGGCCAACGGTGCGGTTGAACCCCAGCGACTGCCCATTTCGCCAAAATGCATAACCGAGGACTTTACTGTTGGTGACATTTCCATAATGCTAGCTTCTTTTAAAGTTTCAGAAATTACTGAAAGTTTATAATGTTTTTGGTTTTACAGCAAGTCTGGATGAGCTTGGAAACATTAAAAGCTAGTAAGGCAGAGTCGGGAGAGGGTTATGCCAGAGCCTGAAGAACCTAGAGATAAAACCGCACACAGCCAGATGCCCTGCAGCTACCCTAAAGGCCTCTCGGTCAGCTCTGCGAGCATGAAATGATAAGTTGTGTTTCAATGGCCTCATCGCGGGCGTGGGATTGGAGCCTGATGACCACCGCATTTAGTTGGAGATTGAACCTGAGAGAGAGCCTGAGAGAGTATGCGCCTGAAAGAGTGTGAGTCTAAGGAAGAGTATGTGGATGCCCCCTACGAATAAGCAATGGTGGCTATCTGTAACTACAGGGCGTTGCGCTACGTCCGCGCTGCAGAATAAGCGTATCGGCAGGTACCGGTTAAGTTTAGTATTGCGAAGCAATCGTACTGTGACCAGTCATATTGCCAGACGCAGGCATATAAATAATAATCATCACCGATGATCAGGCCGCAAAGAGGACAGGGTCGTCCGAACTGCTCAGCGCAGCGGCGTAACGCGATCATGTTACTACGCCACCAGGCTCTTTGCTTATTCGTTACCCCGGGGCGAGATCACCAGCGCTGTAAAATACGCTCGTAGATATCGGTATCCAGCAAGCTTGGCCGTGCGCCCACGGTGGCACTTTGTAATGCCTCAAATGCGGCTTCAATCGTGGTGTAGGTGGTACCATCAATCACATATACCGAGCTGTTGTCGGCACTGGTCGTATCCAGCGCCAGAGCATGCTCCAATACCCTGGGCGCCAGCGCCTGATGCATTACCTGAGCACTGCTGATGTAGTCGGCGCTGCCATCGCCATTAATATCTTTGGTCAGCCAGGTCATGCCCAGCAAACGGTTGTAGCTGCCATCCTGCTGCATGATTTCGATGGTTTGATTAAATTGCTGCAAACGACTGTCGACGTTATCAACATCCTCGCGCAGCGCCAGCCGAAACCCCGCGGTGACCAGGGGGCGAGCCGACAGATACACCATCTCTTCGTTTTCGTTACGCAGCAGCCGGTTAAACTCATCTATCAGCAGACGGCTGGTGACCAGATAATAGGCCCGGTTGTCGGCAAGTTGCTTGAACGCATCATAGGTGGAAGGGTTACGACCCCATTTCACATCTTTGATCAAACGAATGGTGTCGGTATTGGCAAAACGGTTATCAATGGCCACCCGGCGGTCTTGCAAATGCGGTATTAAAGCCACCTCTTTAACCGAATCATTTTTGCTCACTGCATACAAATACAGCGGCAAGTACGGTTTGGAATAACGCATATTGCTTTTTTGGGTGTTCAGGTCAATAGATGCATAATCACCATCAAGCTTGCCGCTTAAAATGGCACTGCCTAAAAAGGCCGGACGCATCATTTCCAGAGTTAACGGTTCACCCATACGCTTAAAGGCCTCGAGTACCAGATTGTTCAGCCGTGCCGGTTCACCTTCGTCATCCACATACGTAGGCAACTGGCTGGCGCCCAGCCTGGACTCCGCCAGGGTTGGCGCTGGACTCAGCACTAATAAAATAACCGCAACAAAAGATAAAACGCGCAAAGGCAATTCCTTGATAAACAAATGGACAGGTGTATTTTTATTCTATTGTTCAGTGTAGCGGCTTTTAAGGGCAAATAGCAAAGGTCTGCAACAGACCGGTTCATGGCACGGCGGTATAATAATAGCGGGACATCGGGCCCAGGAAGCGAACAGCTAAAGGGGGGCGAAAGACGGAGCATGCATGGGGGGCAGTAAATCTCACCCGTGACCGCTTGCCGCTATGGGCAGGCGGTCACGGTAATAAAAAAGCATATTACATGAGAGGGTTACTCACCAAAGCTACCGGCAGCGCCAGGAAAGACCACCGGGCTTTCAAAGCCCTCTTTACTAACACTGGCTACTCCGAAAAAGTAGTTATCAATAACCACATTTTCCAATGTGGCGCTAGTCACATTACCTACAAATTTGCTGTATTGCCATTGCGGGGCATCGGTATAACGCCAGTAAATTTTATACCCTGCCAGGTTCGGATTTTGCTGTTTATCGGCCTGCGCCCAGCTTAAGGTGGTATCCGGTGAAACGGCACCTTTTATAGTGACATCAGCCGGTGGCGCCGGCGCCCAGGCCATCGCTGCCAGACTCACCGCATTGAGTGACGTCAGTTTCGCTGCATAATCAAAGTCCACGCCCTCGATGGTATCGCCATATTCGACCCCATCTTCGGTACGTAAGTCCTGATGCTGGCGGACATAATTTTCGTTGGTTTCCATAATGCGGATCCCAGGATAGCCTAAGTCATTTAACGGGCGGTGATGGCCGCCCCGACCAAAGCGATCAAGCCGGTATATCACCATGGTATCCAGATTAGGAATATACTCGTCGGCAAGTTTATCAATATAACGCGCTAAATTCCGGGAGGGCGAGTCAACTTCACCCCCGGTAAAACGGCGGGTGCGGGCTTCGTCCGCGGTTTCGGTGACCCGCGTGCCTTCGGCAAACAAACGGGCCGTGGTGTTGTTGATGACCCCGTTCACCCCCTCGATATTGCCAATCATGTCATTGTTCAGCACCGCTTTTAAACGCCAGCCTTCGTCTTTGGCTTTGGCAGCCAGAATCTTGCCACCAAATAACCCCTGTTCTTCACCGGCCAGCGCGGCGTACACAATGCTGCCATTAAACTGATACTGAGATAATACCCGGGCGGCTTCCAGGGTGCCGGCGACCCCAGAGGCATTGTCATTCGCCCCGGGAGCGTCGGAGGTGGCGTCCATCACATCCGAGACCCGGGAGTCGATATCTCCGGACATCAGCACATAACGGTTGGGATCGGTGGAGCCACGCTGAATGGCCACCACGCTGATGACATCCGTTGGCTCGGGAATACGCTTTTCACCACTCACAGTATCGCCGACAAACATCACTTCCAGACACCCGCCACACTGCGCCGAAATAGCTTCAAATTCTTGTTTTATCCAGCGCCGGGCGGCGCCAATACCACGGGTATCCGATTCGGTTTCAGATAAGGTATGGCGGGTTCCAAAGCTCACTAGTTTCCGAATGTCCTGCTCAATTCGATCAGCAGACACGGCTTTGGGGATGGCATGTAATTCGTTGGTGTCGGGGGCGGCAAGGCTTCCTGCAGAAGCGGTGGCAAGGGCTGTTAAAACAGCAAGGCGTGCAAACATAAAAGCTCCTTCTCAGCTTGTGGTTGTCACGCCTTAATGATTATTTTGTACTGGCGTGACCTAAATAAACGCGTAGGCATCACCAAACAACTGAGTCTGGGGAAGCGCCCGGGCGCTAAAATCGTCTCTGGCTGCTTTCGCCATTTCAAACCGGCCGGCAATATACACCTGCACATCGCTAAGCGAAGGGTAGTCGGCAACGACGGCGTGGTGCACCCAGCCGGTTCTGCCAGACCAGTCATCTTCGGCAAATTCTACCACAGGGATGAAGTTAAACTGGTCGTGCTCATCGGCTAGTTTGCTAAGCTCATCGTACAAATATAAATCATTTGTGTTTTTGCCACCCCAGTACAAGCTTACCGGGGTATGCGGATGATCTTTTAACGCCTGCTGTAAAATAGACCAGGTGTAGGAGAACCCGGTACCGCCGGCAATTAGAATAATAGGCTGGCCATTGGATTGCAGGTACGCCTCGCCGTGGCCACCGCTTATCGCGATACTGCCGTCATGGCGCATCCGCTCCAGCACTTCAGTGGCATAAGCGTTATTTTCATCTGCGCCGATATGCAGCTCAATTTTATGGTTATCAAACGCGGCATTGGCGATGGAAAAAGGTCGCTTATCATTTTCACCCATATGCACCAGAATATACTGACCGGCATAAAAGGACACAGGCTGCGCCGGGGTAAGAATAACCTGGTATACAGCACCGGCCAGCGGCGTGATGGAGTCGACCTGACATTGAATTTGTGACATTGATTCTCTTCTTTACATTAAATCGCTAAAAACGGAGCGCTAGTCCATGATACCAAGCTCATCCCAGATGTCATCCACACGCTGTTTCACGGCTTCATCCATCACAATGGGCGTGCCCCATTCCCGATCGGTTTCACCGGGCATTTTGTTGGTGGCATCCATCCCCATTTTTGATCCTAGCCCCGACACGGGCGAAGCAAAATCCAGATAATCTATCGGGGTGTTTTTTACCAGGACGGTGTCGCGCGCCGGATCCATCCTTGTGGTGATGGCCCAGATAACATCATTCCAGTCACGTGCATCGACATCATCGTCACACACAATGACAAATTTGGTATACATAAACTGGCGCAAAAATGACCACACGCCCATCATCACGCGTTTAGCGTGCCCCGGATACTGCTTCTTCATGGTGACTACGGCCATCCGGTACGAGCAGCCTTCCGGGGGCAGATAAAAATCAACAATTTCGGGAAACTGCTTTTGCAGAATAGGCACAAAAACCTCATTTAAAGCTACCCCTAAAATCGCGGGTTCATCAGGCGGCCGACCGGTATAGGTGGAATGATAAATGGGATTTTTGCGGTGGGTGATATGAGTCACGGTCATCACCGGGAAGGTATCCACCTCATTGTAATAACCGGTATGATCGCCATAGGGCCCTTCGGGGGCGGTTTCATCCTGAGCAATATAGCCTTCCAGTACAATCTCGGCGCTGGCAGGTACCTGCAAATCATTACTTAATGACTGGGTCACCTCAGTTTTATCGCCCCGCAGCAAACCGGCAAAGGCATATTCGCTTAAGGTATCGGGCACCGGAGTTACCGCACCTAATATGGTGGCCGGGTCCGCGCCCAGCGCCACCGACACCGGGTAGGGTTCGCCAGGGTGGGTTTCACACCATTCGCGAAAATCCAGGGCGCCGCCACGATGGGATAACCAGCGCATGATCAGTTTATTTTTGCCAATAAGCTGTTGCCGGTAAATCCCCAGGTTCTGGCGTTTTTTATGAGGCCCCCGGGTAATGGTCAGGCCCCAGGTTACCAGTGGCGCCGCATCCCCTGGCCAGCAACGCTGGATGGGCAGGGTGGTCAGATCGACCTCATCGCCCTGTAAAACCACTTCCTGACAGGGTGCCCTGCGCACTTCTTTAACCGGCATATTAAGCACCTGCCGAAATACCGGGAGTTTTTGCCACAGGTCTTTGAGGCCTTTGGGTGGTTCAGGCTCTTTCAGATAGGCCAGTAATTTGCCCACTTCTCGCAATGCCTGCATGCTGTCCTGGCCCATGCCCAGCGCCACTCGTTCAGGGGTACCGAACAAATTAGCCAGTACCGGAATCGTGCTGCCTTTAGGGTTTTCGAACAACAACGCCGGGCCTTTTGCCCGCAATGTCCGATCCGCAATCTCCGTCATTTCCAGGTCCGTATCAATCTCGCGGGTGATACGCTTTAATTCACCACGCGCCTCAAGCTTGTCGATGAAATCGCGTAAGTCTTTATACTTCATAGGTAACCTGTGAACTCTGTCATCAATAATTATGGCGCCAGTATAGCATTAAGCCGGGTAAGCACAGCAATGACAGCCCGGGCACGCCTTCATCAGGTCGACCACAAAGTTTTTTCTGGACAGCAGCAAAGATAGCGTGTCATATAGACACAACGTGACAAAAAAATGTTGCTTACCCCACTTTGTTTTCCCGTAACAGGAGCGCGCCATGGGTACATTTGATAAATCGATGACCGAAGAGCTGAATCTATTGCTTAAGTTTCCTTCCGACAGCCTGATGCAGGGCCTCAAAATCCACCATGATGCCAGTCAGTCGGTGGTGCAGGCAGCGCAAAATCTACATACCAAAGGTTTGATTACCCAGTCTGATGGGGGGTATCTGACCGATTTAGGTATTGATGTGGCGGATCACGCCCGCAAGGTATATAGCGCCTTGTTGCGAACGCTGAATTGAGGTATTCCCGGTAGCCATAGACAAATCACAGCAAACCATAGCTTTGCTGCTATAGTTTTTCATCGCCCGGCCGATAATTTGAGGGTAATGTATTAATGTATCAATAGCAGGAAACACAACGATGAAGCGTCTGTGGTTATTTTTGAGTCTATGCTTATTACCGGCGGTCAACGCCCAGGCTGAACAGCTTAAAGCGGTACAGTTGTATACGCAGGATCAGCTTATCGGCTTAATCAACACCAATACTCACCTGGATAAAGTGGTCGCGGACCGGTGTCAGCTGGTCCAGGACATCGAAGCGCACGCAGAGGTGCTCCAGGAACCCGCTTTTCAGTTTTTGTGGGGCGATATGCTGGCCTGGGGGGTATGTATAGACGCTGATCCGACCCGCGGCATCCGCTTAATGCGCGAAGCGGCCCAACAAGGGTTGCCGGCAGCGCTGGAACAACTGGGACGCTATTATAAAAATGCCACCCTGGTCCAGCAGGATAAGGCCCGTGCGGTAGTGTATTTGCGTGAGGCCTCGGCCCTGGGCAATCTGCGGGCCCAAATGCAGCTGGCCGAGTTGTTTATTGACGGACATGGCAGCCCGTATGACTACGAAGATGCCTATCGCTGGTTATACCATGCGATTACGGCCGATAAGTCCACCCACCGAAAAATTGCCGGATATCTGCAGGCCCTTGAATCGCTAATGCATCCCAAAGCAGTGCGTAGCGCCCGCCAGCCACTTTAAGCGCCGGGGTTTTTACCTGAAAAAACCGATCTAAGCATTTTTCTGTGCAGTAAAAACCAGCAATATGAAAATTACTTAGACGCACAAATGTTGTCTGCTGTTAATATAACCATATTTTACAGTTAGTAGCTGTTATACTGGCGTTATGAAACATTTGTATAAATTAACCACAGGTAAAAGACCAACTGCATGAGTGACGATCCCCATTACAAGCGCGAACAGGAAAAATACGAAAACCCGGTAGCCAGCCGTGAATATCTGTTATCGATAATACAGGCCCATGGTAAACCAATGTCTTTTCTGGAAGTATGCGCAGCAGTGGACGCCACGGAAGAAGATAACCGTATCGGCATCCAGCGCCGTTTACGAGCCATGGAGCGTGAAGGTCAACTGCAATTTACCAAAAATAAGCGCTACGCCATCATGGATAAGGCAGACCTTATCCGTGGTAAAATCATTGGCCACCGGGATGGCTTTGGTTTTTTCCGGCCTGAAGATCGCAGTGGCGATATGTATATCAGTGGCGGCCAGATGCAATTATTTTTGCATGATGACGTTGTCGATGCCCGGGTCAGTGGTACCGATCGTAAAGGTCGCAAAGAAGCCTACATAGTCGCGGTGGTTGAGCCGCGCTCGGAGCCCATTGTCGGGCGCTTTTTCACCGAACAGAATATGGCTGTAGTGGTGCCGGATGACAGCCGCATCAATCATGAAATTGTGATTCCGCCAGAGCAGGTTAATGGTGCCCGGATGGGGCAGGTGGTAGTGGTTGAACTCACCCAACGCCCCCGTCGCCGGGTAAGTCCGGTAGGCAAAATCACCGAAATTCTGGGCGAGCATATGGCCCCGGGCATGGAAATTGAAATGGCGCTGCGCTCGTTCGATATTCCCCACCAGTGGCCTGAAGGGGTCGATCGCTCCATTAGCCGGTTAACCGAAGCGGTGCCCGAAGACGCCAAGCACGATCGCATAGATTTACGTCAGCTGCCGCTGGTAACCATCGATGGTGAAGATGCCCGTGATTTTGATGATGCGGTATTCTGTGAACCGCTCGAAGAGGGTGGTTTTCAGTTGTGGGTCGCCATTGCCGATGTCAGTCATTATGTCCGTCCGGGTACGGCCCTGGACAGCGAAGCGATAAACCGGGGCAACTCAGTATATTTCCCTGAACAGGTTATCCCGATGCTTCCCGAAGCGCTATCCAATGGCCTGTGCTCGCTGAATCCGCAGGTTGATCGGCTGTGCATGGTGTGTGAGATGACTATCACGGCAGAAGGTAAACTGGATAGCTTTCAGTTTTACGAAGCGGTGATGAATTCCCATGCCCGTCTGACCTACAACAAGGTTTGGAAAATTCTTCAGGGTGATAAAGATCTGAATCAGCGCTATGAAGAGCAGGTTCCGCATCTGCGCAATCTACATGCCCTGTACCGGACACTGAAAAAAGCCCGGGCCGGACGCGGCGCCATTGAGTTTGAAACTCAGGAAAGCAAATTTGTTTTCAATGCCCAGCGCAAAATTGAAAATATTGTGCCGGTGGTGCGTAATGATGCCCACAAAATGATCGAAGAGTGCATGATCATGGCCAACGTCAGTGCTGCCCAGATGCTCGAAGAGCATGATGCGTCTACCTTATTCAGGGTACATGATAAGCCTGATGCCGACCGCCTTACCTCCTTTACCTCTTACCTGAGCGAAGTGGGTGTGCCCCATCGCATTACCGAAGATGCCACCCCGGCTGACTTTACCGATGTGGTATTAAAAACCCGCAATCGGCCCGACCAGGAACTGATTCAGACCATGTTGCTGCGCTCGATGAAGCAGGCAATTTACGATGGCGAAAATATCGGCCACTTTGGTCTGGCCTTGGGGCAGTATGCGCATTTCACCTCGCCCATTCGTCGCTATCCAGACTTAGTCGTGCATCGCGCGATTAAAGGTATTCTGGCCAAAGCGCCGTACCGCGAAAAAGTGTCGGGGGCAAAAAGCTACACCGAAGAAGAGGTGTCGCAGCTGGGTGAGCAGTGTTCCATGACGGAACGCCGCGCCGATGATGCCACCCGGGATGTGGCCGACTGGTTAAAATGTGAGTTTATGCAGGATCATGTCGGCGATACGTTCGAAGGTGTGGTGAGCTCTGTCACCAACTTTGGCTTGTTTGTGCGCCTGACCGAATACCACATCGATGGCCTGGTGCACATTACCTCGCTTGAAGACGACTACTATCGCTATGATGATGTCAAACAAATGCTGATTGGCGAAACCGGCGCTCGTCAGTTCCGTTTGGGCGATACCATAATGGTAAAAGTCGCGGCGGTTAATCTGGATGAGCGTAAAATTGATTTGGTACTGGATGCTGCCATGCTGCGTAATCGTAGCGGTAAAAAGGTAAAGGTTCGGGAATCCGGCCGTGGGTCACGCAAAGACAAGCCAAAAGACAAGCCCAAAGGCAGGTCACGAACAGATAGTAAAAAAACCGGTAAACCGGCACCAGCAAGAGGTAAGAAAAAATAAATGGCCCAGCAAGAATGGTTATTTGGCCTGCATGCCTTGCAGGCGGTATTAGAACGTGAACCAGAACGCATACTGGAACTGATGGTGTTAAAGGGCCGGACCGATGAGCGGCTCGGCGAGATTATTAATCAGGCGCGTCGCTTTGGTGTCAGCGTTCAGTTTTGTCATCGTAAAGTTCTGGACGAAAAAGTGGGCGGCAGTCAGCATCAGGGTGTGGTAGCCAGGGCGAAACCGGCCCGCGCGCTGGACGAAAATGATCTGGCGGTAATCGTGGAACGCGCCGATAAGCCGTTTTTGCTGGTGCTGGATGGCGTTACCGATCCGCACAATCTTGGTGCGTGTTTGCGTACGGCCGATGCGGCCGGGGTGGATGCGGTAATAGTACCCAAAGACAAATCTGCCAGCTTAAGTGGCACGGTCAGCAAGGTTGCCTGTGGCGCTGCCGAAACCATGCCGTTGGTACAGGTCACCAATCTGGCCAGAACCTTAAAAACATTGCAGGAAGCCGGCGTGTGGATTATCGGCACGGCCGGGGAAACGACCCAAACCTTGTATGATACCCGCCTGGATGGTCCTATGGCACTGGTAATGGGGGCTGAAGGCAAGGGTATGCGTCGCCTCACCCGGGAAACCTGCGATGAGCTGGTTAAATTACCCATGGCCGGCTCTGTTTCCAGCCTGAATGTTTCTGTGGCGACGGGCGTTTGTTTATACGAAGTGGTCCGTCAACGCCAGCAATAATCTGCTATTGCCTCTGTTAGTGAACAAATGTTGACAGAGGCCTCCTATCTTAATCTTTTCAAATTGTTTTATTTCTGTACAAATCTCATTAGGTTAGTACAACGCTGATATTTTGATGTGAGTGACAATTCAATAATTCAGCGTGAGTTGATAAGCGTGTTATCTAGTTAGGTGCCGGAAATAGTTGATGAACCCTGGCTCATCCAGTTATTTTAGGTATCAATTTAGATAACATGGAATAGCAACTCATACAGACTCATGTAAGTGAGTTTGTAGTATGAGGCATTCGGGTTTTTTGCCCGTATCAGATATTCAGTAGATGGTTTTTAGTCTCGCGGGTAGAGGATAAGGAAAGCGCCTCTTTTCCCGAATAACGAAAAACAAACTGCGCTGCTTATCTTAATAGTAACCCCGACAGTAACGCTACAATGAAGAGCGAGGGAGAAAGGAAGCCGATAAAACACAACGAAGACAGGAAATAACAAATGTTGAAGAAACAACGCACATTTTGCGGTAAAGCAGCACTATTAGCATCAATAACAACACTAAGCATGTCAGTAAGTGCCGCAATGACAAATGGCCCGGTAGAGGTCACCAAGGAAACACAACAGTCGGCTCCGGCCGGACTGCTAAAAAATGTATTAAGCGATCGCCTGGTACTGGCAAATGATGAAGACCGTTACATCGTTACCTTCAAAAACACCGGTCCTGCGGCCTTAAAAGGCCAGCAAAAGCAAAATAAGGGTCCCAATGGTAATGCTGCGGACCAGGCTTTTGATGCTATTGCTGCAAAAAACATCCTTCGCTCAGTGGGTGCCAAAACTCATAAAGTTTTAGGTAAGCACAAAATGGTGGCCGCTTCCATGAACAAGGGGCAGCTTAATAAGCTGCGTAAAAACCCTAACATCGCGAGCATCTCTGCCGATCCACGTCGCCGTCTGATGGCCCAAACGACGCCATACGGTATTGATATGGTTCAGGCCAGTCAGTTTGCCCAAAGTGATACCGGTGCCCGCACCGTTTGTATTATTGATACTGGTTACAATCTTGGACATCCGGACTTGCCCGACAGCAATGGCGGTGTGTCTGGCGTAGCGAATAATGGCTCAGTAGGAAACTGGTATAACGATGGTAACGGCCACGGCACCCACGTTGCAGGTACGATTGCAGCCTACGATAATACCCAGGGTGTAGTTGGGGTTTATCCTGGCGTAGATATGCACATTGTGAAAATCTTTGACGACAATGGTAACTGGACCTATGCCTCTGACATCATTGATGGCATTCAGCAGTGTAAAGATGCGGGTTCAAATGTTGTGAATATGAGCCTGGGTGGCGGTGGCTCTTCGTCCGCAGAAGCAGCTGCTATGCAGGGCTTCGAAGATGATGGAATCTTACTGGTGGCCGCTGCCGGTAACGACGGCAATAGTGTGAAATCCTATCCGGCTTCGTATGATGCCGTGGTATCGGTGGCAGCGGTTGACTCCAATTCAAACCATGCCAGCTATTCACAATATAACTCTCAGGTAGAAATTGCGGCCCCTGGCTCGTCAGTTTACTCTACCTACCCAACCAATACTTATGCGACGTTGAGCGGCACGTCAATGGCCACTCCCCATGTGGCAGGTGCAGCCGCGCTGGTGTGGAGTTATTTCCCGCAATGTAGCAATACAGAGATTCGTTCAGCGCTAAATGCGACAGCACAGGATCGGGGTGCTGCGGGCCGTGATAACTATTACGGACACGGTATTGTTAAGGTATCGGATGCGGTAGATTACCTGAATGCTAATGGCTGTAGTGGCGGTACACCACCACCACCACCACCACCACCTCCAGGCGGTGTGGATCCGGTATCCGGTGAAGTGAACAACATTTCTGCCACCACCGGTAACTGGAAACGGTACACCTGGGATATCCCAGCCGGGGTCAGTTCTATGACAATTGAGACCTCAGGTGGATCTGGCGATGCTGATTTGTATGTTCGCTTTGGCGCTCAGCCTTCAACCTTTAGCTACGACTGTCGCCCCTATAAAAATGGGAACAGCGAGATTTGTACGTTTACCAATCCTTCTGAAGGAACCTGGCATATCGGCATTCGTGCTTACAGCACCTATTCTGGTGTGACCATGAATTACTCGTACGAGTAAGATCAATCGCTAAACCTGTAAGGCCGCTTTATGCGGCCTTTTTTGTGGGGAAACCGCAAGCAGTACTGCATAAAATAATAAATGCAGAAACACAGAGTTTGGTAGCGAAGCCGCTAAAAAAGCAATAGAGTAATGACAGCGGTCAGTAGCGCGCCTTCATTATGCTATTGCTTTTCAACACCGTGTTATGCAAAGTACCATTTTGAGATGGCAAACTATTTACTACACTCAGGACTGGTTTGCCAGTTCAGACAAAGGGCCTTTAGTACGCCCCGACTGATGTCACTATACAGAGACGCCATGGATATCTTAAAAAAATTAAACGAAGTATCTTCTGATGTCTTACAGTCGTTTGACGAAAAAATAGACCGGTTGTTAGAAATAGGCTGTGACGCACTGGATATGGATCTGGGGGTTATCACCCGCAAACATATCGACGCTTTTGAGGTGCTGGCGGTGTTTTCCCCGCGAGGCCCGTTTACCAAAGGTGATTTACTGCCCTTAGAACAAAGCTATTGTCTGGAGACCATCAACCGGCGCGAAGTGGTGGCCTACCACAATACCCAGGAGTACCCGGGTCCGCAGCATCCTTGTTTTAAGCAGCTGGGGTTTGGGCGATATATCGCGGTTCCTTTGATGGTGGATGCCCGGCAATACGGCACCATTGCATTTTTTGGTCACACACCCACCCAGCCATTTTCCCTTTTAGCTCAGGATGAGATGATGCTGCTGGCCGAGTGGGTTGGCGCCGAATTTTCTCGCAAACAGTTTATTGATGGCTTGCAGGTACAGCAGCAACAACTGGCGCATCAGAGTCAGTTATTTGACCAGATGGCGCAACTGGCGGGGGTGGGGTCCTGGGAATATGACGTGGTTCAGGATGAGATGTTCTGGTCAGAGCCTTTGCGCCAGATGTACGACTTACCACCAGGTTATAAGGTTTCCACCGATCAGGCGTTTAAATTTATTGTCGATGACCACAAACGTGAAGAAGCCAGAGAACGCTTTTTCAAGATGATGGAAACCGGCGAAGAATTTTCGCTTGAAATAGAGGTCGAGAGTTTTACCGGCCGCCGGTTCTGGGTCCAGGCCCAAAGTAAAGCAACTTATCGCAACGGCCAGGCCGATAAAGTCATCGGCGCCACCCAGGATATTACCAATCGGGTCATTGCCGCCAAAGAGCTGGAACAAAAAAAACGGGTGGCCGAGCAGGCACTGCAGTCGCGCAGTATATTTCTGGCAAACATGAGCCATGAGATCCGCACCCCCATTAACGGGGTGATGGGAATGCTGGATGCCTTGTCTAAAACCACCATGGATACCCAGCAGCAGGAATATTGCAAGGTAGCGCGCAGCAGTGCCAATACCTTGTTAGGGCTTATTAACGATATTCTGGATTTCTCAAAAATCGATTCGGGCCAAATCAGTCTGGAACAGGTTCCGGTGGATATCAGCGCCCTGATCCATGAACAGCAACGGGTGTTTGAGCATATTGCCCTGGATAAAGGCATAGAGCTGATGGTAGACACCCAGGCCACCGACGAACACTTGTTTATGGCCGATCCGGTCAGGGTGAAACAGATTCTGACCAACCTGATTAATAACGCGGTAAAATTCACGGCCCAGGGCCAGGTGAGTGTGAAAACCCGTGCGCTGGAGCAAAGCAATGGTAAATTTCTGGTGCAGCTGATTGTGCAGGACTCCGGCATAGGCATCGAACCAGAACGTCAGGCCGCCATATTTTCGCCGTTTCAGCAAGGCGACAGCGCCACCACCCGTCGTTTTGGGGGCACTGGTTTAGGGTTGTCGATTGTGGCGCAGATTGCCGAGCACATGGGCGGCGGCATTCGGGTGAAAAGCAAGCCGGGGGAGGGCGCGACCTTTATCGTGGCCTTACAGCTGCAGCAAGCCTCTCAAGATATCACCCCGGCCACTCAGGATGGTTATTTTGATGATGCTAATCAGTTAACCGCCGAAATGGTGGCTGGACGACGCCTATTGGTTGTAGAGGATAACGAGATAAATCAACTAGTTATCTCAGAACAGCTGAAAGAGCTTGGCATTGGCGCCGATCTTGTTCAAAATGGCAGCGAAGCCGTGGAGCAATTTATCCGCAGCCAGGCCTCAGAACAAGTGTATGATCTTATTCTGATGGACTGTCAGATGCCCATTATGGACGGCTACGAAGCAACTGCTGCTATTCGCAAACTGGGCGGAGATGCGCTGACGGTGCCGATTATTGCACTGACAGCCAATGCTTTAGCCGGCGAGCGGGAAAAATGTGTACTGGCCGGGATGAACGACTATCTGACCAAACCGGTGAGTGTAGAACAGCTTGGAAAATGTATCAGACGTTATCTTATCGGCGCCTATCAGGCTGAAGATAACGGAGTTTAATGCCCTTTAACGCCATTAAGGGCGGCATCCACGATCGTCTAAAAATAATTCAAATTTAGCCTATCGCTGACCTATCTTATCTGTTATCATTTCGCGCCCTTTTTATGGGGGTATGTACATAAAAACAACAAAGTTTGTTGTTTTTAGCAGCGTAATCGACTCGAAAGAGTTTTCATTTATTAGCGGAGCACTAACATGATCCAAATGCAAACTAACCTGGACGTTGCAGATAACAGCGGCGCTCGCAGGGTTCAGTGTATTAAGGTTCTTGGTGGCTCGCATCGCCGTTATGCAGGTATCGGTGACATCATCAAAGTTACCGTCAAGGAAGCAATTCCTCGCGGTAAAGTAAAAAAAGGTGACGTACTGAACGCAGTGGTGGTGCGTACTAGAAAAGGCGTTCGTCGTGCAGATGGTTCTACCATCCGTTTCGATAATAACGCGGCTGTATTGTTGAATACCAACAAGCAACCAATTGGTACGCGTATCTTTGGACCGGTAACCCGTGAGTTGAGAAGTGATAACTTCATGAAAATCATCTCATTGGCCCCAGAGGTACTATAAGGAGTCACGATAATGGCTAACAAAATTCGTCGTGATGATGAAGTAGTCGTATTAGCGGGTAAAGACAAAGGCAAAACAGGCAAAGTCCTGAAAGTGCTTATTGCTGATAACCGTTTAGTTGTAGAAGGTGTAAACCTGACCAAGAAACACCAAAAGCCTAACCCTCAAGCGGGTCAGCCTGGCGGTATTATTGAAAAGGAAGCATCTATTCACGTTTCTAATGTAGCGATTGTTAACCCGGCAACGGGCAAAGCAGATCGCGTTGGTTTCCGTTTTGAAGATGAGAAGAAAGTTCGTTTCTTCAAGTCTAACGGCGAACTTGTTTAATTAATTGGAGAGTACGATGGCGAAACTGCATGATTTCTATAAAGAAACAGTAGTAGCTGAACTTGCTAAGCAGTTCGGATACAAAAGCGTCATGCAAGTCCCTCGGATTGAAAAAATCACCTTGAACATGGGTCTTGGTGAAGCAGTTGCTGACAAAAAGGTACTTGAGAATGCTCAGTCTGACATGGCGTCTATCGCTGGTCAGAAGCCTATTGTCACAGTTGCCAGAAAATCAGTAGCGGGCTTCAAAATCCGTGAAGGTTATCCGATTGGCTGTAAAGTAACCCTACGTGGCGAGCGTATGTGGGAATTCTTAGAGCGTTTGATTTCAATCGCTATCCCGCGTATCCGCGACTTCCGTGGTCTGAATCCTAAATCATTCGACGGTCGTGGTAACTACAGCATGGGCGTGCGTGAACAAATTATTTTCCCTGAAATCGACTTTGATAAAGTTGATAAGGTACGTGGTATGGACATTACTATCACTACCAGTGCGGAATCTAATGAAGAAGCACGTGCTCTGCTGGACGCGTTCAACTTCCCATTCAAAAAGTAAGGGGTGTAGGGTTATGGCAAAAGAATCAATGAAGGCTCGTGAAGCAAAGCGCGCTAAGCTTGTAGCTAAGTACGCTGAAAAACGTGCCGCACTTAAAGCAACTATCAGCGATGTTAACGCTTCTGAAGAAGAGCGCTGGGACGCTGTTCTGAAGCTACAACAACTGCCACGTGATTCAGCCAAAGTACGTCAACATAACCGTTGTCGTATCACTGGTCGTCCACATGGTTACCTACGCAAATTCGGTCTTAGCCGTATCAAGCTGCGTGAAGCAGCGATGCGCGGTGAAGTCCCTGGCTTGAAAAAAGCCAGCTGGTAAGGAGTAGCTGATAATGAGCATGCAAGATCCTATCGCGGATATGTTTACCCGCATCCGTAACGGCCAAATGGCACAGAAAGTTTCTGTGACTATGCCTTCTTCAAAAGTACGCGTTGCTATTTGTGGCGTGTTGAAAGCTGAAGGTTATATCACTGACTTCGCTGCATCTGGTGACGTTAAGCCTGTTTTGGAAGTAACTTTAAAGTACTTCGAAGGCAAGCAAGTAATTGACACAATTGAACGTGTTAGCCGTCCTGGTCTGCGCATCTATAAGAAAAAAGATGAGCTGCCAAAGGTAATGGGTGGTCTAGGCGTAGCTATCGTGTCGACTTCTAAAGGTGTGATGACTGATCGTGCTGCGCGTAAAGCAGGCATGGGCGGTGAGATCATCGGTTATGTTGCGTAATCGGAGGAGTTGATATGTCACGAGTAGCAAAAGCCCCGGTCGACGTTGTATCAGGTGTAGAAGTATCTATCTCTGGTCAGGACGTTACCATTAAAGGTAAGAATGGCACTTTGGTAAATAGCTTCAACAATGCTGTTGAAGTTGTTCAGGAAGACAACCAGTTGAAAGCACTACCTCGCGAAGGTTTTGCTAACGCCTGGGCACAAGCAGGTACTGTACGTGCGCTTCTGAACACTATGATTCAAGGTGTTACACAAGGTTTTGAGAAAAAACTACAGTTAAATGGTGTTGGTTACCGTGCGCAGGCACAAGGTAGCAAACTCAACCTGACTCTGGGTTTCTCTCACCCTGTTGTATACGAAATGCCTGAAGGCATTACGGTTGAAACTCCTAGCCAAACTGAAATCGTCGTCAAAGGCGCCGATAAGCAGCAGGTAGGACAGGTTGCGGCGAACATTCGCGCGTATCGTCCACCAGAGCCTTATAAAGGTAAAGGTGTTCGCTATGCAGACGAACATGTACGTCGTAAAGAAGCTAAGAAAAAGTAGGTGGGTGATACGATGGATAAAAGAGCAGCTCGCTCGCGTCGCGCTACTCGCGCACGCGCAAAAATTCGTGAACTGGCCGCGCATCGCTTGGTTGTAAACCGTACACCTCGCCACATTTATGCTCAGCTAATCGCACCTAGCGGTTCTGAAGTATTGGCGGCAGCTTCTACTGTTGAACAAGATCTTGCAAAAGATCTGAAATCAACTGGCAATGCTGAAGCAGCGGCCATTGTGGGTAAGGTCATCGCAGAGCGCGCACTTGAGAAAGGCATTAAAGAAGTGGCTTTCGATCGCAGCGGTTTCCAGTACCACGGTCGTGTTAAAGCATTAGCTGATGCAGCTCGCGAAGCTGGCCTTCAGTTCTAGGAGTTTATAATGGCTAAACAAGATGTTCAAAATGGTGAACTGTTAGAAAAATTGATTGCCGTAAACCGCGTATCTAAAGTGGTTAAAGGTGGTCGAATCTTCAGTTTCACTGCATTGACGGTAGTGGGTGACGGCAATGGCCGCGTTGGTTTTGGTTACGGTAAAGCACGTGAAGTGCCAGCCGCTATCCAAAAAGCAATGGAAAAGGCTCGCCGTAACATGGTGACTGTTGACCTTAAAGGTCACACGTTGCAACACCCTATTAAAGGTCGTCACTCTGGCTCGAAAGTTTACATGCAGCCAGCATCTGAAGGTACCGGTATCATTGCCGGTGGTGCGATGCGTGCAGTACTTGAAGTAGCTGGTGTACAAAACGTACTTTCAAAATGTTACGGCTCGACTAACCCAATGAACGTTGTTCGCGCAACGATCAACGCACTGACAGAGATGAACTCTCCGGCAGGCGTCGCTGCCAAGCGTGGGTTGTCAGTAGAAGAGATTTTGGGGTAAGCAGACATGGCAACGATTAAAGTAAAGCAAACTAAAAGTGCGATTGGCCGCTTGCCAAAGCACCGAGCTACGCTGAAAGGCCTAGGTCTTCGTAAAATCAACCATGTTCGCGAGTTGGAAGACACCCCAGCTGTTCGTGGCATGATCAACCGTGTACATTACATGGTTGAGGTTGTGGAGGAGTAAGACATGCGTTTGAATGAAATTTCTCCTGCACCTGGAGCGAAAAACACAGCTAAGCGTGTTGGCCGTGGTATCGGTTCAGGTCTTGGTAAAACTGGTGGCCGTGGTCACAAAGGACAGAAGAGCCGTTCAGGTGGTTCTGTGAAGCCAGGATTTGAAGGTGGTCAGATGCCAATTCAGCGCCGTCTGCCTAAATTTGGTTTCACGTCCCGTAAGGGCATGGTTACTGATCAAGTAACTTTGAATGAAATCGCCAAGGTAGAAGGTGATACTGCTTCTGTTGAGACATTAAAAGCTGCTGGGCTTATTAAAAAGCACATCCAGTTTGTTAAAGTCGTCAAGAGCGGTGAAGTATCACGTGCTGTCACGGTTAGCGGGTTGAAGGTTACTAAAGGCGCGCGTGAAGCGATTGAAACTGCCGGCGGTAAAGTAGAGGAATAAGCTAGATGGCTAAACCAGGATTGGATTCGGGCGCTAAAAGCGGCTTAAGTGAGCTTAAGGCAAGATTGCTGTTCGTACTCGGTGCGATCGTAGTATTCCGGTTAGGGTCTTATGTCCCTATTCCGGGAATAGATCCTGCGGTTCTGGCTGACCTTTTTGAGCAGCAAAAAGGTACCATCGTTGAAATGTTCAACATGTTCTCCGGTGGTGCTCTTGAGCGTGCATCCGTTCTGGCTTTGGGCATTATGCCATACATTACTGCATCCATTATTATGCAGTTGCTCACGGTGGTTCATCCACCGATGATGGAGCTTAAAAAAGAAGGCGAGGCGGGTCGTCGTAAAATTAGTCAGTATACGCGTTATCTAACGCTGATCCTGGCTACCTTCCAATCTATTGGAATAGCGACCAACCTGCCAAACCTGATTAATGGATTGGTGATAAGTCCTGGCTTCGGATTCTACTTTACAGCGGTAGTGAGCTTGGTCACAGGAACTATGTTTCTGATGTGGCTGGGTGAGCAAATTACTGAACGAGGTATCGGTAACGGTATTTCAATATTGATATTTGCTGGTATTGTTGCCGGTCTGCCAACAGCGATAGGTCAGACTGCGGAACAAGCAAGACAGGGTGACATTAATCTGTTGTTCCTGTTATTGATTGGCGCCATTGTTATTGGCTTGATTTATCTGGTGGTGTTCGTGGAACGCGCACAGCGTCGGATTGTGGTAAACTATGCGAAACGTCAGCAAGGCCGTAAGGTATTTGCTGCACAAAGTACCCATTTACCACTGAAGGTTAATATGGCTGGGGTTATCCCACCAATCTTTGCTTCCAGTATTATTCTGTTTCCAGGAACTATCGCAGGATGGTTTGGTCAGAATGAATCAACTGCCTGGCTTCAGGACGTAGCATTAATGCTTTCGCCTGGTCAGCCGTTGTATGTGATGTTGTATGCAGCAGCAATTATCTTCTTCTGCTTCTTCTATACCGCGTTGGTGTTTAACCCTCGCGATACAGCAGAAAACCTGAAGAAGTCTGGTGCGTTTATCCCCGGCATTCGCCCTGGGGAACAAACATCACGTTATATCGATAAGGTAATGACTCGCCTGACACTGGCTGGCGCACTGTACATAACCTTTATTTGTTTAGTGCCTGAATTTATGTTGATTGCCTGGAATGTGCCGTTCTACTTCGGTGGGACGTCGCTTCTGATTATTGTGGTAGTCATCATGGACTTTATGGCGCAGGTGCAGACCCATTTGATGTCAAGTCAGTATGAGTCTGTTCTGAAGAAAGCTAATCTGAAAGGCTACGGCCGCTAAGATTAGTGAACTACGGAGTGATGTAATGAAAGTTCGTGCATCAGTAAAGAAGATTTGCCGTAACTGTAAAGTCATCAAGCGCAACAGTGTTGTGCGGGTGATTTGTACAGAGCCTAAGCATAAGCAAAGGCAGGGTTAATCAAATACGCGGTACATTTGACCCATTGATTTTAAGCTGAACCAATCTGGTTCAGCTTAGTCTATTGCGGTTAAATGAACCTTATGTTGCAATTTTGTCGATGGATAAGTATCCTATCGGGCTTTTTAGGCTGTCGACATAAAATACTAGAGGAGTGCTGTTAATGGCCCGTATCGCTGGCATTAACATTCCTGAGCACAAGCATACTGTAATCGCGCTTCAAGCGATTTACGGTGTTGGATCAACTCGCGCTAAAGCGATTTGTGAAAATGCTGGTGTTGCAGAATCAACAAAGATTAAAGAACTAGACGAAGCGACTGTAGAGAAGCTTCGTGAAGAAGTGGCAAAGTTCACCGTTGAAGGTGATCTGCGTCGTGAAGTATCGATGAGCATCAAACGTCTGATGGACCTGGGTTGCTTCCGTGGTATTCGCCACCGTCGTAGCTTGCCTCTACGTGGTCAGCGCACTAAAACTAATGCGCGCACCCGTAAAGGTCCTCGTAAGCCAATCAAGAAGTAAGCGGGGAGTATAAGTTATGGCAAAAGCACCAAATCGTACAACGCGTAAGCGCGCTAAACGTCAGGTTGCAGACGGTATGGCTCATATCCATGCGTCTTTCAACAACACAATTGTGACTATTACTGACCGTTCTGGTAATGCACTATCTTGGGCAACATCAGGTGGTTCTGGTTTCCGTGGTTCACGTAAATCAACACCATTTGCTGCACAGGTAGCGGCAGAGCGTGCTGGAGTTGCAGCACAAGAATACGGTCTGAAAAACCTAGAAGTATTCGTTAAAGGTCCAGGTCCAGGCCGTGAGTCTGCCATCCGTGCCCTTAACGCAACAGGTTACAAGATCACAAACATTACCGATGTGACCCCTATTCCTCACAACGGTTGTCGTCCACCGAAAAAACGTCGCGTTTAATCGACGGACAGTTGGAGAAAGAACATGGCAAGATATTTGGGTCCAAAACTCAAACTTAGCCGTCGCGAAGGAACTGACCTGTTCCTGAAGAGCGGCGTTCGCGCAATCGATTCTAAGTGTAAGATCGATACTGCGCCTGGTCAGCACGGTGCCCGTCGTGGCCGTTTGTCTGACTACGGTGTACAGCTGCGTGAAAAGCAAAAAGTTCGTCGTATGTATGGCGTTCTGGAAAAACAATTCCGCAACTACTACAAAGATGCTGCGCGGATCAAAGGCAACACCGGTGAAAACCTGTTGCAACTTCTTGAGCAGCGTCTGGATAACGTAGTATACCGGATGGGATTCGCCAGTACTCGTGCTGAAGCACGTCAGCTGGTTAGCCACAAAGCAATCATGGTAAATGGTCGTTGCGTGAACATTCCATCATATAACGTTTCTGCCGAAGACGTGGTTTCTGTTCGTGAAAAAGCTAAAAAGCAAGCACGTATCGTGGCTGCTTTGGAACTGGCTGACCAACGTGAGAAGCCAACCTGGATTGAAGTAGACAGCACCAAAATGGAAGGCACGTTTAAACGCGTTCCTGAAAGAACTGACCTGTCTGCTGAAATTAACGAACAGTTGATCGTCGAACTTTACTCTAAGTAAAGCTAACTAAAGAGGAAGCATTGTGGGTTCTGTGACTGAATTCCTAAAACCGAGATTAGTTGAGATCGAAAACGTTTCATCTACTCGTGCCAAAGTAACTTTGGAACCGCTGGAGCGCGGCTTTGGCCACACTCTGGGTAACGCCCTGCGTCGTATCCTGTTGTCATCCATGCCAGGGTGCGCGGTTACCGAGGTAGAAATCGATGGCGTTTTACACGAGTACAGCACCAAAGAAGGTGTTCAAGAAGACGTTATCGAAATCCTGCTAAATCTGAAGGGTTTAGCGGTTCGTCTTGAAGGTAAAGACGAAGCTACGCTGACCATAGTGAAGTCTGGCGCTGGCCCTGTTGTTGCTGGTGATATTCAGCATGATGGTGATGTAGAAATTACGAATCCTGATCACCTCATTTGTACCTTGACTGGCGAAGCTGAAATCAGCATGCGCATCAAAGTAGAAATGGGCCGTGGTTATGTTCCGGCTTCTACCCGTCGCTCCTCAGAAGATGATGATCGTCCAATTGGTCGTTTGTTAGTCGATGCTTCATTCAGCCCAGTTGAACGTATTGCATACACTGTAGAGTCTGCCCGTGTTGAACAACGCACAGACTTAGACAAGCTAATCATTGACATGGAAACCAACGGTACCCTGGATCCTGAAGAAGCGATCCGCCGTTCTGCCACTATTCTGGCTGAACAACTGGATGCCTTTGTTGACCTGCGTGATGTATCAGAGCCTGTACAGAAAGAAGAGAAGCCGGAGTTCGATCCGATTCTACTTCGTCCTGTAGATGACCTGGAGCTGACAGTACGTTCTGCAAACTGTTTGAAAGCGGAAGCTATCCAGTATATTGGTGACCTGGTTCAGCGTACTGAGGTTGAGCTTCTGAAAACGCCAAACCTTGGTAAGAAATCGCTAACTGAAATCAAAGACGTGTTAGCCTCTCGTGGTCTATCTCTGGGCATGCGCCTTGAAAACTGGCCACCAGAGAGCATCGCTGACAAAGATTAATCAGGTTTTTATCAAACTGATTTGTAGAGAAGGATAAAACTATGCGCCATCGTAAGAGTGGTCGTCAGTTGAATCGCAACAGCAGCCATCGTCAAGCCATGTTCAAAAACATGGCCGGCTCTTTGGTCAAGCACGAAGTGATCAAAACGACGTTACCCAAAGCGAAAGAATTACGTCGCGTAATTGAGCCACTAATCACACTTGCTAAGCAAGACAGTGTAGCAAACCGCCGTCTGGCCTTTGCACGCACTGGTGATAAAGAAGTGGTAGGTAAACTGTTCAATGACTTAGGTCCTCGTTATGAGGCCCGCCCAGGCGGTTACACACGCATTCTTAAATGTGGTTACCGTGCAGGCGACAGCGCCCCAATGGCGTTTGTTGAGCTAGTAGACCGCCCTGTTGAAGAAGTTTCTGAAGAAGCAGACGCGACAGAAGAATAAGCTTAATTAAGCAAATTCTTATAAGAAACCCGGCTTCGGCCGGGTTTTTTTGTTTTGTAGAATATTAATTCAGGTTCCGTTCGATTATTTTTATCGCCAACTGAAGAGTTTCGTATTCGGTATTTTCGGTTGTTTGGAAAAGATCGAGTACGCTGCTTACATTCTCAAAATTATATTTGGGTTTTGCTGTTACAGGTTCAAAATTTTTGAATAACTGGTTTCCCAGCATTTCACGAAGTCTGGTAACTTCACCAGTTGTTTGGTAGCGGATCACCTCAGCAACTTCATCCTTTAATACGGCAGGAGTCAATGATTCATCTCCCATTGTATGGAAGTTGCGCATAAGCGCACCTGAAGATGCCATAAAGACATCTTCTTTGTCTGACAATAGGGTCTTCCTAAATTGTTGGAGAAGATACATCTGTTCTAAAGAATAAGATTCATTGGTCGACTTACTTTTTTTAATATTAGCAAGTGTTGGCTGCTCGAAGAAGCGAGCGCTTATCTGAAGAAAGTCATCCATTACATCCTGGTTAAAAAGTTCACCCCGATCAAACTCCCTCACCTCTACATCTTCAAAACTATTCATCCAGCGTTCTATTACTGCAGAGAATCGATATTTCCATTTACCGGGAGTGATAGTCTGCGATGAGGCTTTAAGTTTTTGTTGAAGCTGCGACTTGTAAAGTGAAACGGGCTCGCGCAAATAGATAACTACCTTCACGCGTTCTATCCCACATCTTTCAAATTGCTGCTTGAGAAAGTTAATACGCTCCTGATTCAACGTGTACAGGTGTTCTGCAGAAATAATAGAGTCAGGGTTACTATTCAGGTGGCCGAGAAACTCCTCGAGCAATCGTTGTCGATATGACTCAAAATCTTCTTCTTCTCGCTTGAACCGTTCTCTGATGGCGCGGGGCCCTTTATCGCCTTTTATGGGAATATTGAGCTCTTCATGGTTAGTGGGATGCCCATACTTAGGGTAACTGATACCCAAACTTTTCAATGTAGCGCGATTGCGTGATAAGGTTTTTTGTATTGAACTGCTACCCGTCTTCCCTGTCCCTATGTGTAAAAGAACTTTTTTCATTTTGACAACTCAAGCAAATAACTAAATGAATTGATTGTACAAAATTTTAAGGAATTTAAGTAGGCACGCTTTGCTTTGTTTTACTCATCCAGGCAGCGTTTGATGGAGTGTGCGCCAGACGCTAAAGAGGCTCTATTTTTTGGGTAGGAAGTTACCAGGAACTGAGTTAGTACCGCAGATCAGTTATATAGGTTCCCGATATTAGTGATATGGAGCGCTTTTCATGTTGTTAAAAATCGCATAAAATTTAGCACTATTCAGATAACCCTCGCTTTGAAACCATTTAACGCAAAGCTATAGTACTGCAACCTAAATCACCGAAGTAGTGGTTTGCGCTTGGCGTCTTATCTTTTTTCACATCTGAGGTATTAAAGCTAGCATTCTTTATACTTCAGCGAAGGGTTATTATAGTCGCTTCTATTTTCTGGTAGGATCCCCCTCCTGGCATTGGCTGGGGCTAACGCGTAATTAGTGGAGTTGAAAATGTTAGTAGTATGTTCAGTGGACGAGTCGAAGTACTGGCAGTCATTTAAAGAGCAGTCTTCGGTTGCCTGGGTGGAAACCCTGGAAGAAGCTGCCGGAAAAAATACTGCTCATGTCAGTATACCGGTATCCCCGGAAGCACTACTATCTTTTTGTGATCAATACCCAAATGCAAAAGTTATTGTAGTTGTAAGCTCAATGGAGCGCCAATTAGCAACATTGCTCCATTCAGAACCTTCTAATGCGCTTGACGTTATTAAACAAACTGTTGAAGGTTTACTTAGGGTCCAGACGCAAAAACGCCAGCAGATAAAGTTGGTCGCTGACTCATCTATCTATACAGGGCAGTTAAAGAAAGAGTTCAATGCTAATTTGATATCATTGCAAAGTATTTCAGATGAGAACCATTGTAGCAGGCTTGAGCGCGTTGTAGCTTTGCATATGATAGAAAGCTCTTCTTCGCTTTCTAAGCTCAACCAACAATTGGTTGCCTCATTTTCAATTCCTGAAGATAAAAGCGTATTCGCCATCGATGCCAGCATTATTCTGGATCAGTACAGCCAGACCGAAACTGATATATCCCACCTTTCTGAAGAAAACCAAGTTGTTACTGCACAACTACAAGGTGTGCTGGAGGCGTATGAGAAGCTGTATGACAAACATACCTCATTGCAGCAATGGAATAACGAAAAAAAGACATCGATCAAGTCATTAAAAAATGAGCTTAAACAGGCGAAAAGAAAACTAACCGAAAATCAAAACTCAGCTAATGAGATAAGAACGGAGTTAGCACAGGCTCGTGTGCTAAAACAGTCCAGCCTTATAAAGCTGTCTGTAAAGATAGACAAGCTTCTCAAGTCATTCGGTAGCAAATCTTCTAAAAAGCAGGAATATTTATTAGATCTTAATTTGCTAAAAACCAGTGATTTATTTGATGCAGACTGGTATCTGAAGACCTATACAGATGTCGCTGAGGCTGGGCTCGACCCTGCTGAACACTATTTAACGAGTGGTGCTGAAGAGGGACGTTACCCATCCCAGCGCTTCAATGGACGTGACTATCTGAAGCGTTATTCTGATGTGGCAAAAGAAAATATTAATCCACTTATTCATTACATCAAGTTTGGCAGAAAAGAAGGTCGCACGATTTCATCTGCTCCTGTCGCCCACTCATAAATGGAAACATTAGCAATGAACAAGTTATTATGGCTAGGGGCGGGTGAACTGCTCGAGCCTGCGGTTGACTTTGCCAAATTTAACGACGTTATTTTAGTGGAAGCGCGGTCAGAGATCATAAACACAGCTAAATGGCATGCTTTTGACAACCTACAGGTAATTAAAAAATTAATAACCCTGGATGGGAAGCAGCAGCCATTGCTTCAGCAAAGCTTTGGTGATTTTTCTTCGATAAAACAACCTACCGGCCTTAACGATATATTTCCCGGTATCGAAACAGAAGAGGCGCGGGATATTGATGTTGTCAGTGTCGAGGATGTTTTAGATGCTGCCAGGCTTGACGGTCGTGGCAACGTGCTCATTATCGATTTGCCCTGTATTGCAGGAGAGGTAGTCGAAAAGCTACAAAAGAAAAATCAGTTAAACTGCTTCAGTGAGATTTATCTTCGTCTTGGGGTAAAACCTTTATATGAAGATGCTACTCCGGCGTCCCTACTTATCGATAAGCTAGAGCAATTCGCATTTGTTTTAACCGAAACGGTTAACAATGATCCGGACATTCCGTTGCTGAGATTTACATATAGTGCAGATAAAGCCCTGATCATTGATTTGCAAAGCCAGGTTGAAGAACAACAAAACAAATATAAAGAAGTGTATTCCTGGTTTGCCAGTCGTAAGAAACAAGCACAGGAACTTGAATCCAAGGTTAGCTCACTGACAGCAGAAAACAGTGAACTCAAAAGCGCATTAAGCGAACAAGCGTCATTGTTTCAAATTGAAGCAAAACTATCGTCATTGCTGCAAAAACAAAGGTCGGAAAGTGTGGAAATCGCCAATGCACTTGGGCAACATGTGACCAAGTGCACCCGTGACATCGAAGAAACATCACTCGCTGCGATTGAGCTGCAGAAGCTCACTGGTCTCAGCGATTCACTGTTGCCGCATTCTCCCTATACAATGAGCGCAGGTAATCTGTTACAGCTCGCGTCATTGATGCATGACGAAAATTTTGATCTGATTATTGAATTCGGCAGCGGTATTAGCACTTTGGTAGCTGCTGGGACAGTAAAGGCGAAGAGTCATTCAACAAGCAAAATCGTTGCTTTTGAACAGTCTGAAGCTATTTTGAATAAAACGCACAGTTTGTTAGGCAGTAATAACCTTGATGAGTACGTAGAGCTTTACTGTACGCCACTTGCTACAACCGAATATCGTCTGTGTGAAGCATCTTCAGGTACATTTTATGACTGCAGGCAAAAGCTGAACGAACTTAGCCAAAGTCTCACAGACAAAGTGCTAGATATTCTTGTGATTGTTGATGGACCGGATGTGGCCCCTTCTGACGCAGATGTTCGCTATGCGGCATTTCCGCTGTTACTGGATTGCTTTAAAAATCACACACTGACTTTTTTCCTTGACGACAGCAAACGAAATAGTGAGCAAGAAGTATTAGCCGGTTGGAAGGAAGAGGCTGCACGTCGCAAAATACACGTTGAACACAAAGAGTTTCATACGGGCAGAGGGGCAGCCATAGTGAAGGTAGCGAGATAATGGTACTGAACACAAGAGTTAGGTTTAAAAACGCTGCGCATCAGTGTACTCAAGCCAGCACTCCGAACATCTAAACGGCCGGTAGCCAGGAATTATTATGAATACAAGCTCAGAATCTTATACGAAACGTGCTAACAAATTATTTGCCAGTGGCAAATATGAAGAAGCGCAAGCCGCCTACGAGCATGCGGGTGTTAAATTAGGAATGCACCTGGTAAAGGCGAGCATTTGGTTGTGTGAAAAACGTCAGGCTGAAACAAATAATGAAACCGAACAGGCACAAATGATACCTCCTTTACCCGTAAGTGCTGATATTGATAAAAGCGCATTGGAAGCGCAACTGACCCAAACACAGGCACTGGTTGAAAAGTATTATACCGAACTGCAAAACTTGCGTTTTGAGAAAATGGATAGCGAAAAGAAATGAAAATATTAACTGTATTTGGCACGCGGCCAGAAGCGATAAAAATGGCACCTCTGGCGATTGAACTGGCAAAGACCGATGGTATAGATGCCAGAGTATGCGTGACAGCTCAACACCGTGAAATGTTAGATCAGGTGCTGGAGCTTTTCAGTTTAAAACCTGAGTATGACCTGGATATCATGAAACCAGGTCAGGATCTTACCGATGTAACCACAAACATTTTGCAGGGGATAAAACCCGTGTTGGCTGAGTTCCAGCCTGATGTGGTGTTAGTACACGGTGATACAGCCACGACGTTTGCCACAAGCCTGGCTGCGTACTATCAGCAAATTGCTGTGGGCCATGTGGAAGCTGGATTAAGAACAGGAAATATCTATTCACCCTGGCCAGAAGAGGCGAATCGAAAATTGACAGGTGCTATTACCACCTACCATTTTGCGCCTACAGATACCTCCCGCCAGAATCTGCTCGATGAAGCGGTGCCAGAGGCTAATATCACGGTAACCGGTAATACGGTTATTGATGCCTTATTAAAGGTAAGCGCCAGGTTCGAAAGTGATGAGGCAGTGAATGCAGAAATGGCAGACCGATTCAGCTTCATTCAGCCGGACAATAAACTTATTTTGGTTACCGGGCACCGCCGGGAAAGTTTTGGAGGAGGCTTCGAGCGTATTTGCCAGGCCTTGGCCAATACAGCAGAGCAATTTCCCGATTGTCAGATTGTATACCCAGTCCATTTGAATCCAAATGTCCAGGAGCCGGTAAATCGATTACTTAAAGGCATTGACAACATAACCCTTATCGAGCCACAGGATTATCTTCCCTTTGTCTATCTGATGAACAGAGCCTACATCATACTTACCGACTCCGGGGGGATTCAGGAAGAAGCCCCCTCTTTGGGCAAACCGGTACTGGTGATGCGGGACACAACAGAACGCCCGGAAGCGGTTGATGCAGGAACTGTTAAGCTGGTTGGTACCAATGTGGATGTAATCACTCAAAACCTGGCAACACTACTCACTGATGATTCTGCTTATAAAGAAATGAGTTTTGCCCACAATCCGTACGGCGACGGCAAAGCATGCAAAAGAATTATTGATGTTCTAATGGAGAATTCAAGTGGAAATTAATAAAACAGTCTGTGTGGTCGGTATGGGCTATATCGGTTTACCGACCGCAGCATTGCTGGCAAACCGTGGTTTTCGCGTGCATGGTGTAGATGTAAACAAGAGCGCAATTGACACAATCAATCAAGGCAAAATCCATATTGTAGAACCTGAACTGGATACCTTTGTTCACTCGGCGGTCAACAGCGGCATGCTATCAGCTCACCTTGAGCCTACTGAAGCAGACGTTTTTTTGGTAGCGGTACCCACGCCTTTTCATCACGATCAGCTTAACCCGGTGACTAACTCGCCGGTACCTAATCTTGATTATGTGAAAAGTGCTACAAAGGCTATTGCCCCTTATGTTAAGCCCGGAAATTTGGTTCTGCTTGAGTCTACCTCGCCGGTGGGAACCACAGTAATGATGGCCGAAGAATTAAAAGCGGCAGGTGTCGACTTATCTGAAATTCATGTCGCACATTCACCAGAGCGTGTATTGCCCGGTCATATCATGCGCGAGCTTATCGAAAACGACCGCGTAGTCGGTGGTATTGATGATAAATCAACAAGAGCTGCGGCTGATTTCTATCGCACCTTTGTTGATGGTGAAGTGCTGGAAACCACCTCCAAAACAGCTGAAATGGCAAAGCTGACAGAAAATGCATTTCGTGATGTAAATATCGCTTTTGCCAATGAATTATCAATGTTGTGCGATGACGAAGGCATCGATGTTTATGAGCTAATAAAGCTGGCTAACCACCATCCCCGGGTGAATGTGTTGCAGCCAGGTTGTGGTGTGGGCGGTCATTGCATCTCTGTAGATCCCTGGTTTATTGTGAACTCTGCCAATGGCAAAGCAAAAATGGTGGAGCAGGCCCGTCGTACCAATGATTACAAATCAGAATGGGTCATTGAAAAGGTCAAAAACGCGGCTCTGCAATTTAAAAATGAGCAGGGAAGGGCACCCTTGATTGCTTGTATGGGCTTAGCGTTTAAGCCTGACATTGACGATTTACGCGAATCACCGGCTCTTTATATCACCCAGCAGTTGAATGAATACGGCAATGTAGTGGCTGTAGAACCTAATATCGAGGCATTTAAAGGCCTGAAGTGCGTTTCAGAAGAAGAAGCCGATAATGCAGATTTACTGGTTTATCTGGTCGCTCATAAAGAATTCAAATCACACGCGGTTAGTAACAAAACCATTGATTTTGCCGGTCTGTTTAAATAAACAACCATCAGCCCTGTCATACGGCAGGGCTTGTTTTATTACCATTGCAATGTACCTCATCCCGCCCTCAATCTTTCTGAATATTTGTAAAAGTTATGGCTATTAAACAAGACGCTTTAGTGAAATTAACAAAAGAGCTTTCCAGCGTGCTAGAAAAACCGGTCACTCGTGGCATCAAGAACCGGATTGCCTACATCGTAAGCCATGGTGCCAGCTATGCCAGTAATGGCTATGCGGTGCGCACTCAAGGCGTCGCAAAAGCGCTGAATGAACATGGTTACGAAACGCTATGCATGGTCAGGCCGGGCCGGCCATGGGAGCTGGATAAAGACACGACTATCGGCGCTGAAGAAATTGTTGATGGCGTAAGGTATATCCACTCCGGTAATGACAAAGATTTTATCGCGACGAAAGCAGAAGCGCATTTAAAAAAATCGGCCGAATATTTTAAAGAGTTATTTTATGTATATCGACCTGAGTTCGTCATCGCTGCCAGTGATTTCAAAATAGGTCTGCCTGCACTTATCGCAGCAAAACAACTGGGCATACCGTTTTTCAATGAAGTTCGGGGGTTCTGGGAAATGTCTCGTATTGCGCGAGAACCCGAATATGAGGGAACTAACAGCTATAAACGACAAATTGAACGGGATACCTTTGTAGCGCAGCAGGCGAATGCAGTTTTCACCCTTAGCGAGACCATGAGAACTGAGCTTGCCAAGCGTGGTGTAGATAAACAAAAGGTTTACTTACTGCCAAACGGTGTAAGTAAATTACCTGTGTTGAATGGGGTTAATACAGCACTTAAAGCTAGCCTTGGCATACAGCCAGATGAAAAGGTGATCGGATTTATCGGCAGCATAAATGCTTATGAAGGTCTGGATACTTTGATTGCAGCCTGCCAGCAGCTAATTGATCACGGCAACAAAATAAAATTGCTGCTAGTTGGTGATAGTCAGCCGTTAAACAGCGTTCTGGGTGATAAATATACCAGTAATATCAGTAGTAATCTTCCCTGGTTGATTCAAGTGGGACGGGTTCCTCACGAAAAAGTAGGCGATTACTACTCTCTAGTTGATACGATAGTTATTCCGCGCAAGAAATTGCGGGTGTGTGAAGTTGTTCCACCACTAAAAATTGCTGAAGCGCTCTCATTTAACCAGCGATTAGTCGTATCAAATCTCCCGCCGTTACTTGAATGTACTGAAAACTATGACGACGCTCAATGTTTCCAAGCGGGTGACGCTATTAGATTAAAGGAGACGATTGAATATACTTTAACTATAAATCCCCAATACGAAAAGTCAGAGTTGCTTTTCTCGAGTAAAATTGGAACGCTAGTTTATGAGCTTAAAAAAAATAACAACAGCAACTTTCTAGTAAAATATACTGACCGGAGTGTAGAGCCTAGTGAACAAAGTTTTGAGTATCAAAATCTGCCTTACTCAAAAACCCTTAACGTAAATTTTGAAACATGCTTTTCTGGTGTTCGAAGGACCCAATGGTCACGGGTGAAAGTTAAGTCCACAAAAGCTATTTCCGTTGTTATTTATCCAAAAAAAGCCATAACAGAAAAATCAGTTATTCTAATAATTCGCTATCTTGATAAAAATGGAAAAGAATTTGCTCCTAAAGATAGAGATTCTTACCTATCGAAGAAGCACGGTTATTTTAGGTATCTTCCTGAAATCAATAATCGCAAAGGCTTAGTCACTTTCAATCTTTCGAATGACGTTGAAAGCGTAGTATTTTCTTTTTTGAATATAAATAATGAAAAAGTAGAAATATATAAAGCTGATATCGTCAAAGAATGTAGAGATAAAAAATTAAACACAGATTTAAACATCCAACATCAAAAAGTTTTTGACTTTATTCATAAAAATAAAATTAAAAACGATAAAACTTTAAAATCTAGAGTCATCATATATGGCGATATTAGTCCGAATGTACTCGACGGATCCTCAATTTGGTTAACTTCAATAACGAATATAGTATCTTCTAATAGCCCCGCGATACTTCTTTTAAAAGATAATATCAAAAATGAAAAAGTGGTATCAAATATCAAGCGTTTAAATCAACTAACTATAATTCAACCTAAAGATATAGGTTGTATTGCCCCTTTTGATATTTATTCTGCGACTGAGGCACTATCGTTGCTCAATGCTCATCTACCTAAGTTAACAGCATTAATAACCCGTGGGGTTGATTTTAGTTTTGAAATTTCAAAAAGAAAAGATTTTACAGGTATGCACTACCCTTATCTTACTGATTTTTATGAAATTAATGATTCAGGTTTTTCTTTGGTAGACGAAAAAGTAGCTAAAGTTAAAGAGATTGTTTTGAATGCGCGGAAAGTTTTATATCAGACTCCTGATATAAAAAGAAAAATTGAAGAAATCTTAGGTTATAAAGCTGATGGCTTCATCCTTCCTCCCTCTATACCTGATGAGTTTATAAAATTTAAAAATAATAATATAGCTAATAATAAAGTAATTAATATCGGATATGCAGGAAAAGTTCAGCTAAGATGGGGTGTAATAGAGTTAATCGAGGAAATAGAGCGTCAGATTAAAAAAGGTAGGCATATCAGGCTACATATAGCGACCGGTAAAATTTTTGGAAAAGGCGAGATAGGAAGCCTTTTCGTCCAAAAGGTAAAACAACTTCTACAGCAAGATTACATAACTTTATATGATAGCCTATCAAGAGAAGGGGCTGTCGAACTTATGAGTAGAATGGATCTGGTTTGGTGCTATAGAGATCCGATCTTAGAAGATTCAACACTCGAGTTATCAACAAAGCTTGTGGAGACAGCAGCTTTAGGTAAGCCATGTATCGCATATCGATCAAATATAAATAAACAATTTCTAGGCCAAGACTACCCCTTCTTGATAGATAGTCTCAGTGATTTAACATATCTACTAGAGTCATTTGAGTCTCTAAAAAAAGAATCATTGGAATCCCTTAATAAACTTTCTTATAAAATTAGTGAATCTTATACGTTCACTGCATTACAGCGTAAACTTCGCGATGAATTAGAAGTCGTCAGCGATAGTCCCCGAGTTAGAAAGAAGATAGCTGTATCGGGCCACGACCTTAAGTTTATTTATTCCTATATATCATACTTAAGGACCCAAGGCGCTGAAGTATGTATTGATCCCTGGGAATGGGGGCGCGGCGTGAATCTAGATATCAGTGAGTATTATTCTGACTGGGCTGAAGTTATACTTTGCGAGTGGGGGTTAGCTAACCTAGTTTGGCATGCTGATAATAAAAAATCAGGCAAAAAATTAATAGCTCGTTTGCATGCTCAAGAGATTAGAAGAAAAGCAGCTCAATTTGGTTATGCAGTAAAAGCTGATAATGTGGATAGTTGGATATTTGTATCGCCGGTGATTCTCAATAAGGCAATTCAAATGTTTGGATTGGATCGAAAAAAAGTACACTATGTACCAAATTGGGTTGGAGAGAATAGATTCTTTGATTCTAAAAGCGAAGTGAGGACGCGGCTCGGTATGGTTGGAATCGTGCCTACCTCGAAGCGTTTCGATAGGGCTCTCGATTTGGTTTCAGCACTTAATTCAAAAGGATTGAAAGTTGATCTTTACTGTAAAGGTCACAGACCAGAAGATCTTCCATTTATGAGCGCTCCAGGACGCAAACATGAATTGGAGTATTATCAGGAAAACTATAAAAGGATTGATGAAAATCCTAATTTAAAAGGGCATGTATTTTTCGATGAGTGGGGTAATGACGTAGAAATTTGGTATCGGAAAATAAGTTTTATACTTTCGCCTAGTGATAATGAATCTTTTCACTATGCTCTAGCTGATGGGGTAATGGCGGGTTGTATTCCTATTATCTGGCCCTGGGAGGGTGCGGAAGCAACATATAAAAAAGAATGGGTAATTGAAGACATTGAAGAAGCTGTTGAAAAAGTAGAAAGCTTTCTTCTTATGTCACCGGCTGACTTGAGGGATTATCGTATAAAAGCAAGGTCTTTTATAACGGACTCTTATTATGAAGAAACAGTATTTTTAGAATTTAATAAACACATTTTTTAATCGTTTTCTCTATTAAAATACGTTTGTGATTTTGCGCTGACCTGTTTAAATTAATGCCTCTTTTGAGTTTATAAATAATAGTTTTCTAAGAGAGATAAAATGTCTGATAAGTATAACTTTGATGTAGCTAGCTATTGGGAAAGACGTTACAGTTCTGGTCATAATAGTGGTTCAGGCTCCTATAATCGTTTAGCGAAATTCAAGGCTGACTTTATAAATACTTTGTTGAAAGAAAAGTCAATCGACACTGCTTGTGAATTAGGCTGTGGTGACGGCGCTCAATTAAGTCTAATAGATTATCCATCTTATATAGGTTTCGATATAAGTAGAACGACAATAAATAATTGTATCAAGAAGTTTGATGGGGACAATTCTAAGTCGTTTTTCTATTACGAGCCTAGTCTTTTTGACCCTAAAGCTTTCCAAGTTTCTGAATTAGCTTTATCTCTCGATGTCATTTACCATCTCTCAAATGACAAGATCTATTCACTTTATTTAAATCATCTTTTCAATCTATCCTCTCGGTATGTGGTTATCTACAGTAATTCACAATCTAATTATATGCGCGGAGTGAATGAAGATGCTGAGTATGTGCGGTTTAGAAAATTTGAAGATGATATCAAAGAGCGCTTTCCCGATTGGACACTTGTTCATATTGAGCCCAACTTTTATCCATTTAACCCTTCGCTTCCAAACGAAAGCTCTTTCGCTGATTTTTATGTCTACAAAAAAAACGCCTTAGATACTGAAAAAATAAAAGGATTGAACAATAGTCGAGCTGCTTTTATACTAAAAAAACTAGTTCAAAAGCAGATGCTAAATGACGAACAAACAGATATTTTATTCAATGAGCTAAGAAAGCTATCGGTTAGTCTTAAAAATTTAGCGTCGAAGTCCGACAGCGAAAAATTAATTGCTAAATTAGAAGGCATTCAAAACTCTTTAGGTATTGGCATCCCTGTTGATAATCCTAAATTATCTTCAGAACCATCTACTGGAAAATTAGATAGTCCGTTAAACAGTTCTACAGGTTTTGACTTCGATTCCGATTTAACTAAATCACTAGACTTCAGTAATAAAAATAGCCTAAAAGGATAAGTTTAATAAATTAATATGTTTTTTTAGATTTTGTCAACTTGTAAGTTGCTGAAACTTTGTCTATGTTAAGGTGTGGAAAGGTAAAAATGTTCTAACTATTGTATGAAACCTAACCTACATGAATTAGTGCTTTTTGGGTTTATTTTAAAATTAAATATGACTTAGAAATAGTATAAACTTCAGGGCATGCTAGCTATTGGTTGATGTAGAATCTAATATTTAACGTCAGCAAAGGTAACCTACATTTATTATGTGGTTCTTGTAATATGATCAGCTTAGTCATATTTTCCTTCTAGCACTTTTTATCAACATAGCTTTTAGTGTGCTGTTACCTGTTTACAGATCGGTATATTTTTTGTCGTCTTCGCCCTTTTACAGAATATGAAGCAAATCTTTTTTACTGAAATAATCAACAAATTTAATGATTTTAAGATTTCTGTTGATTTTTTGCTAGGCGTAAGTCCCCTGTTCCTGCGTCGGAGTTTAAGCAGGAGCAGTAATTCATTAAAAAACATTCTTTGATAACGCCGCCTCTTTGCCGACCGAAAATATCGACAGTAAGCTCTACGGTACAGTATTTCTTTGATACGTATCTGAGCTCGTCCAGAGTTTCGCCGGCTGGTGTGCTAAAAGCAATAATGCGACTTCTCTTATGCTAAGCTATGATAGCTTCCACCATTGCCAGTGACGCTGACTTATCGAACAAGGCTTGTCTTGTCATTCTATGTCGACGGTAAATTACATCCCCGCGCTATTGGATTCCAGCCGCTTCCTGATATTCTTTATTCAAATGCACAATATCGGAAGGTACTGTTTGGTCTAACAAGTAGTTTAGTACTTCGGTATAGTCTGTGAGAGTGAGTTTTTGATGTAAAAATCAACCGCGTCTGACTACATAGCTTTTTGAATTATATGTCACCAGCTAAGTACGAAAAAGGGTCAATATATGGTGAATAACCTCATATAAGGAATAGCGCTTATCCAATGTAGAGGTATGACCACGATATCACTGCAATAGGATATTCATTAGATAGTTTGAAAAGTACAGAAAGAAAATTTATTCTGTTATCATTTGGCACCTAGAAATCTTTCGAGCGACCTTATATTCACTAAGATATTATTTTAGTTTTTCGTTCAATGATTATTTTTTATATCCAAGCATCAACAGGTTTAAACGAGGTGTATTGAGAGTGAGAAAGCATATATTTGTATTTATCCGTTATAGTGTTGTCCTGAAGTCGCGTAAAAATAACTGGATTGTCGGTCGGGAAGATGATTTTGAAGGTTATAAAAAGAGTGTATTCAAGCCGGAAAGGTTAAGGGCGAGGCGTAAGCTGTTTGAGACAGTCACACTTTCAAGCTTGGACCGCCAGCAAAGCATGAACAATGTGACGGTTGTTATAATGACATCGGATGAGCTTCCTGAAGAAGAAAAGCGCGCGTTGGATAGCTTTTGTGACAGTCGGCCCTGGGTCAAGGTGGTTGAACTCAATGAGGATGAAAAAAATTACGAAAAGTGTATAAGGCGTGAAGTGAAAGCGCTGAACGATGATGTTTTATATGCGTCTGTACGCCTGGACGACGACGACGCACTTGCTAGTGATTTTTTTATTCGTTTGAGTGGTTACCTGGAAAAGGAAAATATCGATAGAATTATATCTCTCGGTCTGGGATATGCAGGTATTTACTCTGATAGTGAAAAGCGTTTTTCTGAATTTAAGCGCTACTATTACCCAAAAATTGCTATTGGATTAGCTAAAATAAGCTACTACGATAAGAGAAATAAAGCCTTTTCTTCAGGGTCTATTTATGCTGATGGTCGTCATACAATAGTTGATCAAAAATCTGTAACATTATTGGATTCCAGGTCCCCTTCTTTTATAAGACTTATTCATTCTTCAGCTGATACCGTAGGCGTTCATGACAGAAAAATAGCGAAGATGGAAGCAGCTACGCCGGAAGAGGTTGGTAAGCACTTTGATTTTGAATTATTAGATAAATGAAATTTGCTTCAGAAGCATAATCCTCCGCCACCTAATTAATTGTATTATAATATCCGCTATACATTACCGCAGAAGGGTTCAGTTGTATCTGTTGAAGAGGCTGTATGGTTACTTAACTGTCCTATAATTCAATGTAAACGTCTGTATTTATTCATAAATTAATTTTGGATGATAATCTAACGGCTACGTTTGTACTTCTGGCTAGGTTAAGTGGATTAATGTATTATGCGGCCCGGGTGTAGCCCATCAATTTTTACTCATCCTTTCCGCGTGCTATATTCGGTTCGCTAATCAAAATATCGGTAAGTTTCAATGTTAATCAAAAAGTTAGGCAAAAGACTTCGTAACGTCGTTTCCAGCCCAGAAAATGCCTCGCTTAATGCAATAGTCAAGACTATTAAAAGCAGCGGGAAGTTTGATAAGCGGTGGTACCTTACACAATACCCGGATATAGCCGGTCACTCTCAGTGGCGAAAGCATCCCGAGAAACACTACGTGGTTCACGGTGCTTCAGAAGGCAGAAATCCATCCGAAATTTTTAACACTCGCTGGTATCTTGAAGAACATGATGATGTGAGTGAGATTAGCATGAACCCGTTGCTTCATTACATCTTACACGGTGAAAGGGAAGGGCGGTTGACTCAAGGCCGAAATTCATTGTCAGGGCAAGCATTCTCATCAGAAAATCCTCTCACAGGAATTAAATCTGCGAACAGAACAGTCGATCTCATTAGAAGAAACATACTAAACAATGGGTTTGAAGAGTCTGGTCTTGCAGAACTAAAAACGCTTTTTAAAGAGGGCACGAAGTTGCGCTCTTTGCTCGCAGCCCAGGAACTGACACTGTACTTCTTAAATCAGGGAACAGCGGAATCTACCCGTGAAGCACTTGTTTATCTTGATTACTGCGAGGCGTCAGATGTATACGAGTTAAAATCTGACGATGCCTATTTGATTATGCGCATTGAAGCGCTGCTAAACCTGGGTCAGGTAGAGGAAGCTAAGGCCCTTTTGGAAAGTCGCCCCGTAAAAGATATTACTAACCCCGACATAGCACTGGCATGGGCTAACGTCTCTGGCTCGCTATCTGACAAATTAGCGCATGTTAATCAGATATACAAAGCTGCTGGTTTAGCTCCGATAGGTATTGAGTGTAAAAATGGCGAAGAACCCTACGTTGGTCTTTATACTCACAGCGCTACTGCAGCCAAAATCCCGATTTCCCAGCAACCCCTTATCACAGTAATTGTGCCTGCATACAATGCTCAGGGGACTATCGGTGTGGCGCTGAGCTCTTTGCTTCAACAAAGCTGGCAGAATATAGAGGTGTTGGTAGCCGACGACTGTAGTACCGACGACACTCGAGCAGTAGTAGCTGAATTTGCCGAGCAGGACTCAAGAATAAAACTGGTAAAGGTGCCACGTAATGGGGGCCCGTATGTAGCGAGAAATTATGCATTGCGTGAAGCAAAGGGGGAATTTGTTACGTGTAACGATGCAGACGACTGGTCGCATAGTCAAAAATTGGAGGTTCAGGCCCGCCACCTTATCGAGCATGAAGAGGTAATGGGGAATATCAGTCTGCAGGCACGCTCTAATCCTGACATGACATTTTATCGCCGGGGTAATTTCGGACATTACATTTTTAATAACATGTCCTCATTTATGTTCCGCCGGGAACCTGTGCTGGCGCGTCTTGGCTCATGGGATAGTGTTCGTTTTGGTGCTGACTCGGAATTTATCCGCAGAATAAAAAAATGTTTTGGTGCAGAAAGTGTGGTAAATCTCGACACACCACCGTTTTCGTTTCAGCGGCAATCCAGCGATTCGTTAACAGGCAGCTCCGCATTCGGCTATCATGGCTTTTTCATGGGGGCGCGCAAAGACTATTTCGAAACGTATCTTGAGTATCATAAGCAGCCTGACAGTGCAGTGTTTTACCCGTTTCCACAGGAACAGCGGTTCTTTGCTATACCTGAACCCATGCGCCCTGATAGAGAAACGAAAGACAGTAATGGGTATCGTTGCTTTGATGTCATTATTGCCTCCGATTTTCGGTTGGACGGTGGCTCGACGCTTTCCAGCATTGAAGAGATTAAGGCTCACCAGAACGCCGGATTAAGAACAGGGCTGGTTCAGCTATACCGTTATGACTACAACCCCAGGAAAAAGATTAACCCCAGGGTGAGGGAGCTTCTGGATGGCAAATCAGTAGAAATGATTGTTTTTGGCGAGAAAGCAAAGTGCAATCACCTTATTGTGCGTTACCCGCCGGTATTGCAGCATAAACAAAAATACATTCCAGAAATCATCACGCAAAAAACCTCGGTTATTATAAACCAGCCACCGATGAGTGATTACGGTGAAAATGCGGTGCTTCGTTATGAGTTAGCCAAAGCCAATCAGCATGTAGAAAAATGGTTTGATATCCCTCCAACCTGGTACACCATTGGGCCTGCAGTAAGAAATGCACTTGAAACACATCATAGTGCGGAGCTTAGCCAGATTACACTGAGCCAACAAGACTGGCCTAATGTGATTGATGTGGAAGACTGGTCGCGCAGTGAGCATAGCCCGGCAAAGCAAAATATTGTTATCGGTCGCCACTCACGAGATAGCCTGCACAAATGGCCGGGCGATAGAGACACTTTGCTAAAAATTTATCCTGAAAGTAACAATGTCACGGTAGCGGTTTTGGGTGGGGCGAGTGCGGTCCAAAGCGTAGTGGGCTACATACCCGAGAACTGGCAGGTGCACGAATTTGGTGAGCTTACCCCTCAGGCCTTCTTATCCAAATTGGACGTGTTTGTCTATTATACTCACGCCGATTGGGTTGAGTCGTTTGGCCGTGTGGTACTAGAAGCAATGGCTGTAGGCGTTCCGGTTATCTTACCCGGCTTGTACCGGCCTTTATTTGGTGACGCAGCTATTTACGCTGAGGTAACTGAAGTCGAAAAGCAAATTCATCGGCTCGTCGGCGATACAGAACTTTATCAAAATTATGTCGAAAAAGGGCTACGTTTGGTACGGGAAGAATTTAGTTATAACGCACATATCTCAAGATTATAGGTAGGCTAGCGAAAGGTTACTTACCCAATCTTCAAATTTGTTTTTGTGAGCACGTTTTTTCTGACATTAGTTTAGCGACATAGTGGATCGAAGTTAATGAAAAAGGCACTTATCACCGGCGTTACTGGCCAGGATGGCTCTTATCTGGCGGAGTTTCTGTTAGAAAAAGGTTACGAGGTCCACGGTATCAAACGGCGGGCCTCCCTGTTCAATACTGAGCGTATTGATCATATTTACGAAGATCCACACAACGAAAATCCCAAATTCTTTTTGCATTATGGCGATCTTACCGATTCGTCCAACCTCACCCGGATTATTTCTGAAGTACAGCCCGATGAGGTCTATAATCTGGGCGCCCAATCTCATGTTGCGGTATCATTTGAAGCCCCAGAGTACACTGCAGATGTAGATGCCATGGGAACATTACGTATGCTTGAAGCTATTCGCTTTTTAGGGCTGGAAAAGAAAACCAGGTTCTATCAAGCGTCTACCTCGGAGCTTTATGGTTTAGTACAGGAAACGCCACAAAAAGAAACTACGCCATTCTATCCACGTTCTCCGTATGCGGTAGCGAAGATGTACGCATACTGGATCACGATCAACTACCGTGAGTCTTATGGAATGTACGCCTGCAACGGTATTCTTTTTAATCATGAGTCGCCCCGTCGAGGCGAAACCTTTGTGACACGCAAAATTACCCGTGCCATTGCAAATATCGCTCAGGGGCTGGAGAGCTGTCTGTTTTTAGGTAACCTTGATGTGCTGCGCGATTGGGGACATGCTAAAGACTATGTGCGTATGCAATGGATGATGTTACAACAAGAGAATCCGGAAGATTTTGTAATTGCCACCAGCAAACAAATATCTGTCCGCGAGTTTGTAACAATGTCAGCAAAAGAAGCCGGCATTACCCTGGAGTTTATTGGCGAAGGGGTCAAGGAACAGGCGAGGGTCACCGCTATAGAGGGAAATGACGCATCCGGTGTTCAGGTGGGTGATGTGATTGTGAAAGTCGATCCCCGCTACTTCAGACCCGCCGAGGTGGAAACATTACTGGGCGACCCGACAAAAGCGAAAGAAAAGCTTGGCTGGGTACCAGAGATAACCGTAGAAGAGATGTGTACAGAAATGGTGGCTTCAGATCTTGATAAAGCTAAGCGTCACGCATTACTAAAACATCATGGTTATAGCGTTGCGGTCGCCAAGGAGTAAAATGTGAAACGAGTATATATAGCAGGCCATAAAGGTATGGTGGGCTCAGCCATCGTTCGCGCGCTTACTGCTCGTGATGACATAGAGCTTATCATCCGTAGTCGGGAGGAGCTGAACCTGCTTTCTCAACAGGAAGTAAGTGATTTTTTTGCTCAAGCCAACATCGATGAAGTATATCTGGCGGCGGCTAAAGTCGGGGGTATCCATGCTAATAATGAATATCCGGCTGATTTCATTTACGAAAACCTGATGATTGAATCAAACATTATTCACGCCGCAAATAGCAATAATGTTCAAAAACTACTTTTTCTGGGTTCTTCTTGTATCTATCCCAAACTCGCTGAACAGCCGATGAAAGAAACGGCGTTGTTAACAGGGGAACTTGAGCCCACCAGCGAGCCCTATGCAATAGCAAAAATTGCCGGTATTAAACTTTGTGAAAGTTATAACCGGCAGTTTAAACGTGATTATCGTTCGGTGATGCCAACAAATTTATACGGCCCTAATGACAACTTCCACCCCGAAAACTCACACGTTATTCCTGCTTTGCTCAGACGCTTCCACGAAGCGGCACAGCGAAAAGATAATGAAGTTGTGGCCTGGGGAAGTGGAACACCCAAACGCGAATTTCTTCATGTTGACGATATGGCGGCGGCGAGCGTTCATGTGATGGAGTTGGATAAATCTACCTATGACGCTAATACCGACCCTATGCTAAGCCATATCAATGTAGGCACTGGTAAGGACTGCACTATAAAAGAATTGGTTGAAACAGTTGCGGCAGTGACCGGATTCGAAGGAGCGATTGTCTGGGATACCAGTAAGCCCGATGGCACTCCGCGCAAACTTATGGATGTTACACGCTTAAAAAAACTGGGCTGGCAGCACTCTGTTTCTTTGGAGCAGGGCCTGGCTCACACCTACCAATGGTTTCTTAACAATCTGGATAGTTTCAGAGGCTAAATGCTGACGTATTCTCACTGGGCATTTTGAAAAATATGAATAAGATAAAAGTTAGGATACTTGATATGTCCAATGGCATTATAAATGGGTGATATGCCGTTTATTTAGCTAACCATGCCGGTATTGATGTGCTTCAGGAGCTGTCTATTGGCTCCAGTCGCTCGACCGTGTGGTAAGGCCTTACTAGCAATATCTTTCATGGCTCATTCTGGCACCTGTCTATTCTAGAAGTTGTCAGGTAGAAGTTGCTGTTGTCAGGCCGGTTAAAAGTCGACAATACATGCTCAAGGACCGCACCGCTGTTGAACCTGCACACAGGAACGTAATCGCTGAGTTAGAGTCAGCGCTCATACTCGACGTTTAGAAAATTAAACAGTACAGCCAGGTTACGAGTTTAATTCCAGGGAACCCTTTACTTGCTGGCTACCTCAGTAAGCGTTTGGTAAAGGGCATCACCTATTTGCTTATCATTGAATCTGGCGCTAGCAAAGCTTTTTGCATACTGTTTTAACTCGGCCAATTGGTCAGTACCCTCGGTCAATTTTTTCAGAGTATTTACAATTTCTTCGTAGTCACCGAATGGCACAAGATGTCCAACCGACGAGTCCACAACTTCAGGAAGGGCGCCCCATGCGTAACCAACCGGGATGCAACCTGCCAGCATGCCTTCTACCACCGTACGGCCAAATGATTCCTGAAAATGTGAAAGACTGAGTATGACATCTGCATTTTTTAATGCTTCATAGGGGCGGGCGACATAGCCGCAATAAGTAAGATTATTGTAAGCGTATGAGGTCATCCTGGCTTGAAGCTCTGGCGTGTCAGGCCCATACACAGAAAAGCGGACAGGTAAGTCCATCTCGGCCGCTAATTTAGCTACATGAAATAAATCCGCAATGCCTTTTTTTAATGTATTGCTGCTTAGCATTGCTACAGAAAGAGGCAATGATGTTTCGCTGTCTCTTTCTGATTCAATCTTATTACGCTCGACAGAGTTATAAATTACAGTGGCTTTGTTTTCTAAGGCAACATAATCAGCGGTCACCTGCGAGTTCGCTATAACCCAATCTGTATTTCTGTCTATGTGTAGCCTAATCTGCTCTGGTGTTGAGTTCAGTCTTTCACACAGATCTTTATCATGCGCAGGGAGCTCTCGGACATGCATTACCGACTTGCACTTACGGGTTCTGGCAGCAATATGAGGCTCCCAAAGCGTGAGAGTATTCACATAAACAACAGTTGCGTCGGTTTGTTGGATAATATTCGATATCTGATCTGTAACCTCACAGATTTCAGCCCGTCCGTTCCGCCACCAGGGCAGTGGAGTAAAATAGATCTTTTTGACGTGAGGCAGGAGATCATTGATGTAACTATGATTGACTCCACCTGGAAGGACTACCGAAATATCTGAATTCTTGCTGGCCAGCATTTTTACACAGTCTAAAAAGCTGCGCTCTGCGCCAAATAATGTGTTGCCAGCAAGATGCCCGACCATGAGAATTCCTGTCTTACTATCAGTTTCGGTGTGTCCCGAAATTGAGACAAGGGCAGCGGGATCTATCGGTTGAGAGGCCCAGCGCGAGATAGCGTCAAAGTGGTTACTGGAGGTCGTGTACGCGAGTCCACTTGTGCTCAGATAAGGATTCGGGTCTCTGCCTTCATCTATTCCATGGGCGATAAAGTGGGTGAGTGGATCTACACCTGCTTTGGCAATATCTGGGTAAGCATTTAAATACCAGTCTCTGTGGAAAAGCCCCTTTTCCTGAAGAATCCGTTTCAAGTTATCTCTTCTGGCTTCAACTGTACCCCGGCAAATAAGAGGTGGCGCAGTGAAAAACCTTAAACCGTACTGCGGCATATACAAACGGCGCGCGTTAGCGTGCCATTTAGCCGCAGCATCCTGATAATCTTTTCTAATCCCATTAAACTGTGTGCGTAGGTGGGTCGCACCGGTTTGAGTTAATGAACCAGCATCCACCCTACCAAAGGCAAGGGGAAGTCCTGGCATTACCTCTTCAATGGCACCGTGGCCGAATTTTTTTTGAATACGATGATAATATTCTGTATCAGCATTGACCGAGACCGTATCCCAATATCCTAGCTTGCGAAAAACAGAGCGCCGAAACATCAGGCTTGAGACATTACGGTAGATCCAGCCTTCTTCCATCCGCCATCTTTCAAAGTTCAGTGCTTCGTCGGTTCTTACCCAGTGTGACACCGTGGCTTTGATTCTTCTGTTTTTCTGCAGCGCCTCAACTTGTTTTTCAATTTTTTGCGGATGAGACCAGTCGTCTGCATCATGGGTGGTAATGAATGCCCCACGACACGACTTTAGCGCTAAGTTTCGAGCGGCATAGGCACCACTGTTTTGCGAAAGCCGCAGGTAACGAACACGCTTGTCCCGAGTAACAAATTCCTGCACACGTTTAAAGCTGTGGTCCGTAGATGCATCGTCGACCACAAGTATTTCGAGCTTTGGGTAGGTCTGGTTTATCAGGCTAGATAACGCGGTAGCTATGGTCTTTTCTGCGTTAAAACAAGGAATAATCACAGATACTGTGGGGCTTAATGCATTAGTGCCGCCCACCCGTTGTTCAACATTACTCGTTATGGAATCAAGCGTGGGTGTCTCAGAGTCTGCAAGTCTGAGTAAGCCAGGTTGTTCGAATATCTGATTAATGGAGTCAATTTTAGCTTTTCCGTGAGTTAGCATCGAAAACGCTAATGTTTTGTTTGCTGAGGCTGCCCATCGGCTATTATTTAAAACCGCTTTTGCGGATTCGGGACCCAGAGCTTTTAAGCAAACAGTGAAAGCCAATAAAAATGGGCCTTCATGGCGAATAAAGAGGGGTAAATATGAATCGTTTAGCATGCCCTCTACAAAAGGTTTAGCGGCGTCCCATTCCCCATGGCTTGCGAACCAACGGCATAAGAACCAACAAGCAAGCCCTCTATTTTCTTCATGGGTATTTTCTGCAATTCGTTGCAGTTGCTGACAGTAATCTTCGGTATTGCGATTACCCCACAGCTTTTCATCAAGCATTACAGCTTCGAGATAGTAAGGCCACCGCCCCTCTTTCCAACCGAATTTTTCAAAGTGGGAAAGCGGATCTATTCCTGCTTTTTCGACATCTGGATAGGTAGCCAAATACCAAATAGGATCAAAGGCTTTTAGAAGTTCTTGAGGGACAGCGTCAGACATAATTCATCGTTACTCTTAAATATCCGATGTATGGTATTCGCGAAGCGGGGGGCAAGTCCACCTGATTTAGTCCAATATCTCGTTTCAAATACAAACCCGCATATGGTGTAATAGGGCTTGTTGCAGGAAAATTTAACGTATGGCTTATAAAATTCATCCCCTATGGCACTTAGAGAGGCTCGTGTCTCCAGCAAGACGCTCGATAACCTTTCCCCACCCCAAGGTCACTTTACTGTCCCATCATATACCGAAAACTGCAGGTAGCTCATTACGTGTAGCATTTGAGCGGGCACTTGGACGAAGACATGTCTACGGTGTGTATGCTAATACGGGAGCTGCCGAAATGTCTTCTGGGCAGGATATTTGGGTTCCTCGCAAGGCGACGATACTTCATGGGCATTTTCGGCCCCATCCTAACCATACAGAAATGTTCCCAAATGCACTAAGAGCGGTATGGGTTAGAGATCCAATTGAAAGAATCTGGTCATTGGTGGGGCACCTGCTTTCTTTAAAGGAAAGGCATCCCCACTATAACCTAATGATAAACTCGGGGCTTAAAGCAGATTTGGATTCTCAGGAAAGTATTGTGCATGAAATGATAACAACCAATGTGTTGAACGAATTCACCAGGACATATTCAAGTTATTTTTCTGCGGTGCCGATCGAAACCTTTTCTTTTGTCGGTTCAAAGCACTCGTTTGAAGAAGATTTAAACCGCTTGTCCGATATGGTCGGAGTTAATTTAAAGATGCTGCGTATAAATAGACGAAGTGACCAATCGCAGCCAATACCTGCTAAAATCCGGCGCCTCGAAACGTATCTTCCTAAAGAATACGAAATAGTAGGCGATTATTTATGATGTCGCTGATAAGCAATAAGGATTTTTAGTGGCTGTTTACACTATAACGACTGAAAGGGTGGAGCATTTTTGCGACGGCAGGCGCTGGCATCTGGATTTTCCTGTAAAAGATATGTCGGTGGATCTCACTGAACTCCGTCGTGATGGTTTACTATTGCAGGGCTGGCTTCTGAGCGAAGCTTATGCAGACCTCACCTTGGTTATATTAAACGGAAACAATATTTCTTCGCTTCCATTAACTCAGCAACGGCCTGATGTTATTCGTAAAGTGCTGGGTGACGAACCAGACGCTCACCCTCAACTCTTATGTGGCTTCTCCAAACGAGTCAAGTTGAGCCATGCGGCCTTTTCGGTTGGTGTGATAGCTAACGGAAAGTTTACCGAGCTACTAAAAGGCTCAGTGGCGGGAAAGTTTCAAGTCCTCAAAGGGTCGGAAAACTGGCTTTTTCTGGATAATGACTCCAATAAAAGTGTAGATCAATTCACCGGGAAAAAAAGGTTGTCCAGGACGGCACGTTCAGAATGGAAGTCGTACTTCTCCTCAATAGTGCAGTACTCTTCGCAAACAAGCTTGCCTGTATGCATGCTTGTGGCGCCCTCTAAAGAGATGGTCTTCAGTGAGTATTATCCTCATAAAGAGTCACCGAAGGCCCCGATTTATGATCTGGTTCGGCTTGTCCCCGCTTCTTTAGATTTTATTTTTCCAGTAAAAGAGCTGAAGTCTCTGCCACAAAGATCTTTCAGAGTGTGTGATACTCACTGGACATTCCACGGCGCTCGATGTGCCTCTCAGTTGGTGGCCAGTAAACTTTCAGGAAAACAAGTTGCTCACTTTGAGGTGTTCGAAAAAGATCGCTATCAACAGAAAAGGCTGAGTGGGGACCTTGGCTCAAAGCTTTTTCCTCCGCAACGACATGTAGAAGATTCTCTGTGCAACTTTAACTATAAAAAAACTGTGGTCTATGACAACAACATCGACAATTTTGGACGAATCATTGTTATGGTCAATACTGAGGCAGTGTTAGACGAAACTCTATTACTTTTTGGCTCGTCTTCGTCTTACACAATGTTTCATTATATTTGCCGGCTATATTCTACAGTGGTCTTTGTGCACACAGCCGGAAACATCGACAACAGTATTATCGAGCAAGTAAAGCCTGACTGCATGTGTTTACAAACCAATGCAAGGTTTGTAGTGAAATCTCCTAAATTTAACGATTCTGTATTGGTATACATAGCTAAGAAACGGGCAAGCGGACATGGTAATAAAGCGGTGGAATTAGCAGACTCGTTGCCGTTCAGATGTAAGCAGTATATCCATTACTTCAATTCTTTATGATGCTCGGGTTAGAAGCGGCTCTGGGCAAGTGGCAATCCCAACCTTGTTCGATACTCAGCGATAAAGCATTCGAAAAATCACTGCAGCAATACCTTCTTCAACCGGCACGGGTCGAGATTTTTTTTAAAAAGGTGATTCCGACCTGGGTTAAATTGATGGCGGGTATAAAAGCAAAATTAACGCGTAAAAAGCTCTAAGAGATTGTGATATGAAGGATTCCTTATTAAAAGCGGTAAAAGGTGCTTACGGCCTGTTGCCTGAAAAGTCGAAAACCAGGTTACGGCGTTATCACAACCTTCGCGAGTGGTATGGCAATAAGCTTCGGCAGTCCAGTATTGCCTATGAAGTTCCACCGCTAAGAAAAATCCGCCGGCTGCATCAGCTTCATCTGTTATCTCAAAAAGAGCGACTTGCTTCACCTGGTAGCGGCCAGCAAACGATTAATGTATTGGTGATTGGTGATAAGGGCTATGCCGAGACGGTGAAGTCGCTAAACCGCTTAAACACCAATATCAATACAGTGTATATCGACCACGCGGTTTGTCGGGAAGGGTTACATACCGCGTTGCCGGTGGAGTCGCGAAGCGCGATAGATATGGGGACTTACCCCTTACTGGTGCTGCAAGCCGGGGTAATGATTTACGAAGACGTGCTAACAGCATCATTAAATAATACCGCAGCCGCTGATATTACCTATTTTGATGCCTTTACGGTAAATGATCAGAATAAGCTGCAAACGTACGAGTTTTTGCCAGACTGGAACCCCGATCTGTTGCTCGCCACCGGATACATCGCTTCGGCAGTACTGTTAAAGTCAGATTCAACGCTTAATACTTTTTTTGTTAAGGAAAATCATATTGAGTCTGCCCTGGCGGATGCCTATTTGTCCGGTACGGATTTTACAGTGAACCATGAGCCACTGTCCTTTACGTATAGCCATACACGAAAAGCGAATCTTGATAACCTGAAAAGCGCCATTGACCGCCATCACTTACAGGCTGAAAATCTGACCGGAAAAGTGTTGGCGGTGCAGTGGCCGCTGTTATCCAGGCCACTGGTGTCTCTGGTTATCCCTACCTACAATGGCAAGGCGTTGGTTAAAGCCTGTATTGATTCAATCTTAGAAAAAACCACTTACCAGAACTACGAAATTCTGCTGGTAGATAACAATTCAGACGAGCCTGCAAGTCTGGAGTTTTTTGAGCAGCTAAATCAGCACCCCCGCATCAGACTACTGAAGTACCCGCACCCTTTTAACTACTCAGCCATCAATAATTTTGCCGTAAAACAGGCCAAAGGCGAAATCGTTGGTCTGGTGAATAACGATATTGAAGTTATCTCGCCTCACTGGCTTGAATATATGGCAGCCCATGCGGTACGTGAAGACATTGGCTGTGTCGGTGCTAAGTTATTGTATACCGATGGCCGGATTCAACACGCCGGGGTCGTTTTAGGCTATGGCGGCGGGGCGGGGCACGCGCATAAGTATTTTCCTCGCTACCATCCGGGCTACATGAATCGATTGCTTGCGACTCAAAATTACAGTGCGGTTACCGCTGCCTGCTTATTGGTGAAAAAATCAAAGTATGAAGAAGTGGGTGGCTTAAACGAAAAAGAGTTGCACGTCGCCTTTAATGATGTGGATTTTTGTCTGCGGGTGGCGCAGTCCGGGGTGCGTAATCTTTACTGCGCCGAAGCTGAACTGTTTCATCATGAATCGGTGTCCCGTGGTTTGGATATCACCCCTGAAAAGGCGGCACGCTTTAATAAAGAGCTGAATTATCTAAAAACCACCTGGGGTCACTATATCGATCACGACCCGGCTTACAATCCAAATCTGACGCTAAAGCGGGAGAATTTTGCCATAAAAGCAAAAGAGGAATATTAGCGGCTACGCCAATGAATTGTTAAATGTATCCTGGTTTGTACACCGGACAGGTGGATGCAGTGGATAAAACACAAACCAGGCATTGAGTATCGCTACGCGCAGGCTTACCATTACCAGCTTATTAAATGCTGTTTGTCAGGTCTGATTGCCTTTTTCATACAAGCAGATGTTCTATTTCAATTGATAATTATGAAGGCTCAGCTTTAGCTATGAGAAAAGGAATAATCCTCGCAGGCGGTTCTGGCACGCGATTGCATCCTCTTACTACGGTAGTCAGCAAACAGCTTATGCCGGTTTACGACAAACCGATGATCTTTTACCCCTTATCCACGCTGATGATGTCAGGTATTCGCGATATTCTGATCATCACCACTCCGCAAGAGCAATCCAGGTTTATTGAACTGATTGGAGATGGGTCCGCGCTGGGGATGAATATTCAGTATGCGGTACAAGAAAGCCCCGATGGACTCGCGCAGGCATTTCTAATTGGCGAAGAGTTTATCGGCAATGCCAGCTGTACGCTGGTGCTGGGCGACAACATCTATTATGGGCATGACCTTAAACTGTCGTTACAAAGTGCGTTTAAGCAGGAGTATGGGGCGACGGTTTTCGGCTATCACGTCAATGATCCGGAGCGCTATGGTGTGGTGGATTTTGATGATAACTGGAATGCGCTGTCGATTGAAGAAAAGCCTCAAAAAGCAAAATCTAACTATGCCGTCACGGGTCTTTATTATTACGACAACCGGGTCGTCGATTTTGCCAAAGAAGTAAAACCCTCCTCCCGCGGCGAGCTGGAAATTACCGACCTGAACAATCTGTATCTGCAGGATGGCTCCTTGAAAGTAGAGTTGATGGGACGCGGATCGGCCTGGCTGGATACCGGTACCCTGGATAGTCTGCTAGATGCGGCCAACTTTGTGGCTGCTATAGAAAAACGCCAGGGACTCAAAGTTTGTTGCCCCGAAGAGGTGGCGTACCGTATGGGCTATATCGATGCCGCCCAATTAGAAAAGCTCGCTGCCCCCTTAATAAAAAGCGGGTATGGCGACTATCTGCTTAAGGTCATCAACGATCGCGTTAAATAATATATTCAGGTTAGTAGTAAAGTATGCAAGTAATCAAAACAGACATTCCGGATGTAAAAATCATCCAGCCAAAGGTCTTTGGCGATGAGCGTGGTTTCTTCATGGAAACCTTTCGCACCGATTGGTTTCAAAAGGAATGCGCCGAAGTCGAATTTGTACAGGACAATCACTCTAAGTCGCGCCAGGGAATTTTGCGTGGCCTGCATTATCAGCTGGAACACACACAGGGCAAATTAGTGCGCGTCACCAGTGGTGAAGTATTTGATGTGGCGGTGGACATGCGTAAACAATCGGCAACGTTCGGTCAGTGGGTTGGGGTGATGCTTTCAGCAGAAAATAACCGGCAACTTTGGGTACCCGCCGGATTTGCCCATGGCTTCTATGTTACCAGCGATTCAGCAGAGTTTGTGTACAAGTGTACAGACTATTACCACCCCGAGTCTGAAATTTCAGTGAAGTATGATGATCCAGCGCTGGGGATCAAATGGCCTTTGGTCGATGGTAAAGCCCCTTCGTTATCTGCAAAAGATGAAGCCGGTCTGGCTTTCATCGACGCCCCGACGTTTTAAGGTGAAAGTGTGAAGATTGTCGTCATAGGAAAGTCTGGCCAACTGGCACAAGAATTACAGCACCTTTTGCCTGAATCGGCGTCTTTTTTAGGTCGCAAAGATATCGATCTTACCGATTATGATCGCCTGTCATCTACCCTCGATACATTGGCCCCGCAGGTGATTATTAACGCCTCAGCCTATACGGCGGTAGACAAAGCAGAGTCCGAACCCAAAGCCGCGCGCCTGATAAATACACAAGGGGTCGAAAATCTGGCTCGTTACTGTAAAGCCGCCGATGCTTTTATGGTGCACGTATCCACTGACTATGTGTTCAATGGGCATAAAGGTGTACCTTATACCCCTGATGACGCTATTGAGCCGCAGGGGGTTTACGGAAAAACCAAGGCTGATGGGGAAAAAGCATTGTTAGAACTTTTACCGCAACAAAGCTGTTTACTACGTACCGCCTGGGTTTATTCGGTACATGGCAATAATTTTGTAAAAACCATGCTCACCTTAATGGACACAAAACCCCAACTGGGGGTTATCGATGATCAGATAGGTACGCCGACATGGGCCCGCGGCCTGGCCGAAGCCTGTGTATTTGCTGCACAGAACCGGACCCAGGGGGTTTACCACTGGACCGATGAAGGGGTAGCCAGTTGGTACGATTTTGCTCACGCCATACAGGAACTCGCGGTGCAAAAGGGGTTGCTGGAAACAGCTATCCCCATAAAGCCTATTCCCTCTTCGCAATATCCCACGCCGGCCAAACGTCCTCATTATAGTGTGCTGGACAAGACCGCTACCCGAGCAACGTTTAGTGCAATTACGCCGCGTCATTGGCGAACGCAACTGGCCGAAATGCTTGATGCACTTTAACAACCGAGAAAGTTAATGAACAAAACCATTCTTGTAACTGGCGGCGCGGGCTTTATCGGCTCAGCAGTGGTGCGCCATCTTATTAATGACACCACACATACCGTTATTAACCTTGATAAGCTAACGTATGCGGGCAATCTTGAGTCGTTGCATAGTGTGGATTCGGATAGCCGTTACCACTTTGAGCAGATTGACATTTGTGACGCCGAGGGCGTTCGTTCGGTTTTAGAGCAATACCAGCCTGATATTATTATGCACCTGGCGGCAGAGTCTCATGTAGATCGTTCAATCGATGGTCCGGGTGAGTTTATTCAGACCAATGTGGTGGGTACCTATACATTACTTGAACAGGCACGAGCTTACTGGAGTGGGCTAACGGGCCAGAAACGTGAGAGTTTTAAGTTTCATCATATTTCCACCGACGAAGTGTATGGTGATTTACCCCATCCTGATGAAGTGGACTCAGGTACCGAATTACCGCTGTTTACTGAAACAACCCCGTATGCGCCAAGCTCGCCGTACTCAGCTTCTAAGGCGTCTTCAGATCAATTGGTGCGCTCATGGTTGCGAACCTATAATTTGCCTACGCTTGTCACCAATTGCTCGAACAACTATGGACCTTATCATTTTCCGGAAAAGCTGATTCCCTTGGTGATTCTTAATGCATTGGCCGGCAAACCCTTACCCGTGTACGGTAAAGGCAACCAGATCCGGGATTGGTTATATGTAGAAGATCACGCCCGGGCCCTGGTGCTGGTGGCTTTAAAAGGCAAAATCGGCGAAACCTATAATATCGGCGGGCACAATGAAAAGCAGAATCTGGAAGTTGTGAACACCATATGTTCGATTCTGGATGAAGTAAAACCCAAAGAAGTACCGTACGCCGAGCAAATCACCTATGTGCAGGACCGGCCCGGCCACGATATGCGCTATGCCATCGATGCTTCTAAAATTGAGCGGGAACTTGGTTGGTCTCCCCAGGAAACTTTTGAGTCAGGTATACGCAAAACCATCGAATGGTATCTGAATAATGAAAGCTGGTGGCAGGCGGTACAGGATGGTAGCTATCAGGGGGAGAGGCTAGGGGCAGGAAATTAGCTAGCAAAACGAGAAAAACCTCAACCGATTAAAAAGCCATCTTTGAAAGATGGCTTTTTATTATGTACACCCCCGAACTAAAAGCTTGCCTAACCGCTAAAAAACAGAATAATACGCGCGATTCAATTGCTACCTGCGTGTTCCTTACGTCCCTTCCGATAGCTGAGAAGTTTGCTTTGTTGGTTAAAGTTTTTCTTTTGTGGAGTCATCATGCAAAAGTTGCGTGAGTTATCAAATCAAGTCCAGGTTGTTTTCGGTGCAATTTCCAAGCAATTTTCGAAGTTTCAGAATGAACGCCAGTTGCCATGTCCGGCGGAGTGCGGCGCGTGTTGTAATAAACCAGATATAGAAGTGACGGTATTAGAAATGTTGCCACTGGCGCTTCATTTATTCGATAAGGGGAATGCGGAGGAGCTATTAGTTTCGTTACAAGCTGAGTCAGGCTTTGCCTGCAAATTTTTTCAGCGCACAGCTTTGGATGGAAGTCGCGGCGGGTGTTCCGTGTACGACTTTCGCCCCGGCGTTTGTCGTATGTTTGGGGTCGGGGGGTATACAACTAAAACCGGAATGGCAACATTGTCGATTTGTAGCCGGCTCAAAGAGATGATGCCTACGCAGTATGCCGAAGCGTTAATTTTTACAACTCAGCAAAGGCCACCAATGATGGCTGAGTGGCAGTCTCGGTTAACGCAACTGGATTTTCGCATGGGCACTAAGCGTTTACCAATAAACCTAGCCGTAGCTAAAGCATTGGAGCATGTTTTAACAGCTGGCTATTATTCTGATCTTGAAA